>JAIOXB010000054.1 GCA_021741825.1 Microbacteriaceae bacterium
CGACGAGACCCCCGAGTCGACCAAGGACGACGAGGACATCATCGACGCCCAAGTTGTCGATGACGAAGACGACGCTGCGAAATCGGCCGACAAGGACGACACCAAGTAATCATGTCGGACAACGAACAGAACAACGACGAGCAGGTTCCCCCCACCGAATCGGCCGAGGACTCTTCCGAGGAATCGACCGAGGAGGCGGGGGAACCCAGCCTCGCGGACGAAGCGGCTGAACAGAACGCCGAGGAACTCCTCGAATCAATGCTCGGCGAGGTCGAACGGAACCTGGTCGAGGAATATCGCGACCGCGCCGCTCGTGCAGAAGCCGAACTCGCAAACTTCCGCAATCGCGTCGAACGTGATCGCGCCGCAAACCGCGACGCCGTCATCGCCGAAGTGATTCGCGCTGTGCTCCCCGCGATGGACGATCTCAATCGCGCCGAGTCACACGGCGACCTGGCCGGCAGCCCGCTCGAAATCGTGGCGCAAAAAATCCGCACCGGCTTTGGCCGATTCGGGCTTGCGTCGGTTGGCGAGGTCGGCGAAGCGTTCGACCCGAACCGTCACGAAGCAATCGTGAAACTTCCCACCGAGGGCGCAACCAGCGAGACCGTTGCTGACGTCGTTGAGGTGGGGTACACACTCGGTGACCGATTGATTCGACCGGCCAAGGTCGCCGTCGCCGCACCGGCCGAGTAGTCGAAGGGAGACGCGATGGCAAGCCAAGACTGGTTCGATAAGGACTTTTATGCCGTTCTCGGCGTCTCGAAGGACGTGTCGGATGCGGAACTGAAGAAGGTGTACCGAAAGCTCGCCCGACAGTTCCACCCCGATTCGAACCCCGGCGATGCAAAGGCCGAGGCGCGATTCAAGGAGATCAGCGAGGCGTACACCGTGTTGTCGGATTCGGCGTCGCGGCAGGAATACGACCAGATCCGTGCGATGGGCGGCGGTGCTCGATTCACGTCGGGCGGCAACGGCCCTGGCGGCTTCGACGACGTGTTCGGAAACATCTTCGGTGGCGGCGGTCGAACCCGATTCCAACAGAGCCCCGAGGACATCTTCGGGGGAATGTTCGGTGGTGGTGCAGGCGGATTCACCGGTCAGCCACGTCCCAGCGCTCGAAAGGGCGCCGACCTCACGGCGAACATCACGATCGACTTCCGCACTGCGATTCAGGGCGGCGAGGTCAGTCTCGATCTTCGAGGCGCAAAGCCCCTCCAAATCGCAATCCCCGCAGGCGTCAACGACAAGCAAAAGATTCGTGTGCGCGACAAGGGCGAACAATCGATGACGGGCGGAGCCTCCGGCGACCTGGTCATCACGGTCACCGTTCGTGACCACCCGGTCTTCGATCGCGATGGCGACAATCTGCGCGTCGATATTCCGATCACGATTCCCGAAGCGATTCTGGGGGCGACCATCGAGGTTCCGACTCTCGAGGGCGACAGGGTTAAGGTCAAGGTCCCGGCGAACACACCGAGTGGCCGCGTACTGCGCGTTCGCGAGCGTGGCGTGAAGGTCAAGGGAAAGCGTGGTGACCTGCTCGCGACGATTCTCATTGTCACACCCGACCTGATCTCGGATAAGACCAAAAAACTCGTCGAGGAATTCAAGACGCTCAATGACGTCCACAGTCCGCGCGAGACGCTCTATGGCAAGGCAAGCCTCTAGGGGGAACCGTGTTCACAGAAGACGACCCGATTTTCTCCATCGCTCACGCGGCGGAACTCGCGGCGATGCACCCGCAGACC
Source organism: Microbacteriaceae bacterium (assembly GCA_021741825.1). Lineage (GTDB taxonomy): Bacteria > Actinomycetota > Actinomycetes > Actinomycetales > Microbacteriaceae > MWH-TA3. The sequence goes on from JAIOXB010000054.1 coordinate 1,752, forward strand.
CTTCGTCAATACGACCGACTCGGGTTGGTATCACCCGGGCGGACCGCGGGCCGGACCCGTCGGTATTCGATGCGGGACATCGTCCAGTTGCGCGAGGTTCAGCGCCTATCAAACGAAGGGCTCAACCTCGAGGGGATTCGTCGAATCCTTGAACTTGAAAACACCGTTACCGATCTAAATCAGCGTGTTCGTGAGCTCGAATCCCTCCTCGCCGACGCGATGATCGCGCGTCCGGGAAGCCGGGTTTTTGCCGCGGGCAAGGGTGGCGAGGTCGTCTCGCTTCGAGCCGGTACCCGCTCACAAAAGTCCAACCAGGTCGTCGTTTGGCGACCGTTTCCCTGGCGCGACCGCTAGAACCCGAGGAGAAAACCATGGCTAACATGCAGGGTGCCCCTTCCTCACAGGAGGAACAAAAATCCGCGCTGGAACAGTACGGAGTAAATCTCACCGCAATCGCACAGACGGGCAAACTCGACCCCGTGATCGGCCGCGACGCTGAGATCCGTCGAATCACCCAGGTGCTTACGCGTCGAACCAAAAACAACCCCGTTCTGATCGGTGAACCGGGGGTCGGAAAGACGGCTGTCGTCGAGGGACTCGCACAGCGCATCATCGCCGGCGATGTACCCGACAGCCTCAAGGGCAAGCAAATCGTCTCACTCGACCTCGCGGCACTGGTCGCCGGGGCCAAGTACCGTGGGGAATTCGAGGAACGGCTCAAGGCCGTTCTCAAGGAAATCGACGAGTCCGACGGTCGTGTGATCACGTTCATCGACGAACTGCACAACCTCATGGGTGCGGGTGGCGGCGAAGGATCAATCGCAGCGGCAAACATGCTCAAACCGATGCTCGCACGGGGCGAACTTCGATTGATTGGCGCTACGACCCTCAACGAATATCGCGAAAACATCGAAAAGGACGCGGCCTTGGAACGGCGATTCCAGCAGGTGTACGTCGGTGAACCCAGCGTCGAAGACACGATTGCGATTCTGCGCGGTCTCAAGGAACGGTACGAGGCACACCACCGAGTCGTGATCGCCGACAGCGCGCTCATCGCGGCCGCTACGATGTCGAATCGATACATCACGTCTCGTCAACTTCCCGACAAGGCCATCGACCTCATCGACGAAGCCGCGAGCCGTCTCAAAATGGAGATCGAATCCTCGCCCGTCGAAATCGATGAATTGCGCCGATTGGTTGATCGCCTCACGATCGAAGAACTCGCCCTCAAGAAGGAAAAAGATGATGCGTCCAAGGAGCGGCTCTCGAAACTGCGCGGTGAACTCGACGAGAAGCGCGTGGCGCTCGCTGAACTTCAGAAACGCTGGGAAGCCGAAAAGGCGTCGTTGCAGGGCGTTGGTGACTTGATGACGAAACTCAACGACGCGCGAATCGACCTCGACCTCGCCATGCGCGAAGGTAATTACGAAAAGGCGTCGAAGATCAACTACGAGGTCATTCCCGAGATCGAGGCGACGATCGCTGCAGCCGAATCAGGCCAACAGATCGGCGACCGGATGGTGAACGACCGTGTGACCGAGGAGGACATTGCGGCCGTTGTTGCAGCGTGGACGGGAATCCCGGTAGACAAACTGACCCAGGGCGAGACCGAAAAATTGCTGAGCCTCGAAAAGGAACTTGCCAAACGACTCGTCGGGCACGAGGATGCCGTTCGCGCGGTGTCGGACGCGGTTCGCCGCAGTCGCGCCGGTGTCTCGGACCCAAACCGTCCGACCGGCTCATTACTGTTCCTTGGACCGACCGGTGTCGGCAAGACCGAACTCGCTAAGGCGCTCGCCGACTATCTGTTCGACGATGAGAAGGCCCTCATACGCATCGACATGAGCGAATACGGCGAGAAGTTCTCGGTGTCGCGCCTGATTGGTGCGCCTCCCGGTTATGTCGGGTTCGAACAGGGCGGGCAGTTGACCGAAGCCGTTCGCCGCCGTCCGTATTCCGTTGTTTTGCTCGATGAGGTCGAAAAGGCTCACCCCGAGGTCTTCGACCTGTTGTTGCAGGTGTTCGACGACGGTCGCTTGACGGATGGACAGGGTCGCACGGTCGACTTTCGGAACACGATTTTCATCCTCACGTCGAACCTCGGCTCGAACTTCCTTGTTGACCCCGAACTATCGTGGGAAGACAAGAAAATCGCGGTGAACGAAACGGTCCGACAGGCGTTCAAACCCGAGTTCGTCAATCGACTGGACGACATCGTCGTGTTCGCGCCGCTGACCAGCGATGACCTCGAACGCATTGTTGACATCACGGTGGATCGACTCGCCAACCGTTTGGCCGACCGCCGTCTGACACTTGGGGTTACTCCCGGCGCACGCGTGTGGTTGTCCGAACGCGGATACGACCCGATTTACGGCGCTCGTCCGCTTCGACGACTGATGCAACACGAGATCGATGACCGACTCGCCACCGCCCTGATTGCCGGGAACATATCCGATGGCGATGCGGTTGTGGTTGATGTGGCATCCGATGGCGACTCACTCACCGTTTCCCGCAATATCCCCTAACCCCAAATACACAAAGGACATCATGAGCAAGCGAGCAGTCACCGAGTACCCCATCAACGACGCCCTGGCGAACCGCTGGAGCCCCCGTTCGTTCGACCCGACCGCGGTCCTGACCGCGGCCGACCTAGGTCCGGCCTTCGAGGCGGCCCGGTGGGCTCCGTCAGCGAACAACCTTCAGCCCTGGCAGTTCATCGTCGGGTATCGCGGTGACGAGACCTTCGCCAAGATCGCCGAGGACCTCTCGGGATTCAACGCGGGATGGGCGCCCGATGCGAGTGCGCTTGTCGTTGCGGTTACTAACACTGTCACTGCGTCCGGCCGAGAGAACGCCTACGCGCGTTATGACCTCGGACAGTCGGTCGCGCACTTCACAATTCAGGCGACCGCGGATGGCCACATGACTCACCAGATGGGCGGATTTGACATCGATGCGCTCACGATCGCGCTCGGAGTTTCCGAACCGTGGGAGATCGTTTCCCTCATCGCCGTAGGCGCGCTGGGTGACCCCAACAAACTTCCCGAGGATCGCCGCGAGGCCGAAACCGGTCCTCGCGAGCGCAAGCCATTGACCGAGGTCGTGCGTTAGTCCGTCGACCTCTGGCCGCGATTGGCTTAGCCGAGCAAGGCCTTGTCGAGGAGCGCGAAGAGCGCCGACTTCATGTCGTCGCGATTCGTGACGGGGAACGTCCACGGGATAGAAACCTCGCGGGTATCGCCGTTCTTTTCAATTGTGAAGACACCGGTTGATTCCGTGATGTCGATCAACAGCACGGTCGATTCGAGCTCTGCTCCCGCCAGTTTTTCCGCCATGAATCGCATGTGGTCGGCCATCGAGGGGTCGTTCATGTAATCGCAGACGCCTCGGACATCATTGGGGTCGAGAGCCATGATTCGTTTTCCTTTCGTCGGTCACCAAAACATCGGGCGGTCGTCGTCTTCCGCTCCACCGATTTCGACGACAACGGGAACGTGGTCGCTCGGTTGTTCACCCTTGCGCTGGTCACGGTCGATGAACGCGTCGGTGACGCTCGCCGCAAACGCGGGCGACCCGAGGATGAAGTCGATGCGCAGACCCTCGTTCCTCGGAAAGGACAGGTTTTTATAGTCCCAATAGGTGTACCCCTCTGGAACGCGCGGCCGAACGGAGTCGGTCAGGTTCATCGCCTCAAACTTCGCGAATGATTCGCGCTCGACGGGAGAGATGTGAGTTGACAGGCCGGGAACCATCCGCGGGTCACCGCAGTCGTCGTCGAAGGGTGCGATGTTGAAATCCCCCATTACCGCAAGCTGATCGAACGTTGTCATCTCTGAGGCGGTCGACGTTCGGAGTGCCTCGAGCCAGCGCAACTTGTAATCGAAGTGCGGGTCGTCAAGCGAACGCCCATTCGGGACGTACAGGCTCCACAGCCGAACGCCCTCGACCGTGACGCCGATCGCGCGGGCCTCGAGCGGCGGGTCATCGCCGTCGTGATCCTTAGCGAACCCGGGCATCCCGTCGAATCCGACGGTGACGTCCGTCATTGGGATCCTCGAGATAAAAGCGACACCGTTCCACTGGGAAAGACCGTGGCACACGATGTCGTAGCCGGCCGCCTCGAGTGCGTCCCGCGGGAACTGGTCGTCCCGACACTTCGTCTCTTGCAGAGCGAGCACATCAATGTCGCTCGCCCCAAGCCAATCGACGACGCGATCGACTCGAGTTCGAATCGAATTGATGTTCCAGGTCGCAATGCGCACGAGTGCGAGTTTAGGCGTTCGATAAGGTTAAGGAATGACCGACGACCGCTCGCAACTCGCGTCCCTCATCAGGGACAACGCGGTTTTCTTCGGAGATTTCACTCTGACAAGCGGCGCGAAGGCGACCTATTACATCGACCTTCGTCGGGTTAGCCTTGACCACCGCGTCGCTCCGCTCATCGGAGACGTTATGGTCGACCTCATCGGTGACATCCCCGACATTGCGGCTGTGGGTGGACTCACCATGGGTGCCGACCCGATCGCGTCGGCCGTTCTGCACCGCGGTGTTCTGAAGGGCAAAAGCTACGACGCGTTCGTCGTTCGTAAAGAGCCCAAAGACCACGGTCGCGGCAAGCAGGTCGAGGGCCCCGACCTCGAGGGCAAGCGTGTCATCGTCCTCGAAGACACGTC
>JAIOXB010000055.1 GCA_021741825.1 Microbacteriaceae bacterium
TCTCGCGATGAACACCCTCCACGACGTCATCCAGGTGTTGGGGCGCGCCACCTCGATCGCGCCGACTCGGGGGTGTGCTCTCGTGACTCTCGGTGACGGAGTGGTCCGCGAGGTTCACGTCCCGGCGGTCGATGTTCCTGGTCTCGCAGTACCGCCTAACGAACGGACCTCCGAGCCACCGTGGGAACCAGCGCTGGCAGCACCCGTCCCTCGAGAGGGGCGAACCGGGTTCGGGCTCGTCGGCGACGTGGTCAACGCCTGTTACCGACTCGCTCACTGGCAACCGAGTGACGGTGACGTGGCGGTCATCGGCGACCGGGGTTCTGGACGAACCGAGACGCTTCGAGCGTTGGTCGACGGGCACTCCGCGTTGTGGGTGACGGGTGCGTCCGAGTTGAACCCCGACCCCGAGACTCGCGTTCTCGTGATCGACGACCTGGACCGACTGGTGGATTCGATGACACCTCTCGAGGCGACGACATTTCTCGAGTCGATTCGGCGGGTTCGGCAGTTGTCGCCACCGATCGCAGCGGTGGTGTCGAGCGACCAGCCGTTACCCCGTGCGTTCGGACCCGTTCGCACGGTGATCACACTTCGGACGGCAACGCTCGATGCACATCGCGCCACCGGTGCTCCGGCGGAAACGTTTGACCCCGCCGCCGCACCCGGTTCGGGCACGTGGCGGGGTCTCCGGTTTGTACTTTACGCGAGAACGGACTCGAGCGACACCGCATCGAGACCGTGAGCGACGGCAACCGCGTCGTTCGTGAGCGAGCCGTTGTGAGTGTTGAGCCCGAGCGCCAGTGACGCGTCAGCGCGAAGGGCGTCTTTCCAGCCTTTGGCGGCGAGCGCGCGAACGTACGGCGCAGTCGCGTTGGTCAACGCGTGTGTTGACGTCTGCGGAGCGGCCCCTGGCATGTTGGCGACGCAATAGAAGATCGTGTCGTGGACGGCGAAGGTCGGTTCACTGTGCGTGGTGGCGTGCGAGTCCTCGAAGCAGCCACCCTGGTCGATTGCGATGTCGACGAGAACGCTCCCCGGCTTCATCTTTTTCACGATTGCGTTGGTAATGAGCTTCGGTGCTTTCGCTCCGGGAATCAGAACCGAACCGATCACCATGTCGGCGTTCACCGCGGCCTTTTCGATCTCGTAGGCGTTCGAGGCGAGGGTCTGCACTCGGCCCGCGTACAGCGCGTCGAGTTCGCGCAAGCGCTGGATGTTGGTGTCCAGCACGGTGACGTTCGCACCCAGGCCGACGGCCATCGCAACGGCGCTAGTCCCAGCCACACCGCCACCGAGGACGACGATGTTGGCGGCGTGGGTTCCCGGAACTCCCGAGACGAGAAGACCGGTTCCGCCGTTGGGACGGAGCATCGCGTTTGCTCCGACGATGACGGACAGGCGACCGGCGACCTCACTCATCGGCGCGAGGAGCGGAAGTGCGCGGGTTGGCAACTGCACGGTCTCGTAGGCGATGGCCGTGACTTTTCCGTCGAGAAGGGCTTTCGTCAGGTGCTCTTCGGCGGCGAGGTGAAGATAGGTGAAGAGAAGCATTCCTTCGCGGAAGTGGGGGTATTCGCTTTCGATTGGTTCCTTGACCTTGAGGATCATGTCACCGGCGGCCCAGACCTTCGCTGCGTCTTTCTCGATTTCGGCACCCTGCTTGGCGTAGTCATCATCGGTGATGTTGCTACCCAGACCAGCGCCGGATTGAACCAGCACAGAGTGACCAGCGGATACGAGATCCTTCACTCCTGCCGGTGTGATCGCGACGCGATATTCGTTGTTTTTGATTTCGGCGGGAACGGCAATCCGCATGGTGTGTCTCCTGTGACAATCGAGTTGTGGGGAATCCCTCTGTCATTATGGCGATTTGCGAGGGATTCCGCAACAAAATCGGGAAAATTCTGCGAAATTAGTGTTCTGGGCTTGGCTGTCTCGTGAAAATCGCCGTAAGCGGTTACTTTCTGTCGACACTTGTGCCATTATCAGAGATACGCGGGGACGACAAAGTAGTCACCCACTGAGCAAAGGAAATGCATGAACAAGCAAAACCTTCCTGAAGATCCGATCATTCGCGAGCTCGTGCAGCACGCCCGCGCAGCCCAGATGTCACGACGCGCCCTTCTCGGTGGCGCATTCGGTGGGGCAATCGCATTGTCGCTGGCCGCGTGTGCTCCCGGCGAACAGGCGCTTGTCGCCGCTGAAGACATTTCGGACTCGGACCCCACCGTCAACTGGGCCAACTGGCCGTTGTACTTGGACGAGGACGACGCGGGCAACCACCCGTCGCTCGAGGCCTTCACCGCGGCGACCGGAATCGCGGCCACGTACCTCGTCGACGTCGACGACAACAACTCGTATTTTGCCAAGGTCAAGGACCAATTGGCGCTCGGACAGGACATCGGAGCCGACACCGTCTGCCTCACCGAGTGGATGGTGTCGCGCTGGATTCGACGTGGCTGGACTCAAGAGTTCAACCTCGACAACATCCCGAACCACGCCAACGTCGTCGAGACGCTCCTCAACCCCGACTTCGACCCAGGGCGCAAGTCGTCTCTGCCGTGGCAGGGCGGATTCGCGGGCCTTGTTTACAACTCCGATCTCGTAACAGAACCAATTGTCTCGGTCGCCGACCTGTGGCGCGAAGACCTTCAGGGCCGTGTCGTTGTCCTCAGTGAAATGCGCGACACTCTCGGCGTCATGATGTCGAGCCAGGGTGTCGACATCACCAAGTTCACCGCCGACGAGTTCTACAACGCACTCGACGAGGTCGAAGCACGCGTGACCGATGGCTTCATTCGCAACATCAAGGGCAACTCGTATTCGGAAGACCTCGTGAGCGAAGATGCTCTCGCGGGAATCGTCTGGTCGGGAGACATCACTGTCCTCAACCTCGAAGCCGGCTACGAGAAGTGGAAGTTCGTGCTTCCCGATTCGGGCGGAACGTTCTGGAACGACACGTTCATGATTCCGATCGGAAGCCCTCGCAAGACGAACGCCGAGAAACTCATCAACTGGTACTACGACCCGGCCATCGCGGCTCAGGTCGCAGCGTGGGTCAACTACGTGACCCCCGTCAACGGCGCGTACGAGGAAGCGATCAAGATCGACCCCGCTCTCGCCGAGAACCAGCTCATCTTCCCCAACGCGGACACGCTTTCTCAGGTTTCGATTTTCCGCTCCCTGTCGGATGCCGAGGAAAGCGAATTCCAGGCAGCCTTCCAGGGCGTCCTCCTGGGCTAATCGCGTCAACGTAAGGGTGGTTGCTGGTGTCTGAATCCGTGAGCGGTTTCGCGCAAGGAGGCGCCGACCTCGAACTGGTCGGTGTGTCAAAACAGTTCCCGGGGTTCACCGCGGTCGACAACGTCAGTTTCACCGTGCCTGCGGGGTCGTTCTTCGCCCTGCTCGGCCCGTCCGGGTGCGGAAAGACAACGACCCTCCGTCTCATCTCGGGGCTCGAAGAACCGACTTCGGGACAGATCCTTGTCGGCGGAAAAGACGTCTCGAGCACCAAGGCGCACCAGCGACCCATCAACACGGTGTTTCAGTCGTACGCTCTGTTCCCCCACATGACGGTTCTGGAGAACGTCGCGTTCGGGCTCAAGCAGCGCGGCGTGAAGGACGCGACACAGCTCGCTCACGAGGCGCTGCTGTTGGTGGAACTCGACCACCTCGCGGATCGGAAGCCGACGCAGTTGTCCGGTGGACAACAACAGCGCGTGGCCCTCGCCCGCGCCGTTGTCAATCGACCGGCGCTGCTGTTGCTCGATGAACCCTTGGGTGCGCTCGACCTTAAACTGCGCCGCCAGATGCAGATCGAATTGAAGTCCATCCAATCCGAGGTCGGACTGACCTTCCTTCACGTCACGCACGACCAGGAAGAGGCCATGACGATGGCGGACACCGTCGCGGTGATGAACAAGGGAAAGATCGAGCAGATGGGTCCGCCCGCCGAGCTCTATGAACTTCCCGCGACGCGGTTTGTTGCGACGTTCCTCGGCCAGTCGAATCTGTTCGACGGGGTCGTCTCGGGAACGTCCGGGAAAAATGTGAAGGTCACGGTCGGAAAGTTGACCCTCGAGGTCCCGGCGTCTCGAACGAAAGTGACGTCGGGCGAAATCACGGTCGGAGTCCGCCCAGAGAAGATCCAGATTTCCCGGAAAGAGCCCACGGCGTCGGCAACCCGATCGGTCATCGGGCCGGGAACCGTCATCGACACGTCGTTCACGGGCGTGTCGACACAGTACGTCGTCGACGTCCCCGGGCTGAACAAACTGACGGTATTCGAACAGAACGACGGTGACATCGTTGCCGCTGGCTCGAAGGTGTGGCTGTCCTGGGCAACGGAATTCTCGTTCGGGATTCCATTCGACACCGAAGAGTTTGTCGAGTCGGACACCACGACGCGGTCGCTCGCCGTCGCCAAGCGATAGTCCGTCATGAGCCTCACCGCATTCAGTCACGGGCCGTCCGGTGTGGCGGTCGAACCCGCGGCGCAAAAGAAAAGCCGAATGGTGTGGTTTCTGTTGTTGCCGGGCCTCGTGTATCTCGGGTTGTTCTTCATCACCCCGCTGATCTCGCTCGTCATCACCGCGTTCAAGGAAGCGCCCCCCGGTGCGTTCATCGGCGAGTACGTCAACGCGTTCCGGTGGGAGAACTACACCGAAGTGTTGTCGCTCTACGGCGAACATTCCGTGCGGTCGTTCCTGTACGCCGGTGCGGCGACACTCATCGCGTTGGCCATCGGCTACCCGCTGGCCTATTTCATCGGTGTGCGCCTTCGGCCCTACCCGCTCTGGCAGTCCCTCGCCCTCGTTCTCGTCATCGCGCCGTTCTTCATCTCGTTCCTTTTGCGAACGGTGGCGTGGAAGCAACTCCTCGCCGATGAGGGGTTCATCGTCGGGACGATGAAGGCGTGGTCGATACTGCCGCCGGACGCGCACATCACGGGCACGTCGATCAGCGTGATTTTCGGTCTCGCCTACAACTTCATCCCGTTCATGACGCTTCCGCTTTATTCCAGCATCGAGCGCCTCGATTTGCGACTTCTCGAGGCCGGCAAAGATTTGTACGCGGGACCGGTCACCTCGTTCCGAAAAATCACCGTCCCGCTGACGATGCCGGGCATCATCTCGGGAACTCTTTTGACCTTCATCCCGGCCGCCGGCGACTACGTGAACGCCAGTGCCAACTTCCTCGGAAGCACGTCGACGACAATGATCGGAAACGTCATTGAAGCGAACTTCCTCGTTCTGCAGAATTATCCGCACGCGGCGAGCATGTCGCTGATTCTCATGTCGGCAATCCTGATCCTGGTCTCGGCCTACGTCTTCAAGAGCGGAACGGACGACTTGCTATGAAACTGGGCAAATACCTACTTCCGTTGTACGGAATCCTCGCGCTCATCTATTTGATGGTGCCCATCGTGTACACGATCGCGTTCTCGTTCAACGATTCGAACCGAACCAACATCATCTGGAACGGATTCACACTCGACAACTGGCTCAACGTCTGCGACGCGCAGGGGGTGTGTGAGGCGTTCGGAAACTCGATCGTCATCGCTGTTGCCTCGACGGTCGTCGCAACGGTTTTGGGAACCGCCATCTCGATCGCGCTCGTTCGCTACAAGTTCAAGGGTCGTGCGGCCACAACGCTGCTGTTGTTCATGCCGATGGCAACCCCCGAGGTCGTTCTCGGGGCGGGTCTCGCGGCCCAGTTCCTCAACGCGGGTGTCCCCAAGGGAATGTTGACGGTGATTCTCGCGCACATCATGTTCTGCATCTCGTTCGTCGTGGTCACGGTCCGTGCCCGAGTCGCGGGCATCGATCCGAAACTGGAAGAAGCCGGACGAGATCTCTACGCCAAACCGTCACAGGTGTGGTGGAAGATCACGTTCCCGCTCCTGTTGCCCGGAATCGTGTCGGCGGCTCTGCTCGCGTTCGCGTTGTCGTTCGACGACTTCATCATCACGAACTCCAACCGAGGCGCGGTCAACACGCTTCCCTCGTTCATCTACATGGCCGCGGCACGTGGAATTCCGGCCGAAGCGAATGTCCTCGCGTCCGCGGTGTTCATCCTCGCGATTCTTGCGGTCATCATCACCCAGGTGGGTGGCGAAATCAACCGCCGCCGACTGAAAGCCAGCGCCTAAACACTGACGGTGAGACGCCCGACGACGACATCGCCACCGTTGATTGGCGCCACGAGTTCGTCGACGAGGTCTTCGGCGACGGATCGCTCGATGACTCCGTGACGAGCGAGCAGAGTGACCGCGGCGGCAGTGTTCGCCCGCTGTGAGCCGTCGAGACACTTAATCGCGACCGCGATTCCCTCGCGAGCGATGATGAGCACGCCCTCG
>JAIOXB010000013.1 GCA_021741825.1 Microbacteriaceae bacterium
GACGAAGGGTAGTCTGGAAATCTCATGATTTCGTTGGACGTTTCCGACCGCATCGCGGCACTTCGCTCGTCGTTTGCGGACATCGTCAGTGTTGTCGATTTGCCCGAACTCACGAAGCGCATTGCCGAGCTTTCTGAAAAGGCCGGCGCGACAGACCTCTGGGACGATCAGGCGTCGGCACAAGCGGTGACGAGCGCTTTGTCGCACGCCCAGACCCAGCGTGACCTCGTGAACGATGTGCAGCAACGCCTGGACGACCTCGATGTTCTTCTCGACATGGCTAAAGAGGCCGGCGACGACGATTCGGCGACCGAGGTGCTCACCGAACTCGCCGCCCTCGAGTCGGTTATTGGGACGTTAGAAGTCCAGACACTTCTTGACGGCGAGTACGACCCCTTGCCGGCGATCGTCACGATTCGGTCCGGTGCGGGTGGCGTTGATGCGGCTGACTTTGCCGAGATGCTGTTGCGAATGTATCTGCGCTGGGCGGAACAACACAAATACTCGGTGCGAGTGCTGGACACGTCCTACGCCGAAGAAGCGGGAATCAAAAGCGCGACCTTCGAAGTCGATGCCCCGTTCGCTTTCGGCACCCTGTCGGTCGAGGCGGGAACTCACCGTCTCGTTCGGATGAGCCCGTTCAATTCGGCGGGGAAGCGCCAGACGTCTTTCGCCGCGGTCGAGGTGGTGCCTCTCTTGGCGGCGACCGAAGTGATCGACATTCCCGACTCGGACATCCGGGTCGACGTATTCCGTTCGTCCGGCCCTGGCGGTCAGTCGGTCAACACAACCGACTCGGCGGTTCGCATCACTCACCTGCCGACGGGAACCGTTGTGTCGTGCCAGAACGAGAAGAGCCAGATTCAAAACCGGGCCGCGGCTCTTCGAGTGTTGCAAAGTCGCCTGCTGCTCATCCAAAAGGAAGAAGAAGCAAAGAAAAAGAAGGAACTCGCGGGGGTCATCACGGCGTCGTGGGGTGACCAGATGCGCTCGTATGTCCTCGCGCCGTATCAGATGGTCAAAGACCTTCGCACGAATCACGAAGTCAACAGCCCACAAGCGGTGTTCGACGGTGATCTCGACGGCTTTATCGCGGCGGGCATTCGCCACCGCAAGCAGAAGACGCACTAGTCGGGCGAGTGTCGCTCCGTGCTGGGCGAAAGCCCACGCTTAGGCTGAAACTGATGATTCGTTTCGATGGTGTGTCTAAGGTCTACAAGTCGGGAAACCGACCCGCCTTGCACGACGCGACCCTTGAGGTAAAGCCAGGGGAGTTCGTTTTCCTCGTCGGCGCCTCGGGGAGTGGCAAGTCCTCGTTCCTGCGGCTCATTTTGCGCGAAGAGCGCTCGTCGACCGGACTCATTCACGTCCTCGGCCAAGATCTCGGGCGTTTGTCGAATCGCAAGGTGCCGGCGTATCGCCGCAACCTCGGAGTGGTTTTCCAGGACTTCCGCCTACTTCCGACCAAGACGGTGTTCGACAACGTCGCGTTCGCCCTCCGCGTCCTTGGTCAGAGCGAGGCCTATATTCACGATGCTGTTCCCGAGGTTCTCGGGCTCGTCGGTTTGGGGAACAAGGAAAACCGTCTTCCGCACGAACTGTCCGGCGGTGAACAACAGCGCGTTGCAATCGCACGAGCGGTGGTAAACAAGCCCGCGATCCTGCTGGCCGACGAACCGACCGGAAACCTGGACCCCTCGACCTCCGCCGGAATCATGGACGTGCTGCGCAACATCAACGCCGCCGGAACCACGGTCCTCATGGCGACCCACGACACCGCGATTGTCAACGACATGAAGCGTCGCGTGGTCGAACTGAGCGACGGACGAATCATCCGTGACGAGGCGGGTGGGCAGTACCTCACACGGGCCAATCCGATTGTCATCGTCGAGGACGAGATGCCGACGCGCGCCGACTCGCAGCCCATCGCGATCGAACCGCTCGACTTCGACCCAATCCCGGCATTCGACCCGATGACGCCGACGAGCGAAGCGGTCGACCTGAGCTACCTCGATCGACTCGAAGAAGACCCGCTATGAAACTGAGCTTCGTCTTCATCGAGGCCTGGAACGGGGTTAGACGCAATATCTCGATGGTCGTTTCCGTCGTGCTGGTCACCCTCGTGTCACTGACATTCGTGGGGTCGGCTGCGCTGCTGCAACTGCAGATCGGCAACATGAAGTCGTATTGGTATGACAAGGCCCAGGTTGCTGTCTATTTGTGCACGCAGTACTCGACGCTCGGAGCGTGTGACCAACAAGAGGCGAGTGCCGAGCAAATCGCGGCGGTCGAAGCGCAACTGGAGTCGGACACCCTCACGCCGTACATCGACAAGTGGTACTTCGAAAACCACGAGGACGCCTACACGAATTTCACCGAACAATTCAAGGGGAGTCCGGTCGTTGACCTCGTCACTCCCGACCTGTTGCCCCAAACGTTTTGGGTCAATCTGAAGGACCCCACCCAGTCCGCCCTTGTCTTTGAGGCGTTGGGTGGCATGAGTGGAGTCGAGTCGGTCATCGACCAGCGCTCGTATCTCGACGGGATTTTCTCGATGCTCAACGCCGCGAGCCTCACCGCGGTGGGCGTTGCCGTGTTGATGCTCGTCGCCGCCGCGTTGCTCATTGCCACGACGATTCGGCTCTCGGCGTTCTCGCGTCGCCGTGAACTTGCAATCATGCGCCTTGTTGGCGCATCGAACTGGTACATCCAAACCCCTTTCATTCTTGAGGGCGTGGTCGCTGCGACGATCGGATCGGTCCTCGCCTGCGGCGCAATTGCCGGAATCGTCGTCTTCTTTGTCGACGGGTACTTGGCAACCGCGTTGCCGACAACGTCGTTCGTCACGCTCTCCGAGGTGTGGATTGTGTTCCCCGGATTGCTCCTCGCTGGCGCGGTTCTCGCGGCCACCAGCGCCTACGTCGCGATTTCCCGTTACCTTCGCGTCTAACCCGGATGTAAACTGGAGGGCTTGGACTCACCAGATGACCGGAAAGGGGGTGCGCCATGCCAAAGGAACTCGGCGAAAAAGTCGTTGCGACGAACCGCAAGGCGCGCCACGATTACCACATCGAGGACACGTTCGAGTGTGGCCTCTCGCTGGTCGGCACCGAAGTCAAGGCCCTGCGGTTGGGGAAGGCGTCACTCGTTGACGGCTGGGCGCAGATCGTCGATGGCGAAATGTGGATGGAATCCGTCCATATCCCCGAGTACACGCAGGGAACGTGGACCAACCACGCGACCCGGCGCAAGCGCAAATTGTTGCTGCACCGCGCCGAGATCATCAGGATCTCGCACCGCATTCACGACGGCGGGTACACGCTCGTTCCGTTGAAGATTTATTTCAAGGACGGCCGCGCCAAGGTCGAACTTGCCATCGCCAAGGGTAAAAAGGATTACGACAAGCGTCACACTCTGCGCGAAAAAGAAGACAAGCGCGAGGCCGAGCGCGCGATGAAGTCGAAACGTCTGCGCGGGGAATAACGCACGTCGGAAGTGCGTTCTATACTCGTGTAGCACCCGAAAGGGTTTTGACAACTCAACAGTGTGGAATGTGACTCGCCTCCCCACATGGGGATGATCGGTTTCGACAGTGCGTCTAAGCCGGAAAGAAGCGGGTCGAGGATGCAGGGTTATCTCGTAAACGCCCCTTGCAAACCAATAGGTGCCAACGCAAAGCGCACCGACTTCGCTCTCGCTGCCTAATAAGCCGCCATCGAAGTCCGTCAGACCGAGTTCCGCCTTCGGCTCGGATCCTGGCGCCATTTAGAGGGCTTGCTACGAACTTGTGTGTCAGGGGTTCGCGGGACATTTACTGATACTGGGCTCGTCGACCTAGGTGTTAGTGACAAAGGTCGGAGCCGAGTAAAACGTCTTCACTGACTACACCCGTAGAAGATTCCGACTGTTCGTATTGGACGGGGGTTCAATTCCCCCCATCTCCACAACGAGCGAGTTACATTCCACACGTTGAACACCAAGCCCATCGTTGCGGGGTTTTAACTCGCCACACGAAAAAGAATGAATTGTGAATTCACCGCAGTTGAAGGGCTCTGACCCCCACGAGTACGATCACTCCCACCCCAATCTCGCGGGTGGCTGGCTGAGGGCTTCCGTTTTTGGAGCCATGGACGGGCTGGTCTCCAACATCGCGTTGATTGCCGGCGTGGGTGCGGCCGGGGCAAGTGCTCGAATCATTGTCGTGACCGGTGTCGCCGGTTTGGTGGCTGGCGCGTTCTCGATGGCCTTGGGTGAATTTGCGTCGGTGAAGACTGCCAACGAGCAGATTGACTCGGAACTCGACGTCGAACGTAAGGCACACACTCGCAATCCCGCCGGAGAAGAGAACGAGTTAGTTCTCCATTTCATCCAGATGGGCATGGCGGAAAAGACCGCAAAAGCCGCTGCTTCCCAGGTCCACGAAAACGCAGAGCAGGCCGCCCGAATTCACATCGCTCAAGAATTGGGCGTTGACCCAGATTCGAAACCGTCCCCGTGGATTGCCGCCGTCTCATCATTCGCAATGTTTTCCAGCGGCGCGTTTGTTCCGCTGATTCCCTATGCTTTGGGTTTTGAATCGTTAGGTTTAGGGCTCGCGGTTGGCGGAGCCGGACTGCTCATTGCCGGTGGTGTTGCCGCCGTGTTCACCCGCAAGTCGTGGTGGAAAAATGCAATTCGCCAATTGCTATTCGGCTCGATCGCGGTCGTAGCAACGTACCTTGTTGGCTCGCTGCTGGGCGTCAGCGCAGCGTGATGGATGTGCACACCCGCCGGACCACATCACGGGCGGGGGCTGTAATTCGACGCGTTTCCTAACTCAGAGGAGTATCGTCGTAATTGCTCAACATTTATTCACGGCCCAGAACACCAAACGTTAGGGAATCCCATGTCATTCGGTGCAGCAATCGCCAGTTTTTTCTCGAAGTACGCCACATTCAGTGGACGCGCACGGCGTAGCGAGTTTTGGTACGCGGTCTTGTTCACCACGCTCGTTAGCGCTGTGATTGGGCTTATCTGGCCGAGCACGACGGTCGTTTTGAACGAAATGTCGTTCCAGCAATCCTCCCTGCCGGCGAATCTCTGGCAGCTCGCCATTTTCGTTCCGTCGATTGCGTTGTCCGTCCGACGACTACACGACGTCGGGCGCAAGGGAACTTACTACCTCTTTGTCCTTCTCCCAATTGTGGGATGGATCTTGCTGTTCATCCAATTCCTCAAGGACAGCGAGCCCGTCGCCAACGCATTCGGCGAGCCCGTCAAGTAAATCCTTTTCCCCTCGTGTGCCCCTGGTGACAGTCGGGGGCACGCGTCGTTAAAGGGTGCGGGCGAACGCATTGAGCGCAGAGCGGAACGCGATTGTTCCGACAACGAAGACGAACGGAGCGGTCCACCAGAACAACGCGGTGGGTTTGAGGAAAACGTCTTCGAACCAGTCGAGGCGCGTAGTTGATGCATTAACTGCCGACAACGTGAATCCCGCGGTACCGCCGAGGACCGACCCCGTCTTGATGATGGTGCAGGACGCGAGTCCGGCTTTGGGTGTCTGAAACTCGGTGACCGTCATCGGGTCGTCTAGTCGAAGCGGGCCAATTCGCGTAATCCCGACAAACTCGGTTCCGACCCCCGTCGTCTGCCTCGTTACGGTTACCACGGTATTGGGAATCCACGACGAATGTGAAGGCCAATCCGTCAGACGGTCCCACACGTGGCCAATCGAGTGAGGAAGTTCGAGCCGAATGTCGATGCGCGTCATGTCGCCACCTTTCGTTTCCATCGTAGGGTGCCGACCGATTTGATTTAGAATAGGGGTATGGCTACTAACAACTCCCCGCTCGACCCTGCCCTGTTTGAACAGGCGAAGAAGAGCCTCAAGAAAAAGCGCGACGCAAAAGAATTCTTGATCGTCACGATTGCTGTCAACGCGATTCTCGTCGGCATCTGGTGGTTCACCACCCCAACGGGCTACTTCTGGCCCATGTGGGTGATGTTCGGAATGGGCATCGGCGTCATGTTCGGGTATTTGGATGCGTACACAGTTCTCGGTGCGAAGCCGATTTCAGACGACGAGATTCGCACCGAAGCCGAAAAGATCCAGAAGCGCGGCTAGATTTCGGGCACGAAATCGCATCACGTCGTGAAGTCGCTCGCGCCAACATGAGAATCCAGTTCACGGGCAACATGTTCGAGTGGCGCGGGCCGTCCCCGTTTTACTTTGTTCGGGTGCCAGACGGCGAGGCGGCGCGAATCGCCGAGGTCTCCTCGATGGTCACGTACGGGTGGGGTGTGATCCCGGTCACGGTCACAGTCGGAGCAACGACCGCGACTACGTCGTTGTTCCCGAAGGACGGCGGGTACCTTGTGCCTATCAAGAATTCGGTGAGGCTGCCCGAAGAACTGTCGGTCGGCGACATCGTCGATGTAACGTTGGCCATCGCGGTCTAGCGACTGTTCGGTGCATGGCGGGTCTGTCAGACTGAGTACGTGACCCTTCCAACCGTGCCTTTTCGCGATGCACTCGCGTACTGGGGGAAACTCGGGTTGACGAGTTTCGGCGGCCCGGCTGGGCAGATTTCAATGTTGCACGACGAGGTCGTCGTCAAACGGCGTTGGATCTCGGAAAAGCGTTTTCTGCACGCGCTCAATTACTGCATGGTCTTGCCCGGGCCAGAAGCACAGCAACTCGTCACCTACATCGGGTGGCTCATGCACGGGGTGCGAGGCGGTGTTATCGCGGGCACGCTGTTCGTCCTGCCGTCACTGGTCATTCTCATCGCCTTGACGTGGTTGTACCTCGCGTTTGGGGAAACGGCAATCGTTATGGGAATTTTCGCCGCGATCAAGCCCGTTGTTGTCGCGATCATCGCCCACGCCGTTTTTCGCATCGGCTCGCGGTCGCTTCGGCATCCGACGCTCTGGGCGATCGCTGGTCTGTCCACGATTGCCATGTTGATCTCGGGCGCTCTCTTTCCGCTCATCCTCGCCGTCGCCGTCGTGATCGGAATTGTTGGGTCGCGCGTTGCACCGCGAGTTTTTGATCGTGGAGGTGGGCACACCGCAACAGAGAATTCCGAGGGACCGGCCATCATCGATGACGCCACGCCAACCCCACCGCATGCTCAAATCGGGAGGTGGCGTCTGGTTCGGACCGTTCTCGCTTCGCTCGCCGCGTGGTTGTTGCCGGTGGGGGCGCTGTGGCTGAGTCTCGGTCCGGACAACTCACTAGTCGAGATGGCCCTGTTTTTCTCCGGCGCCGCTCTCCTCACTTTCGGGGGCGCGTACGCCGTGCTGCCCTACGTTTTCCATGGAGCGGTGAGCGCGGGTTGGGCGACGCCCACGCAAATGGTTGACGGCCTCGCACTCGGTGAAACGACACCCGGTCCACTCATCATGTTCGTGAGCTTTGTTGGTTTTGTCGGCGGTTTCGGCGGTGAATTCCTCGGTGAGGGCACGTCCTGGGTTTCCGGAATTCTCGCGGCCATCGTCGCGACCTGGTTCACCTTCCTGCCGTCGTTCTTTTTCATCCTGGCCGGGGGCCCTTACGTCGAGGCAACCCGGCATCGAACGGCGTTCGCCGGCCCTCTCACCGCCATCAACGCGGCCGTTGTCGGGGTGGTGCTGAGCCTCGCGCTGGTGTTCGCGCAGAATGTCTTTCTCCCTACAAACCAGTCACTTGATGTTGTCGGGATCACCATTGCCCTACTCGCCGGGATTGCGCTGTTTCGGTTCCACCGCTCGGTCATCGAGGTCATCGCGTGGGGGGCCTTGCTCGGGCTGGGCACGGGAGTTTTCGCCACGTTCGTCGGGTAGCAACACACAGGGGCAACTCATAGGAAAACCCCCTAAACTCGAACAATGACGGCAACCCTTCTCGCACCGCTGACTTCCAACTACACCGAGCTTCTGGCCCGCGTGAAGGCAGCCGGTCTGCTGAAAAAGAACCCGAGCTTCTACGTCATCCGCCTGGCGGTCATCTCTGTCCTCGCGGTCGGGCTCTGGGTCGCCGGTGGCTTCCTCGGGGCATCCGACCTTCACGACGGCATCGTGATCGGCGTCGCCTTCCTCATCGCAGGTTTGCTCGGTGTCCTCGGAGCCCAATACGGATTCATTGCGCACGAAGCGGCTCACCGTCAGATTTTCCGCAACAACAAGTTGAACGATTGGGCCGGGCTGTTGCTCTCGAACCTTTTCGCGGGTCTTTCCTACGGTTTCTGGATGCGGAAGCACAACAAGCACCACCAGAAGCCGAATCAGATTGGTCAAGATCCCGACATCGCGATTCGCGTCTTGAGTTTCACGGTCGAGTCGCGCAACGAGAAGCGCGGAATCGAACGCTGGATTTCGAACCGCCAGGGATACCTGTTCCCCGCCCTGTTGTTCTTGACCGGGTTTGATCTGCTGCTCGATTCGTTCTCGGCACTCCGCCGCACCGACCGACCACTTCGAATTCGTGTTCTCGAGTTCTCACTGATGGTCGTCCGTCAGACCGCGCCTTACGTCATCATGGGTCTCATGTTCGGTTGGCTGTGGGCCATCGCGCTGTGGATGTTTATGATGATGATCTTCGGGTTCTTCATGGGTGCCGCGTTCGCCCCGAACCACAAGGGAATGCCTCTCGTTCCTCGCGACGCCAAGCTCGACTTCTTCGAACGTCAGGTCCTCACGAGCCGCAACATTCGCGGAAGCTGGCTCAAGGATAACCTCATGGGCGGACTCAACTATCAGGTCGAACACCACCTCTTCCCGTCGATGGCGCGCCCGAACCTCAAGAGCGCGCACGACATCGTCGCGGCGTACTGCGCGGACAAAAACATCACTCTGGTTGAAATGAACCTCATTGCCTCGTACAAGGCGATCATCATCTATTTGAACAAGGTCGGACTGAGCAACAACGCCGATCCGTTCGTCTGCCCGATGGTTGCAGACATGCGCCCTCGCTGGTAGCTTTCCGCGCATGAACGTGGTTGATCGGGTGACGACTCGGTTCACCGAGGTCGTCGGGGCAGACCCCGTCGGCGTCTGGTCCGCGCCCGGTCGCATCACCATCATCGGAGATCACACCGACTACAACGCGGGGTTGTCGTTACCCGTTGCAATCAACCTCGGCGTGGTCATCGCCGTCGGTGTTCGGGATGACGGTCGGGTGCGCGTCGTCTCGCCCCACGATGACACGACCACGGTGGAATTGACTCGGTGTGTGCCAGGATCCGTGAGCGGCTGGTCGGCCGTTCCGCTGGGCGTGTTGTGGGCACTCGGCGGTTCGCGCGGGGGAGCATCCGGATTGGACATCGTGATCGATTCCGATATCCCCGCTGGCTCGGATTTCGGGACCTCGTCGGCGATCGCGTGCGCCGTCGCCGTTGCGGTGAACGACCTGTGGGAAATCGACCTCGGGCGAATGGATTTGGTTCACGCGTGTCAACGGGCGGAACACGACATGGTGGGTACGCCGACGACAATGGTCGACACGGCAACGGCGATGTCCGGTGAGACGGACTCGGCGGTGCTCGTTGATTGCCAACTGGCCGAAGCCTCGGTTATTCCCTTCGCACTTGCCGAAGCGGGGCTCGCACTCCTTGTCATCGTTTCGGAAGGACATCGTTCGCCCGGCGGGGTCGTCAATCAGGATCGACGCGCGGCGTGTGAACGAGCGGCGGTGTCGCTCGGAGTCGATACGCTTCGGGACCTCGCCGTCGATGACCTGCCGCGTGTGCGCGAAACCCAAGACGAGGAAACGTACCGGCGGGTCCGCCACGTGGTCACCGAAAACGCTCGGGTGGCGGCGGTTGCCGAATTGTTGTGGTCTGACGGTCCGCGCGCGATCGGGGACTTCCTCTTTGCCTCGTACCTGTCGATGAGGGACGACTTCGACGTGCACAACTCGCAAAGTTCCCGTGTGATCCGCTCGGCGCGACGGGCCGGCGCCCTGGGGGCCCGGATGACGGGCGGCGGTCTCGGCGGGGTGGTCATCGCCCTCGTGCCAACTGAATTGCTGTCGTTCGTCGAGCGAAAGGTTCGTCAGGCTTGTGCCGACGAACATCTGAGTGAACCCGAGATGTTCGTGGTGACACCGTCGCGCGGCGCGCATCGCGTTTTCTAGCGCTTGGCGCCGGCGAGAGTTCCTGTCGACTGCTGGGTCGGGTCGAATACGACACAATCGATGCCGCGGTCACCCTTTGCCCAGGACGATTCGGTGGGGTAGTAATACTGAAAATCCAATGCCGATATACCGAAGTCGAGACCGACAAACTTTGTGAATTGCGCAGCACATTTTTTCAGGCCAAAGCTGACGAGATCCTCCACCGCCGGATACGCGGTGCCATCGAATGTCAGTGATGCGAACACTTCTAAGTCGTGTTTGGAATCACATTCCACGAGAGGTTCGGTTGACGTGATTCCGTCTTCAAGCCGCTTTTGGTCGAGGCAATCCCCAACCGTGAGGTCGATGAGCCCCGTCGGTGCGAAGGTCGGTGCGACTGTGGGGGTTGGCGTGGGCTCCGGTGCACCGGCGTAGGTATCGACGAGAGTGGAAACCATGGTGCACCCAGTCAAGGACAGTGCGGAAACAGCCAACACCGAAGCGAGACGAAGGGTTGAGAAGCGGAATGTAGGCACGGTCTAAGACTATCGAAGGGCCGACAGAACTGTGTCGTGCAGGTGTCCGTTGGTTGCACACGCGGTGCCGTGCCACGGTCCTTCACGGCCGTCGATGTCGGTGAAACGTCCACCGGCCTCTTCCACAATCGGAATGAGAGCGGCCATGTCGTAGGGCTGAAGGCCACATTCGGTCGAGATATCGATGGCGCCTTCGGCGACGAGCATGTAGGGCCACATGTCTCCGATTGCACGCGCACGCCACGCCGCGGTTGCCAGTGCAATGGCTTGGTCACCGCGACCCGCCTCGATCCACCCCGGCAGAGAGTTGTACGAGACGACCGCGTCGTCAAGAGAAGTGACCGAACTCACCGACAAGCGTTCTTCGTGTTTCCCGGCGCGTTGTGTGAAGGCACCGTGTCCGTTGGCGCCCCACCAGCGTTGGCCGAGAGCGGGAGCGGACACGACACCGACGACGGGGACACCGTCGACCGCGAGAGCGATCAGTGTTCCCCAAATCGGCACTCCGCGGAGGAAATTGGCGGTGCCGTCAATCGGGTCGATGATCCATTGCCGATGGGGACGGTGTTCGCCCTCCTGATGGCCGGACGCACCGAACTCTTCACCCAAGATTGCATCCTCTGGACGGGCGGCGGCCAATCCCTCACGGATCGCGTGTTCAACCTCACGGTCCGCTTCGGTGACCGGTGTGCGATCGGGTTTCGTGGTGACAGTGAAGTCTTGAGATTCGTATCGGCGCATCGACACCAGGTCGGCCATGGCGGCAAGCGAACGGGCGAGAGCGAGGTCGTCCTGGAGGGTAATGGTCACGCTGTCAGGTTACGCCACGGAATCGAGCGACTGAATCAATCGCTGAACCGAATCGAGCCGTGCCGCACCCTCCGGTCCGAGGGCGTCGGCGGCGATTGCTTCGACCATCGCGCAGTCGGCGTCAAAGTGATTGCATCCTCGCGGGCAGTCCTCGGCGATTTCGGCCAGATCCGTGAACGCCGCGAGGACGGACTCCGGGCGAACGTGTCCCAACCCGAACGAGCGAACTCCGGGAGTGTCGATGAGCCACCCGCCGCCGGGGAAACGGAAGGACGCGGTCGACGACGAGGTGTGCCGTCCCCTGCCCGTCACGTCATTGACGACACCGACGGCTCGATGGGCGCTGGGAATGAGGGCATTGACAAGTGTGGATTTTCCGACACCCGAGTGTCCGACCGCGACCGTCGTGTGTCCGACGAGCACCTCCGTCAATTCTGCGAGCGGCGGGTCGTCCGAACGGGACGTCACGACGGGCACATTGAGGCCGTGAAAATGCGCGAGGAATTCGGTCGGATCCGCGAGGTCGGTTTTTGTCACGCAGAGGATGGGCAAAATTCCCGCGTCAAACGCGGCCACCATGTACCGATCGACCAGTCGCTGGCGCGGTTCTGGGTTTGCCGCTGCAACGACGATGAGCATCCGATCGGCATTCGCGACGATCATGCGTTCCACCGTGTCACTGTCGTCGGCCGAGCGCCTCAGCACCGTTGTGCGCGGGACAACGCGAACAATGCGCGCGAGAGTGCCGTCGCCACCCGTCGTGTCCCCCACAATGTCAACGAGGTCGCCCGTGACAATCGGCGTTCGTGACAATTCGCGGGCTCGCTTGGTGATAATCTCGCGTTCCTCGGACGTTCCCTCGTCGGCGAGAGTCAGATAGCGACCACGGTCAACCGTAATGACACGGGCCTGAATCGAATCGTCATGAGCCGGCCGATTCTTGGTTCGCGGTTTGCTTCCCCGTTTGGGTGGACGGACTTTGGCGGCCGTCTCGTCGTAGTCGTCGAAGCGGTCGGCGTCCTCCGGAAGCCAATTCATGAGTCGAGCATCGCCGTCCACATCGCGGGAAAATCCGGAAGTGTCTTGGCGGTTGTGCCGATGTTGTCGACGTTGACTCCGTCGACGGCCAAACCGATAATGGCGCCGGCGGTCGCCATGCGATGGTCGTGGTAGCTCTGCCACTCACCGCCGTGCAGTGGCGCGGGTTCGAGGTGGATTCCGTCGGGCAGTTCGGTTGCGTTGCCACCGAGGCGGTTGATTTCGGTCACAAGCGCCGCGAGCCGATCTGTTTCGTGACCGCGAAGGTGGGCGATACCGGTGAAGGTCGACGGCGAGTCGGCGAGAGTCGCGAGTGCAATGAGCGACGGTGCGAGTTCGCCACCGGTCGACAGGTCGAGGTTTACACCGTGGATTGGTTGTCCACCGAGAATTCCTGGGCCGCCATCGACCGTGAGACCTCGCTCGTCTCGCGTAACCGTCGCGCCGAATTCCTCGATGTACCCACCGAGGTCGTTGCCGACCTGAGTCGTGCGAGTGGGCCACTGGGGGATGGTGACCGTGCCGCCGGCAATCAGCGCCGCGGCGAGGAACGGTGCCGTGTTCGAGAGGTCTGGTTCGATCTCGATGTCGATTGCCGAAATCGGACTCGGCTCGACTCGCCAGACGCCGCGCTCGGGTTCCGTCACGCTGACCCCGCGGGCGCGAAGGCACGCGACGGTCATCTCGATGTGGGGCATGGACGGAAGGTGTTCTCCCGTGTGTCGAAGCGTGAGTCCGTTGGTGAATCGTGCACCGGCGAGAAGTAACCCGGACACAAACTGGCTCGACTGCGAGGCGTCGATAGATATCTCGCCGCCGGCCACCCGGCCCGTTCCGCGAACCGTGAACGGCAGTGTTCCGCGATTATCGTCGTCGACTTCGACGCCCAACTTTCGGAGGCTGTCAATTGTCGTCGCCATCGGGCGGCGCCGAGCACCGTCGTCGCCATCGAATGTCACCGATCCGTTCGCCAGGGCAGCGAGCGGAGGCACGAACCGCATCACGGTTCCCGCTAATCCGCAGTCGATCGTGACGCCTCCGACGAAATACGCGGGGGTCACGTGTAACGTGTCCGACCCCCCGTCTAGGCTGTCACGACACCCAACACCGAGCTGACCGAGGGCGTCCATCATCAGGGCCGAATCTCGCGATCGAAGTGGGCGGTGAATCACCGAGGGACGATCGGACAGGGCGGCAAGCACCAACTCGCGGTTGGTGAGGCTTTTGCTTCCTGGAATGGGAACAACCGCGCAGAGCGGGGAGGTTGCGCGTGGCGCGACCCAATTTTCGCTCTCTCGGGAATAAACGCGGGACGTCATTGGTTTCGACTCTACGCGAGGAAAAGCCCCACAAGGGCAGGAGAGAAGGAGTACGCCATAGAATCACGAGCAATGGTTACCAACGAAACCCCCGAGGACAACGACATCCTCGCTGGGGAAGAAGCGAACGCCGAGGACATCCTCATTCCCGGTTCCCTCGAGTGGGATCCGTCCGAAATCGAAACGAACTACGTTAACCGCGGTTCGTTCGAAGAGGTGTACAACTCGGTGTACCCACGCCTTTATCGCCACACCGTGTACGAACTCGACCGCCTCAATCTTGCCAAGCAACAGGTCGAGGAAGTTCTGCAAACGGCGATGGGCAAGGCCTACCAGAACTGGGACAAGTACACCCAGGGAACGTACGCGCTCGGGTGGCTCAAGAAAATCATCACGAACACCGCTTACAACTTGCTTCGCAAGGAAAAGAACGAACCGATTTCGTTTGGCGACATGGGGATCGTCATGGATGTTCCCCAGTATTACGCGCGTAGCGCGGAAAGCGCGGTCATCGAAAGCGCCACGTACGACGAAATTCGTGCGCTGTTCGACGAGGTGCGCGAACCTTTCCGAACCGTCCTCAAACTGGTGCTCCTCGAGGAAATGCCCTACCAGGACGCCGCCGACAAACTCGGGGTGCCGTTGGGGACGGTGTTGTCGGGCGTTAACCGTGGCCGCGCCATCCTCAAAGAACTCGTTCTGCAACACAAGAAAGAAATGGGAATCTAATGGACATGAATCGCGATTGTGGCTGTGAATCCGCCCGACAGCGGATGGACATCCTCATTGACCGTGAATTGACGGAAATTGAATGTGCCGACGTCAGTGAACACTGCGCGTCCTGCGAAAGTTGTCAAGCGGAAATTGTTGTCATGGAGAAATTGACCGATCGCTTCAGAGCGGCGTGTGCGGAACCCGCCCCGGACAATTTACGAATCTCAATTCTCAATTCGATTAAGAATCAGAACGGAATCGTCGACGCGTAAGACGCTTCCGCCGCAACTCGTTAGAGTCCGTCGAACGCGCCGTCCATGACGGCGATGTGTTCCTCGGCTGAACGAGCGGACGACCCGGTTGCCGGGGATGCCGACGCTGGGCGCGAGACCACCCGCACCCTGTCGAGACCGAGGCGTCGCATTTCGAGTGCGATGAACGGCCACGCACCCTGGTTCTCGGGTTCGTCCTGCACCCAAACGAGTTCAGCGCCCTGGTGTCGGTCAACGATTGCGCGCAGTTGTTCCTCGGGGAACGGGTAGTACTGTTCCATGCGAACCAGGGCAACCCCCGCCAGTGCACGTTTCTCGCGCTCGGCGAGGAGGTCGTAGTGGATCTTTCCCGAATGAAGGAGGACGCGACGCGTTTGGCCCTCGATGCTCTGGTCATCGAGAACGGGCTCGAATGTGCCGGTGGTGAAATCGTCAACGCTGCTCGTCGCACCGCGTAGTCGCAACATCGCCTTGGGAGTGAACACAATCAGCGGACGCTGAGGCTGGGCGTAGGCCTGGCGCCGCAAGAGGTGGAAATACGACGCAGGCGTTGACGGACGTGCGATGGTCATGTTTCCCTCGGCGGCCATCTGCAGGTATCTCTCGATTCGCGCCGATGAGTGGTCCGGGCCCTGGCCCTCGTAGCCGTGGGGGAGCAATAGGACGAGTCCGGAGTTCTGTCCCCACTTCTGTTCGGAGGACGAAATGAATTCGTCGATGACGGTTTGTGCCCCATTGGCGAAGTCACCAAACTGGGCTTCCCACAGGACGAGCGCGTCGGGGTTCCCGACGGTGTAGCCGTATTCGTAGGCCATCGCGGCGTATTCCGAAAGGAGCGAGTCGTAGATGTAGAAGCGACCCTGGTTGTCCGACAGGTTCATGAGCGGCAGCCATTCCTGGCCGTTGACCCGATCGTGGAACACGGCGTGGCGCTGAACGAAAGTGCCGCGACGAGAATCTTGACCGGCGAATCGAACCTTTTTGCCCTCGAGCAAGAGCGAACCAAGTGCGAGAAGCTCGCCGAAGCCCCAATCGATGTCGCCGCTGCGGCTCATGTCGATTCGCTTCGCCAGCAATTGCTCGAGCTTGGGGTGCACCGTGAATCCCTCGGGCGGAGCGCCGTGTGCGTCACCGATTCGGTGGATAACGGACGAATCGACCGCGGTCGATTGGGGGTGCCGTTGAACCTGCGATGCGGTCGGGGTACCGATCGAGATTCCGGCCGACTCATCCTCGTCATCGTGGTTGTCGCTGAAGGACTGCTCCAACAATCCGAGGAACTTCGCCTGAACGCCGTCGTACTCCTCTTGAGTAATATCACCGCGTCCGACGAGCGACTCGGCGTACAGGGTACGAACCGAACGTTTTGCTTCGATGAGGTTGTACATCAGAGGCTGTGTCATCGAGGGATCGTCGCCCTCGTTGTGACCCCGTCGGCGATAGCAGACGACGTCGATGACCACATCGTGTTTGAACTTTTGTCGGTAGAGGACTGCGAGCTTGGCCACGCGAACCACGGCTTCGGGGTCGTCACCGTTCACGTGGAAGATGGGAGCCTGAATCGACCGCGCAACGTCGGTTGAATACAACGACGTCCGGGAGTCTTTCGGCAGTGTCGTGAATCCAACCTGGTTGTTAGCGACGACGTGGATAGTTCCGCCGGTTCGGTACCCGCGGAGTTGGGCCATCTGCATCGTTTCGATAACAACACCCTGTCCGGCCATGGCGGCGTCACCGTGGACGAGAATCGGCAGCACAGTGAACGACGCGATCGGCTTGTGGTCCTGTTTGGCGCGCACGATGCCTTCGAGAACGCCATTGACCGCCTCGAGGTGCGATGGGTTGGCGGCGAGGTAGACCGGAATCTTCTGGCCCGTGGCCGTGGTGAATTCGCCCTTGGTGCCGAGGTGGTATTTCACGTCACCGGAACCCTGAACGGTGCTCGTGTCGGTCGTGCCTTCGAACTCACGGAAAATCTGACCGTACGTCTTGCCCGCGATGTTAGCGAGAACGTTGAGGCGACCGCGGTGGGCCATACCGATGTCGACCTCGTCGAGTTCGAAGTCGGCCGCTTCTTGGATGATTTCGTCGAGCAGAGCGATGATGGATTCGCCGCCCTCGAGCGAGAAGCGTTTTTGGCCGACGAACTTGGTCTGCAGGAACGTTTCGAAGGCCTCTGCCTGGTTCAGCCGATCGAGGATGCGCAGTTGTTCGTCGTGTGTCGGTTTCTGGTACGGCTGTTCGAGCATCTCTTGGAACCACGCGCGTTGTTCGGGGTCAGACAGGTGCGTATATTCAACGCCGACCGTCCGGCAGTACGAATCGCGCATGAGGCCGAGAACCTCGCGCAACAGCATGGTGCGACGGCCGGCGAGTCCACCGACCACAAACTCACGGTCGAGATCCCAAAACGTCAGCCCGTGGTTCTCGATTTCAAGGTCGGGGTGGGTCCGCTGTTGGTACTGAAGTGGATCGACGTCGGCCATGCGGTGGCCACGGACGCGATAGGCGTCGACCAGTTCCTGCACGCGCGCGGTCTTGTTGATTTCATCCGAGACATCCACCTTGATGTCTTGCGACCAACGAATTGGTATGTAGGGGATACGAAGCGCCGCAAAGATTTCTTCATAAAAACCGTCCTGGCCAATCAAGAGACCGTGAACAATCTTGAGGAACTCACCGGACCCCGCACCTTGGATCACGCGGTGGTCATACGTAGAGGTCAGTGTGATGGTCTTCGAGATACCGAGGTCAAAAAGCACGGTTTCGGACGATCCTTGGAATTCGGCGGGGTAATCAAGGGCGCCGGCGCCGATGATGCAGCCCTGCCCGCGCATGAGGCGCGGCACCGAGTGAACGGTCCCGATTCCGCCGGGGTTTGTCAGGGACATCGTGTTCCCGGCGAAGTCCTCGGCGGTGAGCTTGTTCGCGCGAGCGCGGGCAACAACGTCTTCGTAGGCCTCGAGGAAGTCGGCAAAATTCATCTGCTCGGCCTTCTTGATACCGGGGACGACAAGTGCGCGACTTCCGTCGGGCTTGGGGATATCGATCGCGAGCCCGAGGTTGATGTGCGCGGGGATCACCATCGACGGCACCCCGTCCGGCTCGTCGTAAAACACGTTTTGCGACGGGAATGTTTTGAGCGCGCGAATCATGGCCCAACCGATGATGTGCGTGAACGACACCTTTCCGCCGCGAGTTCGACGAAGATGATTGTTGACGACGATTCGATTGTCAATCATGAGTTTGGCGGGAATCGTGCGGACGCTTGTGGCCGTCGGCACCGTCAGGCTCGCGTCCATGTTCGCGGCGAGAGCCTTGGACATTCCCTTGAGGGCGGTAACCGTGTTCTCGTCGGTCGCATCCGATGGGCGAGATGTTCCCGGCGCTTGAGCGGGAATAGGCGTTTCGGTCGGCATGGCCGAGGTGGTCCGCGACGCTGGTTGCATCGCCGTAATCGGACCGGTCACGTTCGGGTCGAACACGGGAGCTTCTGTGGCGGAGGCGGATGCAGGTGCGGATGGAGCCACGCCGCCGGCAAGTTTCGCCGCGTAGGTCTCGAGAGTTGGCACCCACGACGCGTCAACCGAAGTCGGATCCTTCACCCACGCCTCATACATTTCTTCAACGAGCCAATCATTGGCTCCGAAATCGTCGGCACTCGGGTCAGTTGTTCCGTCACTGGACACTGTGGATGGTCACCTCGTTGCTGGAAATTCGACGGCAGGCTGATGCTACCGATATCTAGCCTAGTCCCGTGGCTGAGGGCTTTGCACACTTCGGTTCTCGAAATCCACAATCTATACTTGAGGCATGGATGGCCCGCATAGGTACGCGACACTGATGGTTGCGCTCGCGCACGGTGTCGCATGACCGAATGGGTTTTGATTGGGATTGGCGTGCTGCTCACTGTCGGCACAGGGTTTTTCGTCGCTTCTGAGTTTGCGCTCGTTTCGCTTGATCGCGCGGACCTCGAGGCACGTCGTGATGCCGGAGAGAACGGCTTCTCTCTCGCTATTCGCGCCCTCAAGCGCACGTCGACCCACTTGTCGTCCGCCCAACTTGGTATCACGATCACGACCCTTTTGACGGGGTGGTTGATGGAACCCGCCATCGGCAGCCTCCTTGCCCCGGTCCTCACGGGGTGGGGTCTCGCCGCCGGTGTCGTCGACGCAGTGTCGTTGGTTGTCGCAATCGTTCTCGCGACGGTGCTGTCCATGATCGTAGGTGAATTGGCGCCGAAGAACCTGGCGCTCGCCATTCCGCGTCGGGTCATCAAAATCGTCGTGCCGTTCCAACTCGCCTTCACCTGGTTGTTTTCGCCTTTTGTGTCGTTCCTCGTGCACATGTCGAATCTGATTGTGCGCGCTTTTGGGATCGAGCCAAAAGAGGAACTGTCGTCTGCGCGAACCGCAGAGGAACTGGCGTCCGCGGTGCGTCACAGTTCGATGCACGGCACCTTGGAAGCAGACACCGCAACCCTATTGGGTAAAGCCTTGTCATTTACCAATCACGAGGCCCAAGACATCATGACCCCGCGCACGCGAGTTGCCACTGTTCGAGTGGGTGACTCGGCGAACGACGTCATCGCCCTAACCCGAAAGACGGGGTATTCGCGATTCCCCGTCATTGACGAGGACGCCGACGACATCGTCGGAATCGTCCATGTCAAGCACGCTGTTGCGGTTCCGCGCGAACGTCGCTCCGAGGTTCCGGTCGGCGCACTCCAAGGCGAGGCTCTCCGAGTTCCTGAGACGATGCACCTTGATGTTCTCCTCGGCGAATTGCGTCAGGGCGGCTACCAAATGTCCATCGTCGTCGACGAATACGGTGGCACGGCGGGAATCGCAACGCTGGAAGACCTCATTGAAGAATTGATTGGTGAAGTCAGTGACGAACACGACCGAACCAAAGCGGACGTCGTCAAAATCGGCGACACCGTGACCTTCCCCGCTTCGCTTCGACCAGACGAACTTCGCGAACGCGCCAACATCAACGTTCCCGACGACGGACCGTGGGAAACAGTCGGCGGATTCCTGTTGAGTGAATGGGGCTACATTCCCGAGGCCGGCGCAACCCTCGATGCCTGCGGGGGACAGTTCGTGGTCGAGCGCATGGACGGTCGCCGAATCGATCGTGTTCGTTTCTTCGTGACGGGGGAGTCCGATGAGTGATCTCGACGGAATCATCTGGCTTGTCGTGTTGCTCGCGGTCAACGCGTTCTTCGTCGGTGCCGAGTTTGCGGTGATTGCCGCACGTCGTTCTCAGATCGAACCACTCGCCGAGGCGGGTTCGTGGTCGGCGAAGGTCTCGCTTCGCGCAATGGAACGAGCGTCGTTCATGCTGGCCACCAGTCAGCTGGGAATCACGGTCTGTTCGATCATGATTCTGAGCGTTTCGGAACCCGCGATCCATCACTTGCTTGAAGGGGCGCTGTACGGGACCCCGCTTCCCACAGAAGTGATTTCGGTCACCGCGCTCGTCGTGGCGATCCTTATTGTGACGGTGCTCCACGTAGTCATCGGAGAAATGGTGCCCAAGAACATTGCGTTCTCGGTTCCCGACAAGGCGGTTCTGATTCTGGCACCTGCCTTGTCTGCGGTTGCCTGGGTGTTCACGCCCGTCATCGCGTCACTCAACGCGATGTCTAATGTCCTGGTTCGAATGACGGGAACCGAGCCGAAAGACGAAGCTCAGTCCGTATTCACTCTCGAAGAGATGGCGACCATCGTTCAGCAATCCCAAATCGAGGGAAAACTCGATGACCTTGCGGGTGCCGTTTCGGCGACCATCGAATTTACGACGAAAAAGGTCGAAGACATCACGGTTCCGTTGTCGGAGATTGTGACCTTGGCCGAAGGCGCGAGCCCGAGCGATGTCGAACGTGAAGTCGCGCAACGCGGATTCAGTCGGTATGTTCTGCTCGATTCGGCGGGCGAGCCGTCCGGTTACGTCCACCTCAAGGACATCCTGGGTCGTGACGATGACGAGGTCGATCAGCCGATCCCGCTGAAGCGGATTCGTTTACTCGTGTCGTTGTATCGTGGTCTCGACCTCGAGGACGCCCTCGCGACGCTGCGTCGCACCGGCTCTCACGTGGCTCGCGTGTCCGATCGCAGCGGTGCCACGGTCGGCCT
>JAIOXB010000056.1 GCA_021741825.1 Microbacteriaceae bacterium
ACTCGCTCCGCTGTCGCCGGGCACCGCGCGCAACCACGTCGGTGGATCGGGAACTGTCGCGGGTGTCACCTCGACGGGATCTGACGCGACGCTCTCGCCGACAGAGTTGATGGCGGTGACGGTGACGGCGTAGGTCTTCCCGTTGTCGAGTCCTCGAATCGAATAGGGCGACTCGACGACGGTGAAACTGGTCGCCGGGTCGTTGCCGGTTTGAACCTGAATCCGATAGTGGGTGATGGGGTCTCCGCCATTGTGCGTCGGCACATCCCACGAGACATCGGTCCCAGAGTTCTGCCTCAGGGCGGTGATGGCGAGCGGCGCATCGGGAACGGTCGCCGGTGTCACAAACGCGTGTGCGGAAGGACCGCTGGTTCCGACCGTATTCGTCGCCAAAACGACGATCCCGTAAATCACGCCGTTAGTCAGTCCGTCAATGGTGAGGGACCTTTCGGTCGTGGTCGCTTCCGAAACAATGTCTGACCCCTGTGTCACCCGGACGAGGTAGGACACAACGTCGTCTCCGCCGTTATCCGCCGGTGGGTCCCAGGCGATGACGGCACCGCCTTTCAATCGTGTCGCCGAATTGATTTGCGGCGCTTGTGGCGTCGTTGCGGGTGTCACCGCGGTGCTCAGTGCAGAGGGTTGAGAAGTACCCACCGCGTTGCGGGCAACGACCTGAATCGTTTGGGGAATCCCATTGACCAATCCGGAAATGGTGCAGGTTTGTGCGATTGACTCGCACATCTGGCCACTGGGTAATGCCGTCGCGCGGTAACCCGTGATTGCCGAGCCCCCGTCGCCATTGGGCGTCCAGTTGACGGTTACGTTGGTGTTTCCCCGTGTCACACGAGATATTGACGGAGCGTCCGGAACGCTTCGGGGTGTGCCCGAAGACACTGCGGCCGAGCTTGTGCCAGCGACAGATCGAGCAACGACCGTAATGGCGTACGTGGTCCCGTTGGTCAAGCCTCGGATTGTGCATGTCGTTCCGGACGACGAGCACGACTGTGAGGACCCGGCAGCGCTGGCAGACGCGGTGTAGTCGAGAATCGGCTCGACTGACCCACCTGAAGTCCATGAGACGACGAGCGACGAAGCAGCGTTCTGGACACCCGTGATTGTCGGGGCGTTCGGTTCGGGCGCCACGGTGAACGTCTCCACTCCCCGTGTTCCCTCGAATCCGGCGGCGAGCGTTCGACCGAAGAACAGCAGAGAAGTTACCGAGTTTCCAGGACTGAGTTGTGTTGTGCCAGGCCGACTTAGATCAGTTAGTCGAAACGAGGCAATTCGTGGACCCGATTCGCTGTTGGTCGTTGCGTACAACGTACCCGTCGATTCGTCAACGACAAGATTGCGTGCCCCGACCTCACCCGTGTTTAACGTTGCTGACCCGACGACCGTTCTGGTGGGAATGTCAATCGCGGTGATTCGGCCGGGGGTTGCATCGGTCCCGAGGTACGCCGTGTTCCCCACAACAATCGGGTCCATCAGCGGGGGTGTTCCCGCGGCGAGCGAATAGACGGTGCCGACGACAAGTTTGTTCCGAGTCACGGCGACCAATTTGATCGGATTTGTGTTGACCGCTGCCAGAAATTCGTACCCGTTGGGAATGAACGCTGTGATTTCTTTCAGACCAGTTCCCAGGGTCGAGCTGTATTCCAACGCACCGGTGGTTGTCGCGAACTTCATGACTTTTGCGGGATTTTGATTGGTTCCGATGGTGTACGAGTCGCCCGTGGAGGTGAACGTCAACGCTCGGATGAGGTTTTCGTCGGCCGCCAGAGTCCGGGTCGCCAGTCGAGTTCCTGTCGTTAAATCGAAGGTGATGATTCTGTTACCAGCACCCGCGCGGCGGACGCTGAACACGGCCGCATTGGATGTCGGCGAGTAAAACCCAGCGATTGACCCTTCGTCGCCGGCGGAGATCGCGCGCGACGTGAACTCGCCTGTCGTCCTATTTCTGGAAATGAGGGTCCCCATGGACGAACTTGACGTGCCGTACGCCCATTCCGTTCCCGAAGCGTCGGCAATCCACGGTGAATTGATGACGAGTCCGGCAGGTGCGTTTGTCGAGGAGAGGCTGCCGGGTGCCGCGATTGTTGCATTCGCGGGATGAGTGGGCCAGAGCGGCACGCTCAGTGAGGTGGCGGTGATGAGAAGAATTTGGCCGATCGCAAGCAGGAATCGGCGTGTGGGTGAATGTGTCATGGCAGATAACTCACCACTCCACACGAATTCGTGTCGCGAATTATCCACAGCAACGGTATTTTTGACGGGAGGGGGTGGACATGTCCGATCTGATTGACACGACTGAGATGTATCTCAAGGTCGTCTTCGAACTCGAAGAACAACGCCAACCCGCCCGACGCGCTCGCCTCGCCGAGCGCCTCGATCAGGCGATGCCGTCCGTGTCACAAACTGTTGCTCGACTGGAGCGCGACGGGCTGTTGCACCTCGGAGACGAACGTATCGTTGAACTCACCGACGAGGGTCGACACATCGCGGTCGCGGTCATGCGAAAGCACCGCGTCGCCGAACGGTTCTTGTTTGATGTGCTCGGGCTCGATTGGGCGGATTGCCACGAAGAGGCCTGTCGATGGGAACACGTTCTTGGTGATGCGGCTGAGGAAAAGCTCGCTGCACTCCTCACCAGCCTCGACACCGACCCCTACGGCAACCCCATTCCGGGTCTCGGGGACATCGGCCGTGAGGGGAACCCCTTCGTCCCAGGTACCCCCGCCACCGATCTCGATTCCTCAACCGTCGGAACTGTCCGATCGATAGGGGAAGGCATCCAGGCGGACGACGGTTTGCTGACGGATTTCTACCGCGCGGGAATCACGCCGGGTTCGGTCGTGACCGTCACGCCCTCGGAGTCGGGTTACCTGGTCACCGGGCCGACCGGGTCAGTAACTCTTGACGCCCATCTCGCGGCCCAGCTGTTCGTCGCAATTTAGACGAGGACAAAAAGAAAGTACGGAACTGTCGCGGCAAGAGCCAACACCGTGACGGGGATGCCGACTTTCGCAAAATCCCACATTGAAATTTTGACACCTTCACGAAGAGCAATCGCAACACCGACGATGTTCGCACTAGCTCCAACGATGGTGAGGTTTCCGCCAAAATCCGCTCCGGTTGCAAGTGCCCACCACAGCACCGATGGCTCAGCGAGCCCGAGTGCAGTGTTCATATCTGCGACCACGGGAACCATGCTTGTGACGTAGGGAATGTTGTCTACGATTCCCGAGACAAGACCAGAGAACCCGAGCAAAATAAGGCTGATTGTGGGAACGTCCGTCCCAACGACCGAAATCAACCAGGTCGACAAGATTCGGAGTGCTCCGACAGAAACCAAGGCTCCCACGAGGATGAACAGGCCAGCAAAGAAGGCCAGAGTCTTCCATTCCACCGAAGCCACCACGTTCGCCAGCGGTGCACGAGATACAACCGCGGCCAGGACTCCCGCGATCAACGCGACATAGGCCGGTGGAAGACCGGCAAGCGAACCAGCGATGTACGACCCGACGACGACCGCGAGAAGAATGAGGCCAGTCACCAGAGTCGGGATGTTTCGCAAGATTGTCTTTTCATCGAGGGCAATCGCGCGTTGACGGTCAACCTTGCGGTTCGGCAACGCGTGGCGGTAGATGAAGACGAAATACAGTGCGGTGACGACGAGCCCAATCAGCGCAATCGGACCCATCACGAGGAGGAAGGGGATGAACTCGATTCCAATTCGGCTACCGATAATCAGGTTGGGCGGGTCGCCGATGAGTGTCGCTGCGCCACCGACATTGCTGCCGATGATGGTGGCAAGGACGAAGGGAACCGGCGAAACTGAAAGTGTCCGCGCAAGACTGATTGCAACCGGTGCTACCAGCATCACGATGGTGAGATTGGGCAGCAAGGTACTGGTCAGTGCAGAGATTCCGAGGATCAAAAGCAAGGTCACTCGTGGGTTTCCACGTGCTACATCGGCGGACAACGCAGCGAGGAACTCGAACAACCCCGTTGTTTGAAGAGCACCGACGAGGAGCATCATTCCGAACAGCAGGAGGATTACATTCCAGTCAATCCCCATGTGGTGGTCCGTCAACGCAGTGACAGGGTCAACCGCTCCGATAACCAAAACCGCAATCGCGCCGACGGATGTCACCAAATAGTGGGGGATTTTTTCGGTCGCAATCAAAATGTAGGCGATGGCGAAAATGGTCACGGTAATCGTCATCAGCATGGTGAAAGCCCTTCGCGGTGTTCTTTCGTCAAGGATATCGGATGTACCGATGTACCCGAGAAAAGCAGTCGGCACCGCGGTGATCCGCGACGCCGACTGGTCTGTGGGTGGCTTTAGAGGTTTCCGACCACGATGACAGAGTCGCCCGCTGCTGGGACGAACTCGTCGTTCTTTGAGGGGTTGAGGACAACTCCCTGTGCCGCGCTCGAACGTGACTCTGCGGCGATTCGGTAGCCCACGACCGACTCGCCCTTGGCGACACCGGCAGCAACGAGTTGCGAGAAGGCGACGGTCTTTTTCAGAGGCGCGTACGCCTCGACGGACCGCATGTTGACGGAAGCGCCGTCCGCATCGAACAGGTCGGCGAAGACTGGCGAGAGCGTGGGGTTTTCGGCAATCTGCGCGACGAGCAGCGCGGCGAGGTTGTCGCTGATGACCAGATCGTCAACCGCGGCTACGCGAGCGAGCTCAGCCTTGCGAGAGTCGAGGATTTCGGCAACCATGCGGGTCGCGTGAACTTTGTTCGAGGAGTCCTCGAACAGGGCATTCATCTGCAGCATCGTGAGCATCGTCTGTGCGTCCGCTTCGGACTCGCTGATGGCGTTGCGGTAACCGAGGATGATGACCTCGTCATAGTGCTTGGCGCTCGCGGCCTTGACGAGTTCCGCCATGTCTCCTGACGTCGCCGAATAAGAGACGGTGACGCCCCCGAACTTGAGCGACGCGAGTTCCGCCGGGTCAACGTATTTAGGGGTCGCGACGATGTGCACCGTCGATCCCTTGGGCAAGAACTGTGCGAGTTCGGTGAGCACTGAGCGTCCCATTGACGACCAACCGATTATCAGCAGGTGCTCGGGCGTCGCTTTTGCCGCGGCCTTCTTTGTAACAGTCGGAGCCTTAGCCTTGTCGACGCCGGTGAAGGTAACGCGGTCGTCATCTTGAGCAATCGCGATGATTTTCCAGCCCTTACCAATTTTCTGGGACATTTTGGGGTTGAGGTGCGATGCGCCCTTGTCGTCGAGCAAGCCGATGACCGACGCTTCATTGAACGACAAGAGTGCGTCGCCGTATGTCTTGCCTTCGAGGGCCGGAATCGATGAGAAATAAATCTCGTCACCGCCGAAGTCGAGCAGATCGAGGATTACCGTTGCGAGTCCCGGCTGACGGGACGCCTGTGCGGTCACGCGCGCGATGATGTCGTGCGAGCGCACGGTTTGTACTTGGCCATTAGTTGCGGCCGTCAGCGCCTTTGCCGTTTCCGCATCGTCCACCTCCGCAACGATGGAAATCTTCGGGTTGTTGATTGAGGCCTTGACCGAGAGGACGGTCGAGACCACTGTGGCGTCTCCCGAATCGTCAGCGTCGAGAATGATGACGGACTTCGCGGCACCAACGTTGGCGCGAGCGAGGTCACTGGGGTTCGTGGGGTCGCCCTTGCGAGTCACAATCTTCAGTTTCCCGAGGTCGCCCGCGCGCGAACGAATTTCGTCTTCCATGGCGATACGGTCAACGTTCGCAAAAATGACGACCGTTGCGCGGCGAATGTTGGCATTCGCGACAGCAAGTTCGCTGAGGATCGGGAAGATGCGGTTCGACCAACCCAAAATGAGGGTGTGGTTCGTGTTGATTACCGCGCTCTTTCCGGCCTTGAGGTTGTCGACGACTCCGTGAATCGCGGTGGCCGCAAAACCGATGATGATGGCGTTGATTCCGGTCCCGGTTGTCCAATAGAACACGCTCGATAAGCGGTCGGCCCAGGTGGCGACGGGCGCGTGGTCACCGAGAATCCCGAACATGCTCATGTAGAACGTGTTGAGGAAATCACCGGGTTCCGAGGGTGTCGCCAACGTGGTCGAGTGGAGGAATATGCTGA
>JAIOXB010000057.1 GCA_021741825.1 Microbacteriaceae bacterium
GTGGACTTGGCTACGAGCTGTTCGATCCAGTCGCCAATGCCGACAATCGAGGATTTCGCTGACAGGATTCCCATTTTGTCGCGGCGGGGCGTAGTGCCCGCCATTGCCGCCCCGAGCATCAGGCCGGGGTTTGAATCGTCGTCCGCAAGCAGAGCGGGAAGTGCTGCGTCCGCATCGTCCAGAAGCGTTGCGATATCGACGCCCGCGAGCCCGCACGGGACAAGTCCGAAAGCAGTGAGCGCCGAGTAACGACCACCAACGTGAGGATCGGCGTTGAAAACGCGGTATCCGTCATCTCGAGAAGAAACATCCAGGGACGAGCCGGGGTCGGTGACAATGACGATTCGTGTCAACGGGTCGATTCCCGCGGCCGTGAACGCGGCCTCAAAGGCTCGTTTGTGCGAATCCGTTTCCACAGTTGACCCGGATTTGGACGAAACCACAACGACGGTGGTCTCGATGCTCGAATCAACAACACGCGCAATCTGAGCGGGATGAGTTGTGTCAAGCACGACGAGCGGGACGCCCTCTGTGCGAGTTATTACTTCGGGCGCGAGCGACGAGCCGCCCATACCGCAGAGCACGATCCGATTCAGACCGCGTGCTCGGAACTCATCGCGCAACGCGAGGATTTCGTCGACCAGTGGACGTGAAGTCTCGCTCGCATGCACCCACCCGAGGCGAACTGACGATTCGGGCTCTGCATCGACACCCCACAGCGTTGAATCACCAGCACCAAGCCTGGATGCGAACTGTTCGGAAACCAGCGTGGGAACGTGACGCGCGACGGCGTCGGCTGCCACACCCGAGACCGAGACGGACGTCATCGAGACGAGTCCATGGCGGCCGTGACGATGTCGAGCAGTTCGTTCCACGACACGATGAACTTGTCAACACCCTCGCGCTCGAGGAGCGTGGTGACCTCGACGATCGAAATGCCGTGGGCCTCGATTGCCGCCAGAGTTGCGCGTGCATCGTCGTACGTGCCCCGAACCGCGTCTCCGTGAACCGGTGCGTGGCTGAACGTCGCCTCGAGTGTCTTCTCCGGCATCGTGTTGACGGTGTCGCCTGCAGCGAGCTCGGTGACGTACAGCGTGTCGGGAAGGGCGGGGTCCTTGACACCCGTCGACGCCCACAGCGGTCGTTGACGATTTCCTCCCTGAGCGAGCAGAACCTGCGCGCGGTCGCTGGCGAACTGCTGCTCGAACAATTCGTAGGCGAGGCGAGCGTTCGCAATACCAGCCTTGCTCTTAAGCGATACCGCGTCGTC
The DNA here is from genome assembly GCA_021741825.1 of Microbacteriaceae bacterium. Classification (GTDB taxonomy): domain Bacteria; phylum Actinomycetota; class Actinomycetes; order Actinomycetales; family Microbacteriaceae; genus MWH-TA3. The sequence continues at coordinate 1,271 of JAIOXB010000057.1, forward strand.
GGTGCCAATTGCAGCGAGTCGCTTATCGATTTCGGTATCAACGCGCGAAACGAAGAAGGAGGCCACCGAGTGGATGTCCGCAAGATTGTGCCCGTTTTCCTGTGCCTGCTCAAGCCCAGCGATATAGGCGTCGATGACCTGCGCGTAGCGCTCAATCGAGAAGATAAGGGTCACATTGACGCTGATTCCTTCAGCAAGCACCGCGGTGATGGCTCCGAGACCTTCGATGGTGGCGGGGATCTTGATCATGACATTGTCACGTCCAACCCGGGCAAACAGTTCTTTTGCCTGCGCGATGGTTGCGTCCGCGTTGAACGCGAGCGTCGGCTCGACCTCGATAGAGACTCGCCCGTCTTGACCGTTCGTTCGGTCGTAGACGGGTCGGAAGATGTCACACGCCGCCGCGACATCATCCGACGTTGTGGCGAACACCGCTTCGGTGACCGACGCGCCAGAGGCTGCAAGTTCGGCGATCTGAGCGCCGTAGGTCTGACCGGTTGCAAGCGCGGAGGCGAAGATCGTCGGATTGGTCGTGACACCGACAACATTGCGGGTCGCGATAAGCGATTCGAGAGAACCCGATTGAATGCGGTCGCGCGAAAGGTCGTCGAGCCAGATCGAGACTCCTATGTCGGAGAGTTCCTGTGTTGGAGTGGTCACGAGGTGTGCCTTTCGGTTGAGGAGAGAAGCGCTTGTGCCGCGGACACGACGGCGTCTGATGTGATTCCGAATTCGCGGAATAGTGTCTGGTAGTCGGCCGATGCGCCGAAGTGTTCGATTGAAATCGAGGTGCCGTTTGCACCGACGTACCGTGACCAACCCAACGCAAGGCCAGCCTCGACAGAGACGCGAGCGGACACTGCGCGTGGGAGGACTGATTCGCGATAGGCATCGGGCTGCTCCTCGAACCATTCGAGGCACGGAGCGGACACCACACGGGCACCGATGCCCTTGACAGCAAGAGCGTCTCGAGCGTCAACGGCAACGCTCACCTCAGAGCCGGTGGCGATGAGGATGACGTCGACGGTTCCGGTCGGGGAGTCGATGAGTGTGTACGCACCCTTGGACGCGTGTTGCGCTGGCGCAAAATCAGTGTCACTCGCCGCGGAACCGCGCGGGAAGACGGGAAGGTTCTGACGGGACAGTGCGATCCCTGCTGGACCTTGTCGCCGCTCGAGGATTGTTTTCCAGGCCCACGCCGTTTCGTTCGCGTCAGCGGGGCGAACGATGTCGAGACCAGGGATGGCGCGCAGTGTCGCGAGTTGTTCAATCGGCTGGTGGGTCGGACCGTCTTCACCCAGCGCGACCGAGTCGTGCGTCCACACGAAAATGGACGGAGTCTTCATCAATGCAGCAAGTCGAACCGCTGGGCGCATGTAGTCGCTGAAGATCAGGAACGTGCCACCGTACGAACGCGTTGGTCCGTGAAGGGCGATTCCGTTGAGGATTGCTCCCATCGCGTGTTCGCGAATTCCGAAGTGCAGAACCCGACCATAGGGGTCGCCATTCCAATGCCCGGTCGAGTGTTCGGCGGGAACGAAAGATTTCGCGCCGTCGATCGTCGTGAGGTTGGATTCCGCGAGGTCGGATGACCCACCCCACAGTTCCGGCATGACGGGGGCGAGAGCGTTGAGGACCTTGCCGCTTGCTGCCCGAGTGGCGAGCGATGTCCCAGCCTCGAAGGCGGGGAGCGAGGCGTCGATGTCAGCAGGCAGTTCGCCAGCGAGGAGCCTATCGAGCAGAGTCTTGTGGTCCGGGTTGGCCGAAGCCCACGAATCGAATGACTTCTGCCACAGCCCGCGCTCCGAGGCCGCGCGCTCGCGAAGTGAACGCGTGTGTGTCAACACGTCGTCGTGCACAACAAACGAGAGTTCCGGATCCCAACCAAGCGCCAGCTTGGTTCCCTTCGCTTCGTCCGCCCCGAGGGCAGAGCCGTGAATCTTTCCGGTGTTTTGCTTGGTCGGCGCCGGCCAGCCGATGATGGTCTTGAGGATTATCAGTGTCGGTTTGGACGTCTCGGCCTTGGCCGCCTCGATTGCCGCGTACAACGCTGGCACGTCCTCGACGTAACCCTTCGGAGTGCGCCAGGACACCTCTCGAACGTCCCATCCATAGGCGCGATAGCGGGCGGCGACGTCCTCGCTGTATGCAATGTTGGTGTCATCTTCAATCGAAATCTGGTTCGAGTCATAAATCACAACGAGGTTACCCAGTTGCTGGTGACCAGCCAGCGATGATGCCTCGGCGGTGACACCCTCTTGCATGTCGCCGTCTCCGCAAATGACATAGGTGTGGTGATCGAACGGTGACGCCCCTGAACCGGCGTTCGGGTCAAACAAACCACGTTCAAACCGCTGCGCGTAGGCCATGCCGACCGCCGACGCGAGCCCCTGACCGAGTGGGCCGGTCGTGATCTCGACACCCTTCGTGTGACCGAACTCTGGGTGGCCGGGGGTGCGTGATCCCCACGTGCGAAAAGCCTTAAGGTCTTCGAGTTCGAGCCCGAAACCTCCGAGGAACAGTTGCGTGTACTGAGTGAGCGACGAGTGCCCGATCGACAGAACAAATCGGTCGCGACCGAGCCAGTTCGTGTCCGCCGGGTCGTGGCGCATGACCTTTTGGTAGAGCAGATAGGCGACTGGTGCCATCGACATTGCCGTGCCGGGGTGCCCGTTTCCGACTTTTTCCACCGCGTCCACCGCGAGGAGTCGTGCTGTGTCAACCGCTTTCGCGTCGAGTTCGGTCCAGTTCAGTGTGGTCATCAACTTTCCAATCTCAAACGAGGGTTCCGCGCCTCGCTGCAACCCTCGGTGACGTCAATGGCACACGTTTAGGCGCGCGGTGCTGGTGCGGTCAGTCTAGCGGGAAACGCCCCTGTCGGGCAGAGAATAGACTTGAGACGTGGCCACCTCGACCCCTTCCCGTTCCACACGAGGGCCGTCCGTTATCTCACCGGCGCTACGTCGAATCAGCGCCTACGTCGCGCTCATGAAGCCTCGCGTGATCGAACTTCTTCTCGTCACCACCGCTCCCGTGATGGTGCTGGCGGCACGAGGAATTCCCGATGTGTGGCTCATCCTCGGAACGCTCGCTGGAGGTGCGTTGAGCGCCGGGTCGGCGAACGCTTTCAACATGTACATCGATCGCGACATCGACACGCTCATGGCCCGGACAAAAGGCCGTCCGATTGTCACGGGAGAAATCACTCCAGCTAAAGCTCTGACGTTCGCGTTCGTAATCGGAGCCGCATCTCTCGTTGTGTTGACGCTCGTGGCCAACCTTCTGGCCGCGGCACTGTCGTTGGCCGCAATCCTGTTCTACGTTTTCGTGTACACCTTGTTACTGAAGCGCCGCACCGAACAAAACATCGTTTGGGGCGGAATCGCGGGCTGTTTCCCGGTGTTGATCGGATGGGCTGCCGTGACCGGCGAACTCTCGCTCACTCCGTTTGTACTGTTCATCGTCGTTTTCCTGTGGACACCGGCGCACTATTGGCCCCTCAGCCTGCGTTATGCCGACGATTACGCTGCCGCGTCGGTACCGATGCTCAGCGTCGTTCGCTCGAAGGCCGCGGTGGGGCTCCAGGTGATTTTGTACGCGTGGGCGACCGTCGTGGCATCGCTCGTCCTGATCCCGGTTGCTCCGATGGGACTCATCTACATCGTCGTCGCCGTGCTTGCCGGTGGTTGGTTCATCGTCGAGACACACTTTTTGTATAGCCGCTCACTTGCTGGGCGGGACTCTAACGCGATGCGTGTTTTCCACGCGAGCAATACCTATTTGACGGCTCTCTTCGTCGCGGTCGCGATCGACCCACTCGTCGCGCTTCGGTAGACCGCCGACGTCACCAGGCAGGTCACCACCATCGCCGCGAGTACATGGATGCCAACGAGTTCAACGGGCAAGCCGGTCCTCGCCTGAATCAGACCAATCACAATCTGAAACGCGAATCCCGCGCCCAGCACGACCCATGAGCGCCGGGCAATACCCGTCGAACGAATGATTGCGAGCACAACGAGCGCGACCGACGCATACGCGAACCAGGCATGAAAGTGCTGCAGAATCTCGGAGTTGAGCCCGTTGCGCGGAGCGTTCGCGTCACCCGCATGTGGTCCCGAACCGGTCGTCAGCACGCCGAGGACAATTCCGCCGGCGGTGACAACGCCGACCAGCCACGCTAGGAACGGAATCGACCGCACATCTGCTACGCGGTCGCCGTCGCGCACACGGAGGACGACCAGCATCGCCACCACGGTTGCGGCGACCGACACGATGAAGTGCAGTCCCACGACATACGGATTGAGTTGCATCCACACGCTTACCCCGCCAATCACGGCCTGTACGGGCACCACGACGAGGAGTCCGACCCCCATCCACCACAGGTCGCGCCGCTCTTTTCTCATCCGCCAGAACACAACCAGAACGGCCACTGCGATGACAAGAAGCGCGATGGTGAGAAGGCGGTTTCCGAATTCGATTACTCCGTGGATGCCCATCTCGGACGTGTTCACCAGTGAATCGTCGGTGCACAACGGCCAGGTGGGGCACCCCAGTCCAGACGCGGTCAACCGCACAAACGCTCCCGTGACGGCAATTCCCGATTGAGCGATAAGAGACAGCCACACGACAATTCGCACGAAACGGTCCTGCAAAGAGGTCGGAAAGGGGAAGCGCATTGATGCCTAACGGGTAGGATGAGAGAGCGAGCTCGGCGGTTTCTAGTCTATGTTCGCACCGCACGTCGTGCGGTTCGTCGGCACGATGAACGTGT
>JAIOXB010000058.1 GCA_021741825.1 Microbacteriaceae bacterium
GCTTGGTTTCCGTCCAACTTCCCGCGGTGCTGCAAGCCACGGGTCCAGGCGTAAATCGATGCAATCGGGTTGGTCGAGGTCGGCTTGCCCTGTTGGTGATCGCGATAGTGCCGCGTGACGGTTCCGTGGGCTGCTTCGGCTTCGACAATCGTGCCGTCCGGTGTGGTGAGCACCGACGTCATGAGCCCGAGTGATCCGAAGCCCTGTGCGACGGTGTCCGATTGAACATCACCGTCGTAGTTCTTGGTTGCCCAGACGTATCCGCCCTCCCACTTCATCGCGCTCGCGACCATGTCGTCGATGAGGCGGTGTTCGTAGGTAATTCCGGCCTTGGCAAACTTGTCCGCAAATTCGGCGTCAAAGATCTCTTGGAAGATGTCCTTGAATCGACCGTCGTAGGCCTTGAGGATGGTGTTCTTGGTCGACAAATAGACGGGGTAGGTCCGCGTGAGCCCGTAATTGAGCGACGCTCGGGCAAAGTCGCGAATCGATTCATCGAGGTTGTACATCGCCATCGCGACACCGGCGCTAGGAGCCTGGAAGACCTCGAACGACTGCGCCTCGGTGCCGTCAGCCGGCGTGAACGAAATCGAAAGCGTTCCCGGGCGGTCGAACGTGAAATCGGTGGCGCGGTACTGGTCGCCGAACGCGTGACGGCCGACGATGATGGGTTTGTTCCAGCCGGGAACGAGCCGTGGAATGTTCGAGATGATGATCGGCTCGCGGAAAATCACGCCGCCGAGGATGTTGCGAATTGTACCGTTCGGGCTCTTCCACATCTTTTTGAGTTTGAATTCCTCGACACGCGCCTCGTCTGGAGTGATGGTCGCGCACTTGACACCGACGCCGTGCTTTTTGATGGCGTTGGCGGAGTCGATGGTGATCTGGTCATCCGTCTCGTCGCGCTTCTGAATCGAAAGGTCGTAGTACTCGAGAGTGAGGTCGAGGTAGGGGTGAATCAAGCGGTCCTTGATGAACTGCCAAATGATTCGAGTCATTTCATCGCCATCGAGTTCTACGACGACGCCTTCGACCTTGATTTTTTCCACGAGTAAACCTTTCGTTACAACTAGTCCTCCCATTCTATTCCACCACTGGCGGTGAGAAATGTGGGTGAGCCCTAGACAAACTGGTATCATTTTGATACCATCAAGTTATGGCAATGACTCTCCGGCTAGAACCCGAACTCGACAACGACCTTGGTGATGTCGCCGAACTTCTCGGACTCTCCAAGCAACAGGTTGTGGCCCAAGCGGTTGCAATCTTCCTCGACGCACAGAAGAACCGTCTCGAGATGCGCCGCACCGTGGAAATGATTCTCCAACGTGACGCAGAGCTGATGAAGCGACTGGAAGACTCGTGACTCGATACGTGAGTCTCGAGGGCTTCGTTGTTGAGCTCGAAGCGATCGGTTTTCACGTGCGCGACCTGGGCTTGGTTCATTCGGCTCTTGAACGCCCCGCGACAACCCTGATGGGGGCAGACGCATACGCGACCATCGACGCCAAGGCAGCCGCGCAAACGGAATCACTTGCTCGCAACCACCCGTTTATGGACGGAAACAAGCGCTCAGCATGGATTGCGCTTAATCACTTTTTGCGCATCAACGGCTACCTGCTCTTTGCGACGCAAGACGATGCGTTCACATACATTCAGAGCGTTGCGACTGGTCAATTAACGCTCGAAGAATCCGCTGCATGGATCGAAGCCCACCGCCGCGCAATCTGACCCTTTCCTCGTCGGTGCCTCGGGATACTGTCGGAATAGACAAGAGATCACGAGAGAAAAGAGGAGAAATGGAAAAGACATACAGCTCCCGCGACGGGCGCTATCAACGCATCGACGTTCGCCGCGAACGGGACGACATCAAATTCGTCGGTGACCGCTCCGGTTCGGACTGCTACCACACCCTGAAGGTCGAAAACTTTGCGGCATTTGTCGTGAGCATCGGTCAGCCCGCAGGCGCCGACATCATGACCGCAATCGGGACGGTCCTGGAATCAGACCCCGCGAAACTGTGGGACGCGATTCACGACGGATTGACGGAAACCGACTTCTCGTGGCAGTCGATGGACGACATAGACGACATGATGGCGTCCTTCGACTCGATGCGGGGGTAACCGCTAGGCGGCGTACTTGTTGCCCTCGGCGGCCGACTTCGACGGGAGCACGCTAACGACCAAGTTGAAAACAAGAATCGCCAATCCGGAAATGAGCGGGAGAATGGCAACCCCCAGCAGTGCCACGATTTCGGCGGCCAATGCCTCACCCGTCAAGGTTCCTGTAACGGCGGCGATGATAACGGGAATCGAGGATGCGGCGACAACGAAGAGCAAGATCGTGGGAACGAGATACAACAACAGCCACTTGCCCGAGAAACCCGCGTCGTGGAATCGACGAACGGAAAGCGCTAGCGAGGGAATCAGGATTCCCAGAGACCACACAAGTGAGATTCCGCTGACAACGACGTTGGGATCGTTGGGGTCACCCATGAGCATGTCGAGAACGACGGACACAATCAAGCTGAATAGCGCAAACCACCAGTATTCGGGACGAGAAGCGACTCCTTTGAATACTGCGTACTTGCTGAAAACAGTTTTGATTGCCGTAAAGAAACTCATTGGTGCTCCTTAGGTTGCGATACCAGATTTAATCACCTTAGTGAATGATTGCCGAAAAAAAGCCAACGGTCAGTGAAAAAAGTGTCGTTCGCCCGTGAAATACATCGTGACACCCACTGCCTTTGCCGCGGCGATGACCTCTTCGTCCCGAACAGATCCGCCGGGTTGAACAATCGCGGTGACTCCCGCATCGAGCAAGACCTGAAGTCCGTCGGCGAAGGGGAAGAACGCGTCACTCGCTGCGACGCTGCCGGTCGCTCGGTCGCCAGCTCTGGTGACCGCGAGATGACACGAGTCAACGCGATTGACCTGACCCATACCAATACCCACCGAGGCGCCGTCCTTCGCCAACAGGATGGCGTTCGATTTCACCGCACGGCAGGCTCCCCACGCAAATTCGAGGTCCGCGAGAGTTGCCGAGTCCGCCGGTTCGCCCGTGACGAGCGTCCATTCGGCTGCCGGGGCAAAGAAGCGATCAACGTCTTGGACGAGAAACCCGCCCGACACCTGACGCACTTCACGTTCTGTTGGGGTGAACGATTCGGGAAGAACCAACAGCCGTAGGTTTTTCTTCGTCGTGAGGATGGCGAGCGCGTCCGCGTCAAAGCCGGGGGCGACAATCACCTCGGTGAACACCTCGACGATGGATTCCGCCGCGGCTTTGCTGATCGCTCGGTTCGACGCGATCACGCCACCGAACGCTGAGACGGGGTCGCAGGCATGAGCGCGGGCATGGGCTTCGGCGATTGTCGATCCGACCGCGATTCCGCACGGGTTCGCGTGCTTGACAATGGCGACCGCCGGTTCGGCGTGGTCGAACGCCGCACGAACGGCCGCGTCCGCGTCCACAAAGTTGTTGTACGACATCTCTTTGCCGTGCAGTTGCGCCGCCTGCGCGATTCCCGACCCGCCGTGGACGCCATAGACCGCCCCGGCCTGATGGGAATTCTCGCCGTATCGCAGAGTGTCGAGCTTTTCCGCAGCGATTCGAAGAGCCGGGGCAAAACCCGATTCATCGTGCGGGTATTCGTTCTGCATCCACGTCGCCACTGCTGAGTCATACCCCGCGGTGTGTGCGAACGCGCGACCCGCGAGAACTCGGCGTTGTTCTAGAGTCGTCCCGCCAACAGCGACGGCGTCTATGACTTCGGCGTAGTCGCTCGGGTCCACAACGATGGCAACGTTGTGGTGGTTCTTGGCCGCCGCTCGAACCATGGCCGGACCGCCAATGTCGATGTTTTCGACGATGACGGTCGGGTCTGCGCCGCTCGCAACCGTTTCGGAAAATGGGTACAGGTTGACAACAATGAGCTCGAACGGCTCAATCCCCAGTTCCGCGAGTTGGGAGACGTGAGAGTCATAACGACGGTCCGCGAGTATCCCCGCGTGAATCGATGGGTGGAGTGTCTTGACGCGACCGTCCAGCGATTCGGGAAAGCCCGTCACGTCGCTGACTTCCGTGGCATCGAATCCCGCGTCGCGAATCGTCTGACACGTCGACCCCGTCGACACCAACACGACACCGGCCGCCGAGAGTGCGCCCGCGAGCGCAAGGAGGTCCGTCCTATCGCTCACTGAAACGAGTGCGCGACGAATCGGAATTCGGTCTAGGCAACGATCGGGGGCGGGAAGTGCGGAAACCATCAGTTCTCCTCAATCGCGGTTTCGCGATTCGCGATGTCGCGAACCACATCAGCGAGCAACTCGCGCTCAACAATCTTGATTCGATCATGCAGGGTCGATTCCGTATCCCCGTCCGCGACAGGAACGCGGCGCTGAGCGAGTATCGGGCCCGTGTCGACTCCGTCGTCCACGACGATCACGCTCGCGCCGGTCTCGGCGACTCCCGCCTCGAACGCGTCTCGAACCGCGTGGGCTCCGGGGAATTCGGGCAGAAAAGCAGGATGCGTATTGAGAATCATCGGGGCGAATCGACGGACAAACGACGGTGGCACGAGTCGCTGGAAACCCGAGAGAATCACGAGGTCTGGCGTGAACTCGGCAATCCGATCGCCGAGTCGAGAACCCCACGCATCACGGTCACCACCGGGTTCGAATGGTTCGACGAAGGTGGGGATGTCGTAGTGGCGCGCATGATCTAACCCCGATGCGTCCACGTCGGCGCCGACAGCGACGACGGTTGCGGGAATGGTTCCCTCTGCACAGGAATCCAGGAATGCGCGCAGATTCGACCCCTGACCCGAGATGAGAACCACGACGCGCACCATGAATCCAGTTTACCGACGGGCGCTTGACGGATTTCTGCCTAAATGAAGCGCATCGCCTTCGAATCACGAACCAGTTTCCCGAGGAAAAGCCCCGCGAGCGACCCGGCGAACACCCCGCCCGCGAGGACGAGACCGACGGCGATCGGGTCGATTCCGACCTGCGCGAATCGACCCGGTCCGGCCGAGCCCGTCGCGTACGACCCGACCAGAAAGGTTGTCAGCGCGATGGCTACCGCTGTGACCGCAGCGGTCGCGACAACACGTCCGAGATCTGCGAGATCCCCCGGGTTGAAAATCTGGCCGCGCGAGCGGAGTTCGGCGGCGAATCGAGTCGCGGCAATAAAGGCAAGAATCGCGGGAAGCACGGTGACCCACTCGCCGAGGGAGTTCGTCTGGGGGATTGCTCCCAGCAGCGGGATGGCGGGCACCGCGCCAACGGTCGTGGCAAACGGCGACACAATCGCGCCGATTCCCAGGGAGAATCCCGGGCCGGCGATCCACGAAATCATCCAGACCAGCGCGACCGGAATCAACGCAAGTTGAGCGACCGTGATCACCAGTCCTCCGAGGATTCCGGAGTGGAGCGATTCGTACAAAGCGATTTCCGTCGAAAATCCGAGAACAATCAGCACCACAAGGGCGATTGATGCGATGGCCGCGAGCCCCGCCAGTGTGGCCCCGGCGATGCGCAGTGCCGTATCAATGACGTCGCGCCACGCGCCCGGGATCTCGGGGATTAGTACCCGCGACGACCGATCGTCTTCCCACGGCTTCCAGCCGATAACAAGGCCAAGGACGAACGGCGCGAGCACGCGGGCGGTGCCCGAGGCAACGTCGAGTTGAACGAGTGAACTCTGACCGCTCAACAAGGCGAGAACAACAATGACGCCGGTGAAGAAAACCAACAAACTGACGACGAGGGTCGCATCGTCCGAACCGGCGAGGCGCCGACCGGCACGGCGACCGAGAAGTGCCGTCACGAGGGCGAACGCGAACGGGGCGAGCGTGAGGTCGAAGGTTGCCAAATCGTTGGCCAGCACCGCCGACGCATCTCCGAGCGAGACGTTCAATGGGACGCCGTGCCCCAACGCCCACGCCTGAACCGCGAGCTGCCAGATTGCCACCGGTGTCG
>JAIOXB010000059.1 GCA_021741825.1 Microbacteriaceae bacterium
AGTATGACCCGCGTCGAATCATTCGGGAAGCGCTGAAGGAAGAGCCGGTTCGAGCCAGGCCCCCGCGTGCTCCGAAACCACCAACCGATGACCCAAAGCCAGCGACCGCGTACGACGGCGAGTCGACCTAGGGTTTTTCTCGAGGAGCTTCGGCCAGGGCGCGTTGGGCGGCGCCCGCCGTGCCCGAGGGGACCGTCACCTCGTAGCGCGAGGCAAGAACTTGTTGGACAGAAGAAAAGTCGTGGCGCCGCCGACGCATCGCATAGAGCGCGAGAGTGGCCAACACGCCCATCCCTGCGCCGATCGCGATGACTGCGGGCATCGCAAACGTTGTTGTGGTGGGCTCGCTCAAGAGGCTGAGAACCAGGCTGAAAAACAAGCCGAACCATGCGCCGTTCAAGGCGCCGCGCAGTGCAACGCGCGCGTAGGTCAATCGGCCCGTCACTCGTTCGACGGTGACCAGGTCTCGGCCGACAATCGCGATGTTCGCGACGTTGTATCCGGACTGCGCAAGTCGGTTCACAATCGACTGCGCCTCGACGTAGGTATCGACCGTCGACAGAACGTCACCGCGCGGAATCTCAGAGGAGGGGCCACGACGAGAGAACAGGGACGGATTCGACACGTGACCATTCTCTCACCCCGAGAGTACGCTGGACACGTGAGCTCGACACGCGTCTATGTTGCCCGACTCGCGGGGTGTGCGGTCTTTGACCCGCTCGGCGATCGGGTCGGTCGCGTGCGCGATGTGGTGGTGTCGTATCGGACCAAAGGCGCCCCGGTTGTCGTGGGGCTCACGGTTGAAATCCCTGGGCGCCGCCGAGTCTTTTTGTCGATCAATCGAGTCGTCAGTATCCGACCGAGCCAGATCTTGACAACGGGCATCATCAACATGCGCCGTTTCGAGCAACGCGGTGGTGAGGTTCGTGTGTTTGCGGAACTCATCGGTCGGTCGATGGAATTCCGTGACGGTTCCGGGGCGAGCATCATTGAAGACGTCGCCATTGAGAGTGACGCGAACGGCCAGTGGGGTGTTTCTCAGCTTTACTTGCGCCGAGCGAAATCAGCGACGCTGTTTGGTAAAGGACAAACCGTCTTCGCCCAATGGGAAGACGTGACAACCTCTGGTGCGACGGGCGAATCCCAAAGCGCCGAGCACCTCATCGCCGCCTATTCGGAACTGCACCCCGTCGACCTCGCTGCGTCGATTCTGGACCTTCCCGACGAGCGCCGCGTTGAGGTTGCCGAGGAACTCTCGGACGAACGACTTGCGGACGCTCTCGAAGAGATGCCCGAGACCGAACAGATTGAAATCTTGGCCGGGATGAACGATGAGCGCGTAGCCGATGTCCTCGACAACATGGAACCTGACGATGCCGCGGACCTTCTCGCGCAGTTCACGTCGGATCGTTCGGAGCAGATTCTGAACCTCATGGACCCCGACGAGGCCGACGATGTCCGTTTCCTCTTGTCGTACGCACCTGACACGGCCGGCGGTCTCATGTCGACCGAACCCATCATTGTTTCCGCCGAAACCACCGTCGCCGAGGGACTTGCGATGATTCGCAGAAATGAAATCACGCCAGCGATGGCGGCGTCGATTTGTGTGACGCTACCGCCGTTCGAGTCGCCGACCGGCCGTTTTCTCGGCATCGTTCACTTCCAAAGAATGCTTCGGCATCCCCCGCAGACCCAGCTCGGTACTATTCTGGACTCCGGTGCGGAACCGCTGCTCGATGTTGCGCCGCTCGGCGAGATTGCTCGGACGTTCGCCAGCTACAATTTGGTGTCACTGCCCGTGGTGGACGAGCAAAAACGACTCGTAGGTGTCGTCACTGTTGACGACGTCCTCGACCACATGTTGCCGGAGGATTGGCGAAACCCCTATTACGAGAACGAACGGACGAACGGAGCGTGAGCCATGGACAAGCAGACCCCTACGGTGACGACCCCTCGAGTCCGTCGCCGCACCGTCACGGTTGACGAACAACTCAACGCGCCAAAGGGCCTCCGCCTCGCGCTGACGCGTCGATCGAGCGACCGATTTGGCCGCTTTACCGAGTCCGTCGCCCGTGCCATGGGGACCCCGTGGTTTCTCATCGGGCTGTCGATTTTCGTCGTTTTGTGGATGACGTACAACACCCTCGTTCCGGAAGACATACGTTTCGACTCGGCGGCAATCGGTTTTACCGCGCTCACCCTGATTTTGTCACTTCAGGCGTCCTACGCTGCCCCGCTTATCTTGCTCGCACAGAACCGACAAGACGACCGCGATCGCGTGGGGATGGAACAAGACCGCCAACGAGCGGAACGCAACCTCGCGGACACCGAATATCTGGCGCGTGAAGTGGTCGCGCTGCGACTGGCGATCAAAGATGTTGCGACGAAAGACTTCATCCGTTCAGAGTTGCGCGCACTCCTCGAGGAACTCGACAAACCAGTCAAAAATGACAAGTCCTGAGGAACTTCGGGCGGCCGTTGGCGCGGTCATCGACCCCGAACTGCGGCGCTCGCTCGGCGAACTAGGGATGGTCGAATCCGCAGAGGTCGACGGCACGACAGCACGTGTCACGGTGTTGTTGACGATCGAGGCGTGCCCGAAGCGTTCCGACATCGACGCAGAGGTCCGTGCAGCGGCGCTCGCGATGAGCGGTATCGACCAGGTCGAACTGACCCTGGGTGTCATGAGCGTCGAAGCACGAAAAGCACTGTCGGCTCAACTTCATGGCGGACGAAAGGCCGAAGACCGGTTCGGACCCACTTCTCTCGTCCGAGTGATTGCTGTCTCGAGCGGAAAGGGCGGGGTGGGGAAGTCCACTGTCGCCGCCAACCTTGCGGTTGCGTTGGCCGCCCGCGGGCAGAAGGTCGGACTTCTCGATGCCGACGTCCACGGATTCTCAATCCCCGGCTTGCTGGGAATTTCGGACGAAAAACCGACCAAGGTCGAGGACATGATTCTGCCTCCGCGGGCCTTCGATGTGGGCGTCATCTCGATCGGCATGTTCGTCGATCCACACACGCCCGTCTCGTGGCGCGGCCCGATGATGCACCGCACCATCAATCAATTTCTCTCGGATGTGTACTTCGGTGACCTTGACGTGCTCATCTGCGACCTTCCGCCAGGAACCGGCGATGTTGCGATATCCCTCGGGCAACTGGTTCCGACCGCCGACGTCCTCGTCGTAACCACTCCTCAAACGAGTGCGAGCGACATCGCCGAACGTTCGGGGCTCGTTGCGCGCCAACTCGGGCAACGGGTCATCGGCGTCGTCGAGAACATGTCGGACTGGACAGACAGCAATGGTGTCGAGCACACGATGTTCGGAGCCGGCGGCGGTGCGGAGGTCGCAGCGCGTCTCGCCGTTCCGCTATTAGGAACAATCCCGCTTACGCCGTCGGTGATTGCGGCGGGGGACAGCGGAATCCCCTTTTCGGTTGGCGACCCTGCCGATGTCGCGGTCGTCGCTTTCAACCGCATCGTCGACGCCGTCATCGAGTCCGCGCCTAAGCGTGGTACGGCATCAATTCCGCTATCCGTTTAGGACAGTCGGCTGACCCAGGCTTCGACGTCGTCCGCAGAGCGCGGAATACCGACGGACAGGTTCTCGGCGCCGGTTGACGTGACGACGATGTTGTCTTCGATGCGAACGCCGATCCCTCGGAACGCTTCGGGGACAGTGAGGTCGTCGGTCTGGAAGTACAGACCCGGTTCAATCGTGAACACCATTCCCTCGCGCACGATGCCCTCCTTGTAGAACTCTTTTCGCGCCTGCGGGCAGTCGTGCACGTCGAGCCCGAGGTGGTGCGAGGTTCCGTGGACCATGTAGCGGCGGTGATGTTGTCCGGATTCGGACAATGATTCGTCCAGAGAGACGGGCAAGAAACCCCACTCCGAGACATAACGGGCGATGACCGCCATGGCGGCGGCGTGGACCTCTCGGAAGACGATTCCGGGTTTCACGACAGCGAACGCAGCATCGGCCGCATCGCGAACCGCCTCGTAGACGAGGCGCTGCGTCTCGGAGAACCGGCCGTTAACCGGAAAGGTTCGCGTGATGTCCGCGGTGTACAGGCTCTCGACCTCGACGCCCGCGTCCATGAGCACGAGATCGCCATCGCGAACCGGGCCATCGTTGCGGACCCAGTGCAGAATGCAGGCGTGAGCGCCGGCGGCGGCGATTGTTTCGTAGCCCACATGGTTTCCCTCTGCGCGAGCGCGGCGGTTGAACGTTCCTTCGATTAGGCGTTCACCACGAGTGTGTGCGGTCACCTCGGCGAGCGTTCCGACGACGTCATCGAAGCCCGCCGCCGTGGCCGCGATTGCGAGCCGGATTTCGGCGATCTCGAATGCGTCCTTGACGAGTCGCTGTTCGCTCTGGAAAACGGCGAGTTCGTCGTCTCGAGTGCTGACCGTGCCCCGTGCGCGATCGATTGTGTCGGTCACCGCCGAATCGGCCTCCCGAATAATCGCCCAACTGGCATCGGCCTGGGCGAGAACATCGGACAGGTCGGCGAGCGATCGTGTGGCGAGTCCCAGCTCGACCGCGACGCCCTCGGGAGTCGGGCGTGGACCCACCCAGAACTCACCGATGTCAGCGTCGGAATAGAACTCTTCCGTGCCGCGTCCAGCGGGAAAACGGTAGTACACCGTC
This sequence comes from Microbacteriaceae bacterium, assembly GCA_021741825.1. Taxonomy (GTDB): domain Bacteria; phylum Actinomycetota; class Actinomycetes; order Actinomycetales; family Microbacteriaceae; genus MWH-TA3. The sequence continues at coordinate 4,653 of JAIOXB010000059.1, forward strand.
GCGTCGTGTTCGGTGCCGTTCGGAGTGAGCACAAGCACCGAATCGGGAACGGTGTCAGAACCCCAACCCGTGAAATACGTGAACGCTGAATGAGCACGATAGGGGTGGTGCGTGTCGTACGACCGAACCAACATGGGACCCGCGGGGAAAACAAGCGTGTGGCCAGCGAACTCGGCGGACAGGGCGCGTCGGCGTTCGGCACAAAACGGGACCTGGTCGCGTTGCACCGCGACGGGTTGATCGACCTTCGCCCAATCACCCGAGATGTACCCGTGGAACGCTGAGTTGTGGGGCGTTGTCGATCGATTGGCATTTCGCGAAATGGCGTCGTCACTCATGCGGCTAGTCTGCCACTTCTCGAAACTATGCTGACGGTATGACGTCTAGCCGAATTGACCTGCACCTGCACTCGACATGTTCGGACGGCGTCGAATCACCAACGCGTGTGATGGAGGTCGCCAAGGAACAACGGCTCGACGTCGTGTCGCTGACCGACCATGACACGACCGCCGGTTGGGACGAAGCGCGGGCGGCGTGCGCGCGACTGGGAATGACCTTCGTACCGGGCATCGAGCTCTCGGCGTCGCTGGACGGAGACTCGGTGCATCTTCTGGGCTATCTCGTCGATCCCGAGTTCCCCGACCTCGTGGACGAGGCCACCAAGACCAAGGACGATCGCGTGTGGCGGTTCGAGTCGATGGTCGCGAAAATCAATGCCGACATCATCGGTTTGACGCCCGAGTTCGTGTACACCTTCCACACCGAAGGCGGGACGCTAGGGCGACCGACAATCGCCCGCGCATTGGTCGAGTTGGGTGTCGTCGCCACGGTCAGTGAGGCGTTCGACGAGATCTTGGCTCCCGACAACGACCGGTACTTTGTCGGACACTACGCGCCAACAATCGAGAGAGCAATCGAGGTTGTGGTCGCGGCGGGCGGAGTCCCCGTTTTCGCGCACCCGTGGACCGCGGATCGCGCTTCGCTCGCCAGCCCCGATTTATCCGATGACGCAATTGACGCGAAGTTCGGCGCACTCGTAGACATCGGATTGGCCGGCCTCGAGGTACACCACGAAGAAAACACGCCGTTTGGACGCGAGCGGCTCGCGGCGATTGCCGCACGATACGACCTGATCATCACGGGGTCGAGCGACTATCACGGGGATGGGATGAAGCCCGTCCTGCCCGGTCAACACACGACGGCACCGGCGATGTTCGAGCGGATTGCCCAGATGGGAACCGGATCCCCGATCAACTGGGTGTAACTAGCGACGACGCAATCGGTTGAGGACGAGGCGCAACAGGTTCGG
>JAIOXB010000060.1 GCA_021741825.1 Microbacteriaceae bacterium
AAGTTTCACCGGCGTGCGGTCCGCCAGCGATGCCGCTGCGTCGCGAATGAACGTGTGGTCGATGTGGTCGCCCAATTGGTGGTCCTGTTGACTCACGTTGAACCGCGGGGCGTCGTCGGGAAAAACCGGTCCACCCAGAATTGGCGTCAGGTCGAGCCCCGCCGTCTTCCAGTGGTTCACAGCACGGTTGACGTCGAGAATCTCGCGGTGTCCGATTGCCTCGGCGAGAGTGCGGAAGCCAAGCGACGCCAGAATCTCACGGACTTCCTCGGCGATGTACTCAAAAAACGTCTCGATGAACTCGGGTTTACCGGTGAAGCGCTCTCGCAGAAGCGGATTCTGGGTTGCGACGCCAACCGGGCACGTGTCGAGGTGACACACGCGCATCATGATGCAGCCACTCACGACCATCGGTGCAGTTGCGAAGCCGAATTCCTCGGCGCCGAGAAGTGCAGCAATGACGACGTCTCGACCTGTCTTCATCTGACCGTCGACTTGTAAGACGATTCGCGCGCGCATGTCGTTCAGCATCAGGGTCTGTTGCGTTTCCGCGAGCCCGAGTTCCCAGGGAGTACCCGCGTGCTTCAGGGACGACAGAGGACTCGCGCCGGTCCCACCGTCGTGACCTGAGATCAGAATCACGTCTGCCTTTGACTTCGCCACACCCGCGGCAACCGTTCCGACACCGGCCTCGGACACGAGTTTGACGTGAATCCGCGCGGCGGGGTTTGACCGTTTGAGGTCGAAAATCAGCTGCTTGAGGTCTTCGATCGAATAGATGTCATGGTGAGGCGGCGGGGAAATCAGCCCGACACCAGGTGTTCCCATTCGAGTGCGGGCAATCCACGGGTACACCTTGTTCGATGGAAGTTGCCCGCCTTCTCCGGGTTTTGCCCCTTGTGCCATCTTGATTTGGAGGTCGGTGGCATGAGTCAGGTACATGCTCGTGACGCCGAAACGGCCGCTCGCGACCTGTTTGATTGCGCTCCGACGCTCTGGGTCCAATAGACGTTCGACGGACTCACCGCCCTCGCCGGTATTCGATCGAGCGCCAAGCCGGTTCATTGCGATAGCAAGCGTCTCGTGCATCTCTTCCGAGATCGCGCCGAACGACATCGCACCCGTCGAAAAACGAAGGATGATGTCGTGTGCCGATTCAACTTCGTCGAGAGGTACGGGAGTGCGCTCCCCCGCGAATCGAAACAAACCACGGAGCGTCATGAGGCGTTCGGCTTGTTCGTCAACGGCCCTCGTGTAATCGCGGAAAATGTCGTAGCGCTTCTCGCGGGTCGCGTGCTGCAACTTGAAAACGGTCTCTGGATTGAAAAGGTGGGGTGGGCCTTCGCGACGCCACGAGTACTCGCCTCCGACCGGAAGAACCTCGTGGAAAGTCGACGGATCTCCGTAGGCGAGTTCGTGGCGGCGACGCGTTTCTTCGGCGATGATGTCCATCGTCACTCCACCAAGAATGCTCGTGACGCCAGTGAAATACCGTTCGATCACGTCCGTGCTCAGCCCGACCGCTTCGAACGCCTGAGCTCCGGCGTATGACGCGACGGTCGAGATGCCCATTTTGGACATTGTCTTGAGCAATCCCTTGCCCAGGGCGTAAATGATGTTTGCGACGGCCTCTTCTGGCGACACACCCTTGATTCGACCAGACCGAACTAGCAACTCTGCTGTTTCCATCGCGAGATACGGGTTAATGGCCGAGGCGCCGAACCCGACGAGAGTGGCGATGTGATGCACCTCTCGAACATCGCCCGCCTCGACAATCAGAGACGACTGCATGCGTCGTCCGGTTCTGATGAGGTGGTGGTGAATCGCCGACAGCATCAGCAGTGACGGAATTGGGGCGAGATCCTTGTCGGAATCTCGGTCGCTGAGAACGACAAACATCGCGCCGTCATCGAGAGCCGAGTCGACTTCCTCACACATCTCGGCGAGTCGCTGCTCCATCGCCTGCGCGCCCTCGTCGATTCGATATAACCCCGAAATGGTGCGAGTTACGGGGCGACCGTCGTGTTGCAGGTGGATCACTTTCGCCAACTCATCGTTGTCGATCACCGGGAACGCCAGTGCTACTTGTCGAGCGTGCCCCGGTGTCGCATCCAAAAGATTTCGTTCCGGGCCCAGTCCAACGTTGAGAGATGTCACGATTTCCTCGCGAATTGAATCCAGCGGCGGGTTCGTCACCTGCGCAAACTGTTGAGTGAAATAGTCGAACAAGAGCCTTGGACGATCGGACAACACCGCCACAGGTGAGTCGCTCCCCATCGCTCCGAGGGGTTCCGCGCCCGATTGCGCCATCGGCGTGATGAGGACGCGAACTTCTTCTTCGGTGTATCCGAAGGTACGTTGACGTCGCTGAACAGAGGGAGCCGTGTGGATGATGTGTTCGCGCCAGGGAAGTTCTTCGAGCGCAATCGCGTTGTCTCGGGACCACTCGCCCCACGGACCACTCGACGCGATGGAGTCCTTGATTTCGTCGTCTTCGATGATTCGCCCGTTGACCGTGTCGACGAGGAACATGCGACCCGGCTGAAGGCGACCCTTGCGGACGACCTTGCTCGGTTCGACGTCGAAGACACCAATCTCTGATGCCATCACCACGAGTCCGTCGTCGGTCACCACAAAGCGTCCTGGTCGCAGACCATTGCGATCGAGTGTCGCGCCCGCAATCGCGCCGTCCGAGAACGCGAGGGCCGCGGGTCCGTCCCACGGCTCCATCAGCGAGGCGTGATAGCGATAAAAGTCTCGGCGCGTTGGATCCATCGCCGTATCGTTTTCCCAGGCTTCCGGAACCATCATCATGATCGCGTGAGGCAACGTCCGCCCAGCAAGTTCGAGAAGTTCGACGACTTCGTCGAACGACGCAGAGTCGCTCGCGCCGTCGGTCACGATCGGGAAAAGCGAAGTCAGGTCGCCGAGCAGATCGGACGAGAGTTGCGACTGGCGCGCCCGCATCCAGTTTCGATTTGCGTTGATCGTGTTGATTTCACCGTTGTGGGCGATGTATCGGAAGGGTTGCGCGAGCGACCACGATGGGAATGTGTTTGTCGAGAAGCGCGAATGAACCAGAGCGAGAGCAGATTCGACCCGATCGTCCGAGAGGTCGGGGAAAAACGGCTCGAGTTGGAGCGTCGTGACCATTCCCTTGTAGACAATGGTTCGGCTTGAGAGAGAAGGAAAATACGTTCCCAACTCGCGCTCGGCCCGCTTACGGAGTCGAAAGGTCTTTCGGTCGAGGTTAATCCCCGATGCTGTCCCAGCAACGTCCGCGAGGAACAACTGTTCAAAGGCGGGGATAACGTCGCGCGCGAGACTACCGAGGTGTGTTGGGTCTGTTGGCACCTCGCGCCAACCCAAGACCGAAAGACCCTCGCTCGTTGCGATTTCCTCGATACGAGCCTTTTCCGACGCCCTCTCCCCTGTGTCCAGCGGAAGGAACGCCAAACCCGCCGCGTAGAAACCCTGATTGGGCAACGTGAACGGAAGCACCGATCGGAAAAAGCGATCCGGAATCTGAATTTGAATCCCCGCACCGTCTCCGGTTCCGGCGTCCGAGCCGACGGCACCTCGGTGCTCGAGGTTCCGCAGACACGACAGGGCGATGGCAATGATGTCGTGCCCAGCCGAGCCACGAGTTGTGGCCACCATTGCGAACCCGCACGAGTCCTTCTCGTGCGCCGAATCGTAAAGCCCAGTTCGCGCGGGAACGGCGCTGAAACGGTCAAACGGGTTCGCCACAGGTCAACATCCTTCCTGGAATCAGGGACGACGTTGGCCCACGGTCAACAAACGGAAAGCAGAATACTCAACGAGAGGAGCTTGTGGCGCCCGGTTTCTTTGCGGTGGACTCGGCTTCGACGGCGAGTTCCTCCGCGGTGTAGGTGTTGTTCGATTCTAGCCCTGTTTGCGAGTCAGGACCTCGACCGGCAACGTAAGCACCGGCTTCGAAGCCAGGGTGCCTCCGTGCTTGCACGAGGAATATCGCTATGCCGAGCAACACTGCAGCGAACGCTCCCCAGACATTGACGCGAACACCGAGGAACGACTCGCTCGGGTCGAGTCGAATGGTTTCGATTGCCATACGTCCGATTCCGTACCACACCAGATAGACCGCGAAGTTTCGCCCCCATTGCAGAGAGAATCGACGTCCGGCCCAGATGATGACGGCGGCACCGAGTAAATTCCAGATCGCTTCGTAAAGGAATGTGGGGTGGAAAAGGGTTCCCGCAGGCAATCCGAGCGGATACGCCGGATTCAGCGGGTCAATTTCGAGTCCCCAGGGAAGATCGGTTGGCCCGCCGTACAGCTCTTGATTGAAGTAGTTTCCGAATCGTCCAATAGCCTGCGCGATGATGAGTCCAGGAGCAATGGCGTCAAGCAACGCGGTGAATCGCAGCCCGCTGACGCGACATCCGATCCAGCCTCCGACGGCACCGAGAATGAGCGCGCCGAAGATCGCGAGTCCGCCTTCCCAGACGTAAAACACGCGCATGATGTCTTGACCGGCGAAGTAGTCGGCGGGATGCGTGAGCACGTGGTAGGCGCGACCGCCGATGATTCCGAGCGGGATGGCGAAAAGTGAGATGTCGAGAATCAACCAGGACTCAACCCCGCGCGCGACGAGACGCCGATTGGTCACTATGAGTCCGACGACGATTCCCAGCAAGATGCACAACGCGTAGGCGTGAACAGTCAGATCGAACGTGGCCCATGTCGCACCGATTTCGCGAAGCCATGCACCGAGGTTGAATGAACGCCACTCGGGAGGCGGGGAAGGAATGCTTGCGAGAATCATGGACGTCCTTTCGACACCTTTAGCCTAATCTTGGTGCGCGGAGAGTCCCGCCACGAGTTCAGTCGTGACCCGCGCGACTCCAGCCGTTCCTTCGTCGGTGAGTGCCGAAACCAGATGAGAACCGACGATTGCACCGGAAGCGTAACCTGTGACGTTGCGAACGTGTTCGTGTGTCGAGATACCGACGCCTACGCACACGTGGGTCGCGCCCAAACCGGTGAGACGGCCCACCAGGGTTCGGGCCGCGATGTCGACATCGGCACGAGCACCGGTGATTCCCATCGTCGACACCGCGTACACAAAACCACGGGAATGGGCAATCGCCGATGAGAGTCGATCATCCGTCGATGAGGGCGCCGCGAGGAATACACGATCCAGACCATGCTTGTCCGACACCGCAAGCCACTCGGCGGCTTCGTCGGGGATGAGGTCGGGAGTGATGAGCCCGACACCCCCTGCAGCCTTCAGATCTGTGGCGAAACGGTCGACGCCGTACTGAACGACAGGATTCCAGTACGTCATCACCAAAATTGGCGTGTTGACCTTTGCCGTGACGGCTCGAATGATGTCGAACAACTGCGTGAGACGAAAACCAGATTCGAGCGACGCGTTGGTGGCCCGCTGAATCACGACCCCATCCATCACGGGGTCCGAATACGGCACGCCCAACTCGATGATGTCGACGCCGGAATCCGCCAACGCGATGAGTGCGTCGATGCACGTTTGAACATTGGGGAAGCCCGCCGGAAGGTAACCGACAAGAACGCCGCGCCCGTCAGCACGCGCAGCGTCGATGACCGCTTCCACGGGCGAAGTCACTGGGTGCCCTTGAGGAAACCGAAGTACCGTCCGGCCGTTTCCATGTCCTTGTCACCACGCCCGGAGAGGTTGATGAGGATGATGTCGGATGGCGAAAGCGTACGCGC
>JAIOXB010000061.1 GCA_021741825.1 Microbacteriaceae bacterium
GTGTTCGAGACAGGCCGCGACCGCTTTCTTAGTCAGGACGTCGGCGACGGATTCGCGGAAGCTCGCGGCGACGTCCGGAATCGAGGGATTTTCGGTCGTCTCGACATACCGAGCGACGGCGGTCTTGAGCCCCGAGAACGAAAAGTCGTATCGATGGTTGACGAGGTCTTTGGGCAGCGTCAGCCCGCGCGGGAAGCGAATCGCGGCGGGGTCGCCGTCGACGGCAACGCGATCGATGTGCGGTCCTCCCGGATAGGGGAGTTTCAGCAGACGTGCGACCTTGTCGAACGCCTCCCCCGCCGCATCGTCGATCGTTTCGCCCAACAGAACGACGTCCGTCACGAGGTCTCGAACGAGCAAGAGCGAGGTGTGACCACCGCTCACCAAGAGCGCGACGGTGGGTAGCTCGATTTCGCCACCGTCCTCTCGCAACACGTCTGCACCGACGTGGCCAACAAGATGATTGACGCCGTAGAGAGGTTTACCAAGAGACACGGCGAGCGCCTTCGCGGCGCCGACCCCGACCATGAGCGCTCCCGCCAGCCCTGGACCGGCCGCGACAGCAATCGCGTCAAGATCCTCGAGCAGAATGTTGGCTTCGGCGACAGCGGCGTCGATTGTGCCCCGCATCGCTTCGAGATGGGCCCTGGCCGCGATTTCGGGGACGACACCGCCAAAGACCGAGTGTTCATCCATGCTCGAGGCAATGACGTTCGCGAGTAACGTCGTGCCGCGAACGATTCCGACGCCGGTTTCGTCGCAACTCGATTCAATTCCGAGGACGAGTGGTTGATTCACGGCGTCACCTCCCGTCGCATGACGAGTGCGTCGACGCCGGACGGCTGGTAATACTGGGGTCGCGTCGCAATGACCTCGAAACCACGCGAGGCGTACAAGGACTGGGCAACAATGTTGTCGTCACGAACCTCGAGCATGATTGCCGAGGCACCCTTCTCGACGGTCCACGAAATGAGGGCCTCCAACAGTTCGGCCCCGACACCGCGTCCGCGATGCGACTCAACGACGGCGATGTTCTGGATGTCGGCGACATCGTTCCCCGTCAGGTACTGGGCGATCGCGTATCCGACGACACGGTCCTCGTCGACCGAGACAAGGAAGTGCGCGTATGGGCTGCGCAGGTCGTCGTCGAGTTTCTCGAATGGCCATGCGTCGTCGGGAAAAAGGACCTGTTCGAGTCCGTGGACGATTGCGAGGTCGACTGCTGTCGCGAGTCGAATCATCATCCGCTCACCCGCTTCGGCCCATTGCTGGGCGTCGCGTCCGGCGCGCGCAGGTACAGCGGGCGCAGGCTCGAGAGGTCGTCCCCGCGGGCGAGTCGATTCTGAGCCGCGATTGCAAGAAGGGCGGCCGATATCACGTCCGCTCTGACCTCGGGAAACGCGCCGAGGTCGACGTCGTTTGCCAACGTTGCTTCCGTCGTGTGCCCCGGGCCGGCAATGGCAATGCCATCGCGATACGTGGTCCAGGCCAGTTCGCGTCGTCGAACATCCGTCACGATCGTGCACGCTTCTCGGCCCACTGCTGCCGCGTCGTGACTCGGAACGCCGTAAATGGGGATTCCGCGACCGACCGCAAACGCGATTCCCGCCGCGATTCCGACTCGCAGTCCCGTGAACGGACCTGGTCCGATTCCCGTGACCACGGCAGTCACATCAGATGGGGTCACCCCCGCATCGGTCAGGACGCGATCGATGAAAACTCCGATGTGTTCAGCGTGGCTGCGCGTATCGGCCGTGGCGGCTTCAGCAACGATTCCGTCGCCGACCAGGGCAACGCTCGTGCCGGCCGATGTGTCGATCGCCAGAATCACCCGGGCTCGTTTCGTCCAAGCGCATCCGCCAATTCGTTTCCGCGCGGACCGACGGCGTGGAGGCTCACGGTTCGCGTTTCGTCGTCGGCGCTGTGCGAACGGTCGATGACGATCTCGAGCCACTCGTCGACGATGGTGTCCAGCATTCCGTGTCCCCACTCGACGACGGAAATGACGTTGTCCCAGTCGATATCCAAGTCTTCGAGTTCGGCCGGGCTTTGCAGACGGTACGCATCGATGTGCACGAACGGCACGCCGTCGGCTCGGGGGTGAGTGCGGGCGACGACGAAGGTGGGGCTGGTGACGGTGCCGCGGACCTGAAGCTCATGACCCAGCCCGCGCGTGAATGTCGTTTTTCCTGCTCCCAGTTCGCCCGTCAGACAAACGACGTCGCCGGCGCGCAGAAGCCGAGCCACTCGCGCACCAAAGTCAGCCATGTCCTCAGCGGTCGGTATCGACATCACGGGATGTCGATTCGAGTGACGCGGTTCCCGATTCCCGTCACAATGTCATAGTTGATGGTGTCGGCCCAATCGCCCCATTCAGAGGCACTCGGCGTTCCGTCCGTCGGGTCACCCCAGATTCCGACGGAGTCACCTGCATTCACGTGCGCGTCGCCGACATCCACCACAATCTGGTCCATCGCGATACGGCCGACAACGGGGTACCGCTCGCCGGCAATTTCGACTTCCGCGTGTCCGGTCGCTGCGCGCGGAATTCCATCGGCATAACCGGCCGCAACAAGTGCGACGGTCGTTTCCTTCGGGGCGGTCCACACGAAGTTATAGGACACGCCGTCGCCGGCGGCAAGACGCTTGACATTGACAATTGACGACTCGAACCGCATCGCGGGCGCGAGGCCCAGATCGCGATGGGATGTCGTTGGCGCGAGCCCGTAGGCCGCGATTCCGAATCGCACCATCGTGAATCGCAACGACGGGTGATCGATGGCCGCAGCGGACGCCGCCATGTGCAGGTGTGTCGGCGTGACGCCGAGGTCCGCGAGACGGTCGTGCGCACGAACGAAAACCTCGGCCTGCGCGAGGTCGGCCTCGCGAGACGTTCCCGACACGTGCGACATCAGACCGTCGACAACAAGGTCTCCGCTCTCGTGAAGCGCTGCCGCGGTGTCGAGAAATTCGGTGAGATGTTCACGCCCTGCACCGTTTCGACCCAACCCTGTGTCGATCTTGAGATGGACCGTTCCCCCGCCGGCCCGCGCCACGGCGTTGAGATGCGCGACGGTCGATACGCCCAGCGTCACCTCGCGCGCGATCGCCTCGATGAAATCCTCATCCGCCGCGTGAAGCCACGCAAGAACGGGTGCGGTGATTCCGACGTCACGCAGGTGCAGTGCCTCGTCGATGTCCGCAACACCAATCCACGTTGCTCCGCCGGCGAGTGCGGCGCGAGCGGCCAGTTCCGCGCCATGGCCATACCCGTTCGCCTTCACAACCACCATGGTGTCGTTCGCGGGCGCGAGTTCGCGCAATCGTTCGACATTCCGCCGGATCGCGGATGACGACACCAGGACGCGCCGGAGCGGCGTGCTCATCGTTCTTCGGCAATCACACTGGCGACGGCCATTCCGGCATCGTGGCTGATGGACAGGTGCAGCGCCAGCCCCAATCGCTCGATTCGGGCAGCGATAGCGCCACTCAATCGGAATTCGGGTCGACCCTCACCTCGCAGGATCTCAACGTCGACCCACGTCACGTCGTCGCTTCCCCCGAGGGCTTTAACGAGTGCCTCTTTCGCCGCAAAACGTGCGGCCAACGATTCGATGGGGAGTTCGCGCTCGGATGGCGCGAACAAGCGATCGCGGAGTTCAGGCGTCCGGGTGAGCGTGGCGTCAAATCGCTCGATGTCAACGACATCGATTCCATGCCCGACGATCGCCACGACTATTCCACCGTGACGGATTTGGCGAGGTTGCGCGGTTGGTCGACGTCGAGCCCCTTCGCCGCAGCAAGCTCCATTGCAAAAATGTGCAACGGGACGACAGCCAAAATCGGCTCAATGAAACTGGATGCCAGAGGGATGGGAATGACCTCATCGGCATACGGGAGAACTGCTGCGTCACCCTGTTCGGCGATAGCGATGACCCGCGCGCCGCGGGCTCGGATCTCTTGGATGTTCGACACCACCTTCGCGTGAAGCGAGTGCGGATCGCGCGGGCTGGGAACGATAACGAACACAACCTGGCCCGGCTCGATCAGTGCGATGGGTCCGTGCTTGAGTTCACCGGCAGCAAACCCTTCCGCGTGAATGTAGGCGAGCTCTTTGAGCTTGAGTGCGCCCTCGAGGGCGATCGGATACCCAACGTGACGGCCCAGCAACAAAATGGCTTGCGTGTCCGCCATCCATTTCGCGAGCGTCTTGATGCGTTCACCGTGCTTGAGCACCGTTTCGAGCATGACGGGGGTGGCTTCGAGATCACGAACAACGGCAGCGAGAACCTGGGGGTCACCCTTACCGTTCGCTTGTGCAATCGCGATTCCCAGAAGGTACAGCGCGGTGACTTGCGCCACGAAAGCCTTCGTCGACGCCACGGCCACTTCCGGCCCGGCGTGCGTGTAAATCACCGCGTCCGACTCGCGCGGAATCGTTGCGCCCTGGGTATTGCAAATCGACAGCGTCCGAGCACCAACCTCGCGCGCATACTTGACAGCCATGAGCGTGTCCATCGTTTCGCCCGACTGGCTGACCGAGACAATCAGAGTTCGATCGGAAATGACGGGTTCGCGATAGCGGAATTCGTGGCTGAGTTCCACATCAACGGGAATTCTCGCCCACTGTTCGAGTGCGTATTTGCCGACGAGCCCGGCATACGCCGCCGTTCCACACGCGATGATGATAATCCGGTCGACGTCGGTGAACGAGGACGGCTCGAATCCCTCAATGTGGACCTCGCCATTCTTGATTCGACCACGAATGGTGTCGGCGACCGCGGCCGGCTCTTCGCTGATTTCCTTTGCCATGAACGATGGCCAGCCACCCTTGTCGGCGGCGGACACATCCCAGGTCACGGTGAATGGTTCGGGCGTGACGGCGTTTCCGTCAAAGTCGATAACCGTGACGTCGTCCTTCGTGATGGTGACGATCTGGTCTTGGCCGATTGCTAAGGCGTCGCTCGTGTACTCGACAAACGCGGCGACATCGCTTCCGAGAAAGTTCTCGCCCTTCCCGAGCCCAATCACGAGCGGCGAGTTGCGGCGGGCGCCGACGACGACACCGGGCGAATCCTCGTGCACAACCAGCAGGGTGAATGCACCGTCCAGGCGGGCGACAACCGCGCGCATCGCCTCGGTGAGGTCCGAAGTTCGGCGGTACTCGCGAGCGACCATGTGGGCGGCGACCTCGGAATCCGTCTCGGACGTAAATTCGGTTCCTTCGGCAACAAGTTCGGCCTTGAGGTCGGCAAAGTTCTCGATGATTCCGTTGTGAATCAGGGCGAGTTTGCCGCCATCCGCGAGGTGCGGGTGGGCATTGACGTCGGTCGGCGCCCCGTGGGTCGCCCAGCGCGTGTGGCCGATTCCGGTGTGACCGTCGTCAAGTGGATTGGCGACGAGTTCGTCGCGAAGAGTCTGGAGTTTGCCTGCTCGCTTACGCGTCTGCAGGTCGGTCGAGATGATGGCAACACCCGCCGAGTCGTATCCGCGGTACTCCAAGCGCCCGAGCCCTCCGAGAAGGACCTCCTGCGAACCACGAGGACCCACATAACCGACGATGCCGCACATAGGGGCAAGTCTAGCCACCCCGCGAGCGGAGTATCGTTGAGGCAATGGGTGACAGTTCTATTGGTTTGACACCGTTCCACGAGATTCCTCGGCATCGGTGGTCGGCACTAGCGTCGTCTTTGGCGTCCCCGCTTTCGGAAAA
>JAIOXB010000014.1 GCA_021741825.1 Microbacteriaceae bacterium
GTCGTGGTCACCCGCCACATTCGACACTCAGTGCAGCCCGAAGACTGGCTAGAACGGCGTAACCTACGAGACTTTGTTCCACAGTGCGAGCAGCCAGTTGAGCATCCGCGCGAAGTCCCGGTTTGATTGTTGACCGACAGGCGCAATTCCGTGGAGTCGCTGGCTGGCAACCGTTTGGGATTCCGTGTACTTGAGGATTCCCTCGCGCCCGTGGCGCCGGCCAATCCCCGATGTTTTCATTCCGCCCATTGGCGCGCCGTGTGAGGCCCAGCTCGCCGAGAAACCTTCGTTCACGGTGACAGTTCCTGAATTAATCAGGGGCGCAAAGTCGTCCGGACGATTGGTCCAGAGGCTAGCGTTCAACCCGTATTCCGATTCGTTGGCGCGACGAATCGCCTCAGCGTCATCGGAGACGCGGTACACCGACACGACGGGGCCAAAGGTTTCCCCCGCCCCGAGTTGCATCTCGTCAGTTACATCGGTGAGGATCGTGGGTTCAAAAAAGGTGGGGGCGATTTCGGGGCGCCCGGAACCCCCAACTACGACCGTCGCGCCGCGTTTTACCGCATCGGCGACCTGAGTCGTCACTCGGTCGAATTGCGCGGCGGAAATCAGCGGTCCCATGTCGATGTCCCAGTCGAACCCCGCACCGAGCTTCATGGCGCGAACCTGTTCAGCAAACTCGGTGAGAAAACGGTCGTGCAGTTCATCAACGACATAGATTCGTTCGATACTCACGCACAATTGCCCGGAATTCGAAAAACACGAGCGAGCGGCGGCGCGAGCGGCGGCAGAAACGTCAGCGTCGCGAAGGACCAGCATCGGGTTCTTTCCGCCCAGTTCCCCCGAGAAACCGATAAGTCGCGTCGCACACTTTTGCGCAACTGAACGTCCGGTTGCCGTTGATCCCGTGAACATGATGAAGTCTGCTGTCGCAACAAGGTCATCACCGTGAACGCGTCCACCCCCGTGAACAACGGTCAAGACGCCCTCGGGAAGCCCGGCCTCACGCAAAAGTCGTTCCACAATATCCGCGGTTGCGGGGGTCGCCGCATCCGGCAACAGCACAACCGCATTTCCCGCAATCAAGGCTGGGATGACGTCGGAAGCGGGAAGTGTGAACGGGTAATTCCACGGCGTAATCACGCCAACCACCCCGATGGGGCGTTGGTGTTCGACTGCGCGCGTCAAAAACGGAATCGCGCCACGGCGTCGGGCTGAACGCAGAATTCCCGGTGCACGTCGCCCGTAGTAATGAGCCTGTTGGGCGGCGTCGACGGCCTCCTCGAACGCACTGAGTCGGTTCTTCCGCGTCTCCGTTTGAATGGAATCAAGGATTTCGGGTTGATTCGCATAGACCAATTGGGAAAATCGGCGGGCGATTGCGGCGCGCGTGCGAACGGGAACGAGCGCCCATTCACGCTGAGCCGTGCGGGCTCGATTCACGACATCGTGCATCATCTCTTACTGCCCTTGTGCTCGATAAAAATCTTCGACCGATTTCTTGTCGTTTTCCCACCATGTTCGGTGTTCGGTGTACCACTCAATTGTTGCCCCGATGCCGTCCTCGAAGTTCGTGTACCTCGGTGCCCAATCAAGGGCGGTGCGAAGCTTCGTTGAGTCGATCGCGTAGCGCATATCGTGACCCGGGCGGTCCGTGACGAAATCGAACGCGTCAACCGGCTCACCCATCGATTCGAGAATGATGTGCAACACCTCGAGATTCGACTTTTCGCCATCCGCGCCAATTAGATATGTTTGACCGATTTCACCGCGTTCGACGATGCGCAATACCGCCGAGCTGTGGTCGTCGGCGTGAATCCAATCCCGCACGTTGTTTCCCGCACCATAGAGTTTCGGGCGAATCCCCGAAAGGATGTTTGTTATCTGTCGTGGAATGAATTTCTCGATGTGTTGAAACGGCCCGTAATTGTTGGAACAATTTGACAGAGTTGCCTGGAGTCCGAAAGAGCGCGTCCATGCTCGCACCAAAAGGTCACTCCCGGCCTTCGTCGCGGAATACGGGCTCGACGGGTTGTACGGGGTGCTCTCGGTAAACCGTTCTGGATCGTTCAATTCGAGGTCGCCGTATACCTCGTCGGTAGAAATGTGGTGGAAGCGGGTCCCGTGACGACGGGCGGCTTCGATGAGCGTGAACGTCCCCACAATGTTGGTGTCGAGGAACGGTCGCGGATTGTTGAGGGAATTGTCATTGTGCGATTCCGCCGCAAAATGCACGACGACATCGGTCTCGGCAATCAGTTGGTCGACCAAGACCGCGTCGCAGATGTCCCCTTGCACGAACGCGGCGCGTTCGCCAAGCACAGATTCGATTGACGACTTGTTTCCCGCGTAGGTCAGGGCATCGAGAACCGTGACGTGGTAATCCGTGTGGTCAATGACGTGGTGCACGAAGTTAGAGCCGATGAAGCCTGCGCCACCAGTGACAAGCATCTGTTTCATCTTTCCAGCCTATGGGACAGGGGCTTTGTTGGTATCGTTACAGGGTAAAACTCGTCGATGTGAGGGGATTCATCGCATGGTCGCCTCATCAAAGCCGCCGCAACTTTCGGTTGTCATACCGGCGCACAATGGCGGCGAATGGATTCGTCTGGCCGTGGATTCCGTGTTGAACAATACGTTCACCGACCTCGAGCTGGTGATTCGTGATGATGGTTCCAGCGATGGCACACGCGAGTATTTGGCATCGCTATCCGATCCGCGAGTCCGTTACGTCGTCGCCGAGTCGAACGGCGGGCCGTGGATGAATTGGACCGAAGTGTCACGGCTCGCTCGTGGCACATTCGTCAAAGTCTTGTGCCAAGACGACTTAGTGTTCCCCGGCGGTCTAGAGCATCAGGTCTCAGTGTTGAGTGCAGATTCTTCCGTCTCGATGGTGGCATCACGTCACCAGGTAATCGACGCGTCCGGTTCCGTGATCATGCGCTCGCACGGCCTCAACGGGCTGGTGGGAAAAATGTCCGGCGAAACCGCAATGATTCGCAGCATCACATCAGGGGCCAATCAGTTTGGTGAACCCGCGTCGGTCACCTTTCGAACCGAGGTGCTTCAGGCCTCACTCCCGTTCGACCCGAAGTACCCATACCTCACAGACTTGGACATGTACCGAAAAGTACTCAATGGTCACAACTTCGTTGGGATTGCCAACGTTGAAGCGGCGTTTCGCGTGTCGACAGTGTCATGGTCGAAGCGACTAGAGAAAACTCAGTCCAGCGAATTCATCGCATGGATTGACGCGTACTTCGCTGCACCATCGACGGGGTTGTCCAACGCTGCACGCATGCAGGCCAAGATAATGGTGCGCCTGCGCACGTTCGCGCGTCGTATGGTCGTTTCAACCGTCCAACGAGGTCTCGCAATTGACGACTAGGCGCAATCCAAACGACTCTCAACCCGTGACAAGTAAGTGAGACGGTAGGCTTGAACGTATGAATTCGAAGAGCTCCAACGACGAAGATGCCGTCCTCGACGCCCTCGAAGCCGAAGCGATTTGGATGATTCGTGAGGCGGCGAGCGCCTTTCAGAAGCCCGTCATTCTGTATTCCATCGGTAAAGATTCGACCGTGTTGCTGCGTCTCGCGGTCAAGGCATTCGCCCCTGCGCCCGTTCCGTTTCCCGTGTTGCACATTGACACGACGTGGAAATTCAAGGAAATGATCAAGTTCCGCGATGACACGGCGCGAACAAACAACCTCGACCTCGTCGTTCACACGAACCCGGACGGACGTGGCGGCAAGATCACCCCGTTCACCCACGGCGCCGACGAGTACACCCGACTGATGAAGACGGTTGCCCTACGTGCAGCGTTGGACGCCGGGGAATACGATGTCGCCCTCGGCGGTGCTCGTCGTGACGAAGAACGTTCACGGGCCAAGGAACGAATGTTCAGCCTGCGCGAACCAGGACATGCCTGGGACCCATCCAGTCAGCGCCCCGAGTTTTGGCACACCGTCAACTCGACGCTTAAGCCGGGTCAGACGATGCGGGCATTCCCCATTTCGAACTGGACCGAACTCGACGTGTGGAAGTACATCCGCCGCGAAAAGCTCGAGGTTGTTCCCCTGTATTTCTCGAAGGAACGCCCGACCATCGAGCGCAACGGACAGCTCATCATGATTGATGACGACCGATACCCGCTCGAGCCCGGTGAAGAAATCGTGAACCGCCGAATTCGTTTCCGCACGCTCGGGTGCTACCCGCTCACCGCGGCGGACACGGGCGAGGCTGCCTCGGTCGACGAAATCATCGAGGAATTGTCCCTCTCAACGACATCGGAACGATCCGGTCGTCTGATCGACGGGAAGGGCGCATCGTCGATGGAGCGTAAAAAGCACGAGGGGTATTTCTAATGTCGAGTGCACTTCTTCGAATCGTTGTCTGCGGCGCCGTAGACGACGGCAAGTCAACCGTTCTCGGTCGGCTCTTGGTCGAGACGAATTCAATTCCTCTCGACGAGATCGACAATTCTCGGCTCATGGCAAACGGCGAGGTCGACTACAGCCAGTTGACCGATGGACTCGAATCAGAGCGCGAACAGGGCATCACCATCGACGTGGCCCACCGCCACGTGTATTTGCCGTCGGGCCGTCGTGCGATTCTTGCCGATTCACCTGGGCACGAGCAGTACACGCGAAACATGGCCGTTGCCGCAAGTGAGGCAGACGTTGGTTTGCTCCTCGTCGACGCCGTCAAGGGGGTTCGTGACCAATCGGTCCGTCACGCCGCGATTAACTCGCTCATGGGGGTCAAGCACATCGTCGTGGCAGTGAACAAGATGGACGCGGTCGGGTACGACAAGTCAGTTTTCGATGGAATCACCGAGGAACTCGCTCGACGATTCGAGCCGTTTGGTTTCGAGGACATCACGTACATTCCTGTTTCCGGCATGGTGGGTGACAACGTCACTGTTCCATCCGACGAAATGACCTGGGGGAATTCCGTCACGATTCTGTCGCTGCTCGACCAAGAGCGAACGTTCAACCGATCGGGTGGCGACGGAAGCCTCCGTCTTCCCGTCCAGTTCGTGTCGAAAGCCGGCGACGTTCGTTGGTACGCCGGAACCGTGGCGCGTGGAACCGTTACCGTCGGAGACACTGTTCGCGTCTGGCCCGCCATGACCGAGGCGGTTGTCGCCGGAATCTATGCGCCCAATGAAACAAAATCGGCAGGCGACGCACAGGCGGTTCACGTCACGCTCGATCGCGAAGTCGACATCGCCCGCGGTGACGTCATTGTCGGTGCGACCGGGGAAATCCCTTCCTCGCGCGCTCATCTGGCAGACCTCGTCTGGATTGACACCAAACCACTCGACACGCATGCTTCCTACATCTTGCGCAGCGGTCCTATCGAGATCCCCGCTCGAGTCGAAACCGTTCGTTACGTTCGCGACATCACGACGGGCGAACAGGCTCGCGGTCGCGCACTCGAGGCCAACGACATTGGACGCGTCGAGATTGTGACCGATCGACCGATTTTGCTGGACCCGTACGCCGAATCGCTTCACACGGGAGGATTCATCCTCGTCGATCGATTGACCGCGGTGACGGTTGCGGCGGGAATGTCCAAACACCCCCTCGTCCGCGAATCGGACGTCGTCAAGCACGACTTCGCGGTGGACCGCGCCGAGCGCGAAAAGCTGAACGGTCTGCGGTCCTGTGTTCTGTGGTTGACGGGTCTTCCCGGTTCGGGTAAGAGCACGGTTGCCGACGAACTCGAGAAATCGCTCATGACCCTGGGGCTCCGGTCATTCACTCTTGATGGCGACACCGTTCGATCAACACTGTCCGAGGACCTCGGGTTCTCGCCGGAAGATCGTAAAGAGAACGTGCGGCGGGTCGCACGCGTCGCCGAACTCATGATGGACGCCGGGATTGTCGTCATCGTGTCGCTCGTATCGCCTTTCCGTGACGACCGCGAAATGGCCAAGGAGCGTTTTGCTGACGGAGACTTCATCGAGGTTTTCGTGGATACGCCCCTCGAAGTCTGCATGCAGCGTGACCCCAAAGGTCTTTACGCCCGCAGCCAAGCGGACAAATCGATGCAGATGACGGGCGTTGGTCAGGACTATGAAGCACCGCTCGCTGCAGACGTGACACTTGACGGGACTCAGCCGGTCGAGGATTCCGTCCAGAAACTGCTGAGCCTCGTTCTCGGCCGTCGAATCTAGTCCGGCATGCCCGAGTTATTGTTACTCACCCGTCGTTTTGCGGGAGAACTCACGGTGCGCGTTGGACTTGGTTTGCTCGGGATGTTCTCTGCGCTGTACATGCTCGGGCTGGTCTTGTCGGACTCGGTTCCTGAATGGATAAAGTCGGTCGACTTCCTGTTCGCGTTTTCGCGTGCGCTTCGCGCCCTCCCACCCTGGGACTTTGCCTTGATTGCGCTGGCGATTGTCATCATCGTGGGATACATCCAACGGATTTTCCAGTTTCTCTTGAGGCGTCGAAACACGTTACACCTGAAAAAGCTCTCCCTCGAGGACATGAACGCATCAACTTCTGCCGTGACACCAGGAGAACGTCGCTGGAAAATGATGGCTCGTGGAAGGCTGCTCGCACGAGTCATGATTTTTGCAACCTCCATCGGGAACCTCTTGGGGGTCATCGCCGGATTGGTTGTGTTCGGCTACTATCCCTCGGCCGCAATCATCACCGTTTTGCTCCTCGTCATCATTTTGTACGTTCCCGTGGCTGTCAAAAAGTGGCTCGTGATCATGGAAAAGAACGAAAATGCCCACCGACGGTTAGCCAAGCAGCTATTGGACGGTGGAGGCGACGAGGTCGAGACTGAGATTCATGTCCACACGGAACGAATGTTGATACGGGCCAAAACGCCCGTTACCCGTTTCATGATCGTGTGGCCAATGCTCAGCGTTGTTTTCCCGCTGGCCGTTGCGGCGGCCGCAATCGAGTCACACATGTACGTGTTAAGCGGCGTCGACAGTTCACTCAATAAATTGTTGCTGGTACTCATGGCCAGCTCGATACGTTCGATCTTTCAAACGGTCGCGGTATTCGAGGCACTTGCCAATCTCGCCGCGAGAGCGGTGCGACAGGACGCGATGGACATCGACGAAGAAGCCTAGACCGTTTCCCTGGGAAAACTGGTGCTGCAATCGGGGCTTGTCAGTTAGAGGAATTTCCGTCCGAACTCTCGCCAATCTTTCGGAAAAGCTTTTGCCTTCGTGACAACGCCGAGGGGCTTCATCGCGGTAACTCTGCGGATTGCCTTTGCCCACCCTGCAATGTCGAATGGTTCGATGACCGTAACAGCGTCTTTGTCGAATTTCGTCGCGATCTCGGGCAGTGCGGTGGAATTCGCCACGAGCACTCGTTTGCCTCGCGACAACGCCTCGACAACGGGAAGTCCGTAACCTTCGGCCAGAGATGGCACGGCAACCACATCGACCGCGTCGTAAATTGCCTGGAGTTGGGCGTCCGAAACAATTCCGGAAATGGTGATTCGGGCTCGTTGCTCGGTTGTGAGTTCGGCCAACACCGATCGCAATGCGTCGTCACTCACCTGGGAGTAACCAGCGAGAATCCCTAGCCGCGCGTCCACACCCGCGTCGAGTAATTCGCGGATTGCCGACACCACCACGCGGAAGTTCTTTCGTTTGTCCAGTTGACCGATGAGCAAGACTCGCACCGCGGCATTGTCGAACATGGTGGTGGCAATCGTCGTATCGCTCGAATCGTTGGTGGAAAGGTTCGGCCACGGTAGATACAGCACAGAACGCTTCTGGTCTTTCGAGGACTCGACAAGCTGACAATACGTGTTGTATTGGCTCAACGTGAACTCGGAGTTGGTCATGACATCCGATGCCAAGTTGACCGCGTCGAGATATTGCAGGTGCAAACTGCGAACCTCGGCGTGCCCAACCCGATCGAACAGTTCTCTGTGGGACAACGGGAAAAGGTCATGGACATACACAACTGATCGGATTGTGTTTTGCGTAAACAGGTCTGCCATCGCCCACGTGTGAGCGGACGTAACCGGAATGTCCATCATGACGTACGTCTGCGACGACGTTGGCCGCCATTCTGGCTGGTTTTTGAGTACGTACGTGTGTTCAACTCTTTGCGCTTGCAAGTTCTTAGTGATGAACGAGCGCAACCACAAATAGGCAGGTCGGGCCATCGGGATTTCCCGAAGGATGTGCCGCCACGATGACGTTTTCGCGTTCTCAACAAGACTCGTGGACGCTTTTTCTGCCCGTGCACGCACTTCAGCGATGACCCCGGTTTGTTCACGCACCACGATGTCACCGAGTTCCGGAACCGAGCGCCACGTCGAGCTGGCGTAATCAAAACGGATGAACTCGATATCCTCCCGATTGGCTGCGACAAACTGCCTTACAACCCGCTGCACTCCGGTTGTGAAGTTCAAGTCGGCGACGGCCGTAATGTCTAGTGCAATGGGTTTCGTCATTTCGATGCTTCCTCTACTCGGGTGAGCCATTCGTCCCACGCGTCGGTGTGGGTCGTCTGCAATGACCGCAACTTACGGTTGGAGGTCAAGAAGCGACGTGAGACCCAACGCCGATCGCCGGAAGACAGTGACCACGGCTGAAACGCTTGACCGTCGGGATCTGGCAGTCCCGAGATCGCCTGGTTGTGATACTTCACGGTCCACGAATCCCACACCGCGGTCAACCGAGACCGGAAGGGAGGCCACGCCCACGCGAATCGAGTGATCGACTTTAGCCAGGCCATCTTTTTCATGCCGAACGCCGAGAACGTTGGGTGAATACGGAGTCCCTCGATGCCGTCGATTCGCGGTGCGGCACCCAAACCCGCAAAGTCAAAGATCCGATCGATTGTCGCAAACGAACCCTGGTCGCCCTCGTCGTACGGGACAACAATCACGTGTTCAGGGCCAATAACCCGTGTCCAACGCGTGTACTGAGCCGCGTAATCGAGTGCGGCAAAATCGCGCAGGCGGGGAAAACGAGAGAGCTCGAAACGCGGATTGAGCGTCGACCATTTCTTTTCAAACATCTTCATGTTCTGCGCCACGATGGACGTTACGAGCTTGTCTTGGCGACGAGCCATGAAAAGGTAATCCACGGTGTCGAACTGCTGACGGAGAGCAGAATCTATTCGAGCGGGATCAAATCGCGGCAATCCCGTTTCCACAACGAAAATTGCCGTTGCGGTCGGCACCTTACGAGCGCGAAGTTCGGTTGCCACGAGTTCCAGGGCCGCATCGAGTTGGGGAACGAAGCCTGGCCCGATTTCGCTTCCCGCAGAAATGTCGCGCTTGTCCATCAATGCCTCGAGCTCATACCGCTGTCGCACGATGTCGCCGTTACGTCCAAACCACATGTCCCCTGTGGGAAAAATTAGGTTGTGGGGAGTTATTCCGGCGTTGTTGGTCAGCGTGAGGTAGCGCGACAGTGCTGTCGTGCCGGTTTTGATCGGTCCGAGGTGAACGAGTGCGCGGGCGATTGTCACGTGGACGTCCCGAGCGTCGAGTCAAACCATGCGCGCCACCGGGGTTCTTCGGCGGTTGCACCGAGATGGCGTTTGAACGCCTCGTTCGATTCGCGGTAAGCCGACCGAATGAATTCCTGCTCGGATGGCGACAATTTCCACGTGGTGAAGTGCCCTCCGCGGTTTTGCGCAATCTGCGAGTGGGCCCGGCCAAGCGTAAGGTCGAACAGCCACTTCCCGAGCAACAGCGCGCCGGGGATTGCGCTCATCGCGTTTGACCATCGTTTGATGCGAGCGAGGTCTGCCATTCGGTTGGTTGAGAAGCTCGAATGGATTCGCTCTCCGCCAAGAAGGTCAGGACTGTGTGGGAAGTCTCCGAACCCGACGGCCGAAAAAATGTCTTGAGACAAATCATCGGTGCCTTCACCGTTCCGATAGGGAACAAAATGCACACGATAGTCCGAATTCGAGACCGTCCACTTCTGCCATAACCGGGCGTAATCATAGGACCCTCGACGGTAATGCTGGCGCACGAAATCCTGCGATTCCAGAGATACGACTTTCGTCCTGTTCCACATCCGAATCTGCTGTCCCAGAAGAGACCTGACAGCGCTCACCTGTTCTCGGGCGACAATCGCAAAATCAACCGAGTCGAAGTATTCGCTCAAAACTTTTCCCAACTCGGGTGTTGCTCGTTGATCGGCGAGCTCACACACGAACACCACAAGGGTGTCCTCCCCCCGATCCCGCGCCCGTTGGGTAATCAACGCAAACCGATCCCTGATTGTTTCGGGGGTTGCGTCCGTCGTGCGCCGACCTTCACCCCTGATCGTTATCTTTTCGGGGGCGACCTCGACGAGGTCGTGGTGTTTCACGATGCCCCCCTGCGCGGGGAACCAGAGGTCGCCCGTGGGATAAACAACGTGAGCCGGAAGTGTTCCAGCGGCAGCCCGACGCGACAGATGAGCCGCAAATGCGCTCGTTCCCGTTTTCATTGGGCCCAGATGAACCAGGACTCGAACCTTTGGCATCTAGAATCCCGTTGCCTTAAACCACGAGCGCCATTCTGCCTGCGTTGATTGCGTCCCCAATTCTTTGCGGAGGACCTCCCCGAGATTTCCGTAAAGTTCAAGGATCCGAGCGCGTTCGTCCGCGGGAACAATCCAATCTCCCGATTCAGACGAACGGGTGTTGAATCCCGCTCGCATGACCTTGTCTCGATCGGCAGTAAGGATCCGGCGGAACAGGGAGTGAATGATTGAGGAGAAAAATGGAAACACCTCGAGTCGCGATTTCAACTTTTTCAGGGTGACAAGACGCTTGAGCGACGATAACGGCAGGCTCGGATGAATTCGACGTGTTCCAAAATCATCCTCTAATCGAATGGCAGCGTCGCCGGTGACAACCCTCATGAAGCGATCAACCACCGCATATCCGTCTGATTCTTCTTCGAAATAGGGCATCAGCACAAGTTGTTTGATGGCGACGTTGTGCAGCCGGGAAATCAAGCGCCGATAATCAAAGCTGAGCAAGCCCTCGTTTGTCGTGAGCATTCCGAGCAAATCGAAATCGACCTGATCCGACCGCCACTCCTTGATTTTGTGCACGAGCAGTGATTGACCTGCCTCCACCGGAGAACGGACCGCGAGCACGAGGACCACTTCGTCAAACGTCGAGATCAACAAGTCCAACAACAGTTCGAGGTGCGGTCGGTCTTCCGGCATCTCGCAGATAAACACCGCAGTCCCGCGCGAACCCGGCAGCTTTGCGACATGAGCTGCAACATCGCGCACTTTCCGCGCGACGCTGTCAGGCGTTTGAATCGGCGTCTTGCGACCAGAATTGTGCCGTCCTTCGGGGTACAAAAAGTCGGCAAGCTGCGGGTGTTTCGTGATTTCGCCGGAGGCCGGGAACCACAAATCCCCCACGGGGTAAATGACATCCGGCGGAAGAATACGCGCGGCATGTGCGGCAGAAAAGTAGGCGCCGAGGGCTGTCGTGCCGGTTTTTACAGGACCTACGTGAACAACTACCCGGGTAGTTGCCATGGTGGATGTCCTTTGTTCCGATTGTCCGGTGAAACATTATCGAGCGGAGACGGTGGGATTTGAACCCACGGCTCCCTAAAGGGAACTCCACCTTAGCAGGGTGGTGCACTAGGCCGAACTATGCGACGTCTCCAGTACCACACCATGTTACCCACTTATCGCTAGCCAGGTGTGTCGAGCTCCCTGACGAGAACTTCTAGTAGGCGTACGACACAGAACAGGTGTTTTGTGCAGCAGACTGGCCCTTGATTCCTGACAACAACTTGCCGGATCCCGTCTTTTTTGCTTTGCCCTTGACTTTCGACCCAACGCCGGTTGCGTCCTTGTCTAGACGGAAGGGCTTGTCCTTACGAATGACCGAAAACAGTGTGTTCGCCAAGTCTTGGAGTGGCGCAACCTTCCCCGCATAGACTCCACCGACTCCAGTGGTGCTGGGGTATTGGACGAAAAGAATGTTTTCGCGAGGAATGTCCTTGAGCACCAAAGCCATGGCGACCATAGTGTCGAGGCTCGATAGCGAGTTCGACAACGTCATCGAGCTGGCGGCGACAGATGCGAGGCCGTAAACCTTGCTTGGATCGAGCAAAACCCCCTCGTCTTGAACCTTTCGAACGAGCGACGAGAGATAGACCTGCTGAGAGGAGATTCGCCCGAGATCGGACCCGTCACCAACGCCGTGCCGCGAACGGAGGAAGGCGAGGGCTTCCTGACCGGAAATGTTGTAGGTGCCTTTTTTCGGGAAATTGAGTCCGGTGTATTCGTCGTACACGGGTGCGTCGACACACACGTCGACACCGCCAATCGCGGTCGCGAGCGATGCAACGCCCGAAAAGGTCACCAAACCTGCGTACTTGATTTTCATTCCCGTCAACGCTTCAACAGTAAGGACCGCGCACGCGAGCCCTCCGTACGAGAGTGCGACGTTGATGGGTTGCGCAGACATTCCCGAGTTCATGCCAGAGCCGTCTTCACGAGGGCACGACGGGATGGGAATAACCAAGTCGCGTGGCATGGATACGGCAACGGCGCGCGAATGGTCCTTAGACACGTGAACAAAGATGTTGACATCATTGAGTGTTGCGCCCGCAGCCGCGCCGCCAAACTTTGGATGCTGCCCGTCACGGGTGTCCGAACCGACAATGAGCACATTGAACGCGCCTTTCATGGCGCCAATTCCTGACAACTTGATTTCCTCCACGGTGCCCTCTTCGCCGGCCAGCGAAACGGAGTCAATCGACGACGTAATCTTCCAGGCAACGATTCCCGCGATCGATGCGGATGACACCATCACCACCGCAAGCGACAACCCGACAACACGCAGAATCGTTCCCCACGGTCGTCGAGCGGACCGGGCCGCGTGACGAGGCGAGGGCTCGGTCGTTGCAGTTTGTTTCGGTTCGGTCACGGTTCTCCTGAGTGTTTGTGGCGGAGGGCGTGGGATTCGAACCCACGAGACATTGCTGCCCACTGGTTTTCAAGACCAGCTCCATCGGCCTCTCGGACAGCCCTCCACCATTAAGTCTAACCGAGTGAATCGCGGGAGTTAGTCGAGTGTCGCCAGAGCCGACGGAAGTCCGCCTTCGGACTCGTCGAGCGTCATTTCACTCGCCGCGTTGCGCACTTCTTCCGGGGCTTGGCCCATCGCGATTCCGCGACCAAATTCGCCGGCCCATTCGAGCATGTCGATGTCGTTCCGGCCGTCTCCGATTGCCATTACGCGGTTTCGAGGAATTCCCCATCGTTCGCGGACTTTCTCGAGCGCTGTCGCCTTATTGACCCCTTGCGGCCCGATATCGAGCCACGACGTGTACCCGATTGAATAGGTGACCTTGTGTAAGCCGAGCATGTCAACGACGTCCGTGAAGTAGTCTCCGCGAGCGGTAGGCGCAATGACGACGACGCGGGTGGCGTGATCGGTAAAAAGTTCCTCGAATGTTTCCACTTTCTGTGTCTGCATGTTCACGCCCGTTTCGGGGAACCAGCCGATGTAGCGCAGCAAACCGGTCTCGTCTTCGACGGCATAGTGGGCGTCCGGGATGCTGGAGTGGATCTCGCGTAACACGAGGCCAGGATCGAACAACTCAACGGTGTCCCGCACATATCGCGTCGGGTCCGACTCGTCTCGACGGGCGATAATTGCGCCATTTGCACAAACCACGAGTTCGGGGGATATTCCCAATTCGTGGAGGAACGGAAGAGTCATCGGAAGGGAACGGCCGGTTGCGATGGTGACGTGGTGACCCCCATCCACGAGTCGCCTGACTTCTGAGGTGGTCCCAGGGTTGAGGGTCCCGTAGTCGGAGATGAGAGTGCCATCTATGTCGATGGCGACCAGCCACGGTTCTGGACGTTCCGCCATCACGAAAGGGGCTCCGCGACGGCAAGGCCGCCGAGGTACGGACGAAGTGCCTCGGGTATCGTCACCGATCCGTCCGCGTTCTGGTGTGTCTCAAGAATTGCGACGAGCCAGCGGGTCGTTGCGAGCGTTCCGTTCAGCGTGGCGACCGTCTCGGTTGACCCGCCGTCTGGACGGTGTCGAATGTTGAGGCGCCGGGCCTGGTACGTCGTACAGTTCGACGTCGAGGTGAGTTCGCGAAATGTCCCCTGCGTCGGGATCCACGCTTCGATATCAAATTTTCGGGCGGCCGACGAGCCGAGGTCACCCGCCGCAACGTCAATCACGCGATACGACAATCCCAACAGGCTCATCATCTCTTCCTGCCAGGCAACGAGACGGTCGTGTTCCGCTTCGGCTTCGGCGGGGGAACAATACGAAAACATCTCGAGCTTGTTGAACTGGTGAACGCGCAGAATTCCTCGGGTGTCTTTGCCGTACGAACCCGCTTCGCGGCGGTAACACGTCGACCAACCGGCGTAGCGCTTGGGTCCGGCAGCAAGATCGATGATCTCGTCGGCGTGAAAACCCGCCAGTGCGACTTCGCTGGTTCCCGTCAAATACAAGTCATCCGCGGGTAGGTAATAGATCTCGTCCGAGTGTGCTCCGAGAAATCCCGTCCCCTGCATGATCGCGGGGCTGACGAGGGTCGGAGTGATGAGCGGCGTGAATCCGGCCGCGAGTGCGCGGTCAAGTGCGAGCGACATGAGTGCAATTTCGAGTCGAGCGCCTATTCCCGACAAGAAATAGAATCGCGAACCCGACACCTTGGTGCCGCGAACAGTGTCGATTGCCTCCAGCATTTCGCCGAGTTCGAGGTGGTCGCGCGGTTCGAAGTCGAACGTCGGAATTGAGCCCACCTCGCGGAGGGTGACGAAATTGTCTTCAGCGCCCGCGGGCACGCCATCGATGATGATGTTTCCGATGCTGCCGGCGACACGGGTGAATTCCTCGTCGGCTTCAGATGCCAACTTTTCGGCGGCCTTCACCCGTTCGGACAGGTCCTGGGCCGCGGCGACCAGAGTGGCTTTTTCTTCCTTGGGTGCGGCCGCGACCAGTTTACCGTGCGCGTTTTGCTCGGCTCGAAGCTTCTCGAACGCCGAGATCGCGTCGCGACGTGCCTGATCGGCCGTGAGCGCGGCGTCGACGACAGAGGGGTCGTCACCTCGAGCGACGAGTGAGGCGCGAACAACGTCGGGGTCGGCTCGCAGAAGTGTGGAGTCGATCATGCTTAAGCCTCTCCTCCGGCGACCAAACGATCAAGCCAGTCGCGGGCGTCAACGAACGCGACATCGGAATACTGTTCAGGCACGATCGGAACGTGACCGTCGGCGCGGTGGTACGAACCGAGGAACTGCAAGCCGGGGCTGTAGCGCTTGAGCCCGAGGAGTGCATCGGCGACACGTTCGTCTTCGATATGCCCGTCGATGTCGATGACAAATCGGTAACGTCCGAGCGAATCCCCAATAGGTCGCGACTCGAGCAGCGAGAGGTTGACTCCGCGGGTCGCGAACTGTTCCAGCATTTCGAGTAAACCGCCCGGTCGGTCATCAGGGAGTTCGACGATGACCGTCGTCTTGTCCGTTCCCGTGCGCGGGGCAATCGGGCGATGACATCCAATCAAAACAAAACGTGTGACCGCCGACGGATTGTCGCCGATTCCCGAGTCGAGGGTCGCGAGGTCTACGTGCGAATCAAAACCAGCGGGAGCAATCGCCGCGTCACCGCGAGCGCCGTCGACGAGTTCATGAGCAGCAGCAACGTTGGATGTTGCGGGAAGGTGCTCGTGCTGGGGGACGTTCTTCTCCAACCAGCGGCGGCACTGTGCGTACGCTACGGGGTGTGCGATCACGACTCGGATATCGGCGAGTGTCGTCCCAGAACGGACGACGACGTCAAAGTTGACCGGCACAAGATACTCGCCGAGAATCTGTAACCCCGTGGACTGTGCCAGCGCGTCCTGCGCAGCACTGACGCCACCCTCGATTGAGTTCTCAACGGCAATCATCGCCGCTTCTGCTCGACCGTCGATCACCGCAGACAGCGCCTCGCCGACATTGTTCACGGGGAGCCATTCGGCGCCAGCCGCCTCGGGGACCTGCCCGAGGGCAGTCCACGTGAAGGTACCGACGGGCCCTAAATAGGCGTATGTCATGTCGGCTCCTTTCGATGACGCGGGGTCTCCAGACTATCGCCCGCGACCGCGCGCAACGGAGCGTTAGCGGGCGTAGTCAGGGGCTGCGGGTAAACCGAAAAACTCTTCCAACGTGATTTTCGGTGTGAGGTGAAGTTCCGCGGCAAGTTCGGTGCCGACAAATCTCCAGTGCCACGGTTCGAATGCATATCCCGTGATCGAGGTCTTGCCCTTGGGGTAGCGCATGTGCCAGCCGAACTCCCACGCGTTTCTCGCCAACCACTTTCCCTCAGCGGTCTTCGAGAAACATGCCTGGATAGTGCAGCCTCCCGTTGCCGACGCGATGTCTACCGACAGTCCCGTCTGGTGTTCGGAATAGCCGGGGCGAGCGCTTTGCAAATCCGCCGCTTTTTGCCCCAACCTTGCGACCCAGCCGTTGTAAACCGATACCTGCGTGGAGAATGACCGGTACCCGCTCTGAAATACCAGGTTCACGCCATCTTTGCTCGCCGCTCGGAACATTTTGATATACGCTCTCGCCGCGTCTCTTCGGAGTGCTGGCGGGTAGGTATGAGGAACGTTTATCGTCTTGAGGTCTGACGGGACGTACCGCTTCGGTTTGAGGCGGCGCAACTTGTCAGCGACGACCCAGAGTGAATCCGCCTCGTCGATTGAATGCAGTGTCATATCGAACGTTGCGACCGTCGGAGCTGGGATCGGCACAGGGGTGATCGCGGCAGTGGTGGAGGTCTTTTGCGTCGGCGCAGGGATCTCGGAGTGTGCCGGGGTCGTCGCAACACAACCCGCGAGGATAAAGGCGAGAAGGAGGGGAAGTGCCCGTACACGATTCATGCCTCAAGATTATCGGGCGTATGCTTGCCGTCGTGCCTCAATCGACCCCCGGAAAAATTGGCCCGCGTGCGCTGCACTCTAGGAGGAGTGATGGAGTTACAGGTTGACAAGGAACGCATCACGGGTTTGCGGGATGGCGTTGCCGTCGGATGGGTGGATTTTGAGGTCGCGGACGGCGTCGCACGCCTGTTTCACACCGAAGTCCTGCCCACCATGCGGAACACGGGTGCTGGCACGGACCTAGTGGTTTCCGTGCTCGAGTGGTTCCGCGACAACACGGATTATCGAATTGTCGGAGTGTGCCCGTTCATCCCCGTCGTGATTCGACGTCACCCCGAGTTCGAGGCGCTGACGACCCGCTAGTATTCCGGGTCGTTGTCCGACCAGTCGGCGGTGGTGAGGTAGCTGACCTTCGACGAAATATCGACAACATGATCAGCGATGCGTTCGAAGTATCGACTCGCGAGCGTCACATCAACTGTCTGAACGGCTTTCTCTTTCCACTTCTTGTCGAGGACGATTTCAAACACCTCGCGGTGAAGTTCGTCGACACGTTCGTCCGCGGCCTGAACCGAGCGAGCAAGGTCGACCGACGTGTTTTTGAGGAGTTTGACGAGTTTCTTGCACAACCGAATGTCAAGCCGCGCCATCTCGTCGAACGTGTCAGACAAGGCTTCCGGCACAGCGGAATCCGGGAAGCGGAACCGCGCAATTGTCGCAATGTGCGACGCAAGTGCTGCCATGCGTTCGAGTGACGCTGAAATGCGAAGAGTCGAAACCAAAACTCGAAGATCGCGCGCGACGGGCGCGTGGAGGGCGAGCGTGCGGATGACGAGTTCGTCCAGAGATAACGCCTTCTCGCTGACAATTTCTGCGCCGACAAGGGCTCGATCCGCCGCTTTGACGTCCGCTTCCAAGAGTGCCATCGATGCATCGGTGACAATGCTGTAAACACTGTCGGCGATCTCAACGATGCGCTCTTGGACTGATTCCAATTCCAGATCGAACATCTCGCGCATGGTGAAGCCTCTCTGTCAATCTTCTCAACGAACCAGAGCGGGACGAACTCCGCTCAAACAACTCGTTAACGGACGGTGAAATAGCCGAACTGCCTAGTCTGATTACCACGATACCGTGCGGTTTGTCACCTAACCTGAACTGAATGGTTTCAATCGACATTCTGGTGGTGGTGGCGTCCCTGGTGGGGGTCACCGCCATCGCTGCGACATATTTGTTTTTCCGGTCGGTCCGGATGCGCCCCAGCAGTTCTCAATCCGACGAATCACTGACCGACATTGCCTCCAGTCTGATCAGCGTTCTGGCAACGGCCGGGTTCGTCGTCGACAATTCCCTCGCGGTGCTGCGCGCCACCAACAGTGCGATTGCTTTGGGGTTGGTTTCCGGTCGCGTCATTCGCAGTAACGAATTACGAAAGCTCGTCCGTAGCGCGAAAGACTCCGATTCGACACACGATGTCGAATTCGAGCTCACTCTCGGTGCGGGCGGTGACGTTCGATATTTGCACGCGAAAGCGGTTTCCATCGGAAGCGGCTTCGTGCTCGTCCTCGTTGAAGACTCAACCGATGAGCGAGACTTCGAAACGATCCGCCGCGACTTCATCGCGAACGTCACGCATGAAATCAAAACCCCCATCGGAGCCATCACGCTTCTGAGTGAGGCGATGGAGGGTGCGCTGGACGACCCGAAGCAAATGCACAAGTTTGCCGACAGTCTGCGTCGGGAAGCGCGGCGGTTGTCTAATCTCGTCACAGAAATCATTCAATTGTCTCGCGTTGAGTCGTCCGACATTTTGTCGAGCGCACGTCCCGTCAACGTTGGGGCTGTCGTCCGCGAGGCACTCGAGCGGACGGTCGTCATCGCCGAGGCGAAAAACATCGACATCAACGCCAAATTCCCGGACGACGTCTTTGTTATGGGGGACGGGGAATTACTGACTGTCGCCGTCAAAAACCTTCTCGAGAACGCCATTCAGTATTCAGACAAAAATCAACAGGTCGGCATCGGGGTCACCACCCGAAACGGACACGTCGACATCATCGTGACCGATCAGGGTGTCGGAATCCCCCCGGACGAGCAAGCCCGGGTGTTTGAACGGTTCTATCGCGTGGACGAATCCCGCGACCGTACAACGGGCGGAACTGGGCTGGGTCTCAGTCTCGTGAAACACATCAGCATGAGCCACCGTGGCGAGGTCAGCCTTTTTTCACAGAAGGGTGTCGGCTCAACTTTTACCATTCGCCTACCTAGGCTTGTGGACACTAGAGAGGAGAACGCCCATGAGTAGTGTGCTCGTAGTCGAAGACGAACAGTCCCTCCGGG
>JAIOXB010000062.1 GCA_021741825.1 Microbacteriaceae bacterium
ATGCTCGTGACGATCGCGTCGGTTGCGCAATACGGCACCGGCTTCCTCGCCACCGTCCTTGGTGTGACCGAGGTCTCGTCAGAACTCACCCTGATCCTTGCGATCAGCCTCCTCGTGGTCGCGCTTCTCGTAAACCTCGGAGGAACGAAGACCCTCGCACGTATCGCGACCATCGGTCTCGCAGCAGAGCTGATTGGTGTCGTCGGACTGGGTCTGTACCTGCTCCTCTTCCAACGCCAGAACGAGTTCACCATCTTCACCGAGGGCTTTGCGTCGGCTGATTATGGCACCGCGTTCATGGGTGCAGCCCTCGTCGGTCTGTTCATGTTCTACGGCTTCGAGGCCTGCGGTGACGTCGCCGAAGAAGTTGACGACGCTGCTCGCGAGGTACCGAAGGCCATGATTCTCACCATCCTCATCGGTGGAGTCTCGGCCCTCGCATCGTTCTCCGGATACGTTCTCGCCGCATCGCCCGAGCTCCTCGCCGCGACCGCAGCGGGAGAGAACGCGGACCCGATCGGAACGATCCTCGCGGATGTCCTCGGAGAAACCGGCGCACGCCTGTTCCTCGTGGTTGCTGTCGTTGCATTCATCTCGTGCTGCTTGAGCCTGCAGGCTGCTGCAAGCCGCTTGCTGCACTCGTTCGCGCGCGACAAGATGCTCCCCGCCAGCGGATGGCTCAGCCAGATCTCTGACCGCAGCAAGGTTCCCACCAACGCGCTGCTCGTCGCGAGCATCGTCCCGATGTTGCTCTGTGTCGTCATCTACGCCAACCCGGCGTCGTTGGTTCCGATCACTGCATTCGCCGTGCTCGGAATTTACATCGCGTTCCAGTCGGTCGTCCTCGCGTCGCTCATCCAGCGATTCCGTGGATGGAAGCCTGCCGGACCGTGGTCCCTGGGTTCGTTCGGACTCATCATCAACATCGCGGCACTCGCATACGGAATCTGGGCAATCTCGTGGTTGCTCCAGCCTGGTGTGAGCGGTGACTGGTTCATCGACAACATCTCGCTCATCGGCGTGGTGGCGGTATTGGTCCCCGGTGGCCTGTACCTGCTCGTCGCTCGTCCTCACCTTCGCTCGAAGGCTCCGTATTCGGACGCCATCGAGGTCGCGAAAAAGATGCGCGCCAGCAAGTAATCAATCGCACAACGGTGAGGTCCCGCTTCGGCGGGGCCTCATTCGTTTAAGGCGCCTCGCGAAAGGCTCGTCCGGTGACTTCGGTTTCGGCGATGGTCAACCACGGTCCGATCGCGGGCACCGCGAGTCGAATCGTGACCGAGACGATTGCGTGTCCCGCCACCTCACCCGACGCGACCGACACTGATCGAACCAACGATGCCGTAATGCCGCTCGTCACAAGCTCGGTGGCACGGGCAACGCCCTCGGAGTCCGCGGTGTCGGCCAAGGCGGCGTGAGCGGCACCCGCAATCGCTGAATCAATCGCGACCGCCCGAATGTGCACGACAAAAGCGATGTGAAGCACGGTCAGCGCTACCGCAACGAGCAGAACACCGACCAGCGCGAACTCGACCGGGGCACTGCCACGTTCGAGTCCCCGGGTCATATCGACAGGACGCGGTCGATGGCGTTGGTGAAGACGTCGCCGAGGGCTGGTCCGGCCATCGCCCACATCACGACGACGAGGCCCGCCGTCATGAGAGTGATGAGGACCCAGCCTGGAACGTCGCCACGGTCAGAGTAATCACGAGTGAAGTTTGACATGGTCCCATCGTGGGGCACGCGCTGCCGTGGCGCGGAACTTATCCCCAGAAATCAGGAGAGTGCGGATTTTTTGCGTTCGTCCCCGATGCGAATCGCGTAGAACACGGTTCCTGCGATGACGGCCACGGCGGCGACGCGGAAAGTGATGTTGAGAGCGTCGATGGCGGGAGTGAAAGGGGAGCTCGCGAATTGGCCGTCACCAGCCAGCGGGTCGTAGGCATAGACGAGTAGCGACACGGTTGCGACGCTGAGAACGATCGCGGCGGCGAGTGACATCCAGGTCAGTTTCGGAATCGTGACCTTGCTGATGAGGCGCGTCGTAATCGTCAGCAACAGAACCATCACGATCGCGGCACCTCCCTGAAGGGCGTCCACCCAACCCGTCAGGCTAAACAAAACGGCGACGATTTGGATCAACAGCGCAATTGTGAGGCGAAGTTTCATGATGTCCTTTCCGACACCACCAGTATTGCGCG
This sequence comes from Microbacteriaceae bacterium, assembly GCA_021741825.1. Lineage (GTDB taxonomy): Bacteria > Actinomycetota > Actinomycetes > Actinomycetales > Microbacteriaceae > MWH-TA3. The sequence goes on from JAIOXB010000062.1 coordinate 2,202, forward strand.
AAATCCAGCGAACGTCACAGAGCAATCGACCCGAGAGCCGTAAGTCCGGGAAAAACCGCCATCACCACGGTGACGGGAAGGATGGCAAAAACGAGCGGGAACATCATCAGGGTCTCTTTCGCGCTGGCGGCTTCGAGAAGGCGGCGGCCGGCGGCCTGCTGTTCGTCATCGGCCAACGCGCGAATGATCTCGGTCAGCGGCGTTCCGTATTGCCTGGCCGTGAGAACATGGTCGATTAGTCGAGACCATCCGTCGTGCGCGACACGGGTGTCGCTCGACTGCAGGGCGTCGGATACCGAGACACCGAGAGCGATTTCGGCGACGATGATTCTGCACTCGTCCGCCAGTTCACCAACGCCGCTTGTCGCAATTCGTTCGAGCGCAGCGGGTACCGACATCCCGGCAGAGACACAAAGACCTATCAGGTCCAGTGCGCCGGGTAGTTCTTCGGACACCGCGCCGCGACGACGACGCCGATTGAGCATGTCGTTGATGACCGTCGCGGGAAGTCGGAACACGAGTCCGAGGGAACGAAGTGCGCCGTTTCGCTCGTCGGTCGGGTTTCCTGGGATTGCGACGTCTCGAATGTGTGGAGCGAGCCGAATCGCGACCCGTGATGCCGTCGACCCCGACAGCACCACGAACAGTCCGAGACCCAGCAGAGCCCCCAGCGCTATCTCAATCATTGAGCGCTCCGATCAGCCAGCGGGCGGGTTCACGCAGTGTTCCCAGCGCGCGCATGGCGACATACGCCACCACCGTGGCGCCCGCTGAAGCGACAATCAGAATCGTTCCCGCCACGGTGGAATAGGCCTCTCTGTTTTCGGGTCTGCTCGCCAACAACGCGAGCACGATCCACGGGGAAACGACCCCGAGAGTGGCCGCGTGCCGCACCCAGGATTGTCGAGATTGCGCCTCGCGCCTCATGCCAGATTCCCTGCGAACTGATCGGCCGAGCTCTGTTAACACCGCCGGAAGTTCCGTGCCTCCGTATTCCCGGGCGACGACAATCGCTTCGACCACTCGATCGGCGATCGGGTCGGCGAGCACCCGTTGCAATCGACGCAACGCGGTGTTGACATCGCTGCCACGCCGCAGGGTGACCTCGAGTTCGGTCCAGGCAACCCGCCATTCTTTCGGAACCATCGCGGATGCCGCGATCATCGCGTCGGTCAGAGTCGAACCGGAACGAAGCGCGACCCGAATCGAATCGATGACGTCGGGCCACAGCGCCCGCGCGCGCTGCCGGCGCCGATCCCGCGCGCTCGCCAACGCGACTATTGGCACACCGCACCCCACGACGAAACCGAGCGGAGCGACACTGGGAAGCGGAATCACGGTCGCGGTTAGCGCTCCGACAATCACCGCGACCGTGGTCATCACGGCGCCGATGACCGCCAGGGGGACTCCGGCGAGCCCCGCTTCGTCAAACCAGAAGCGAACCGAACGAGGGCGCCGCACACCCCGTGGAAGAACCAACAGGGCGATTCCGATCCCCAACAGGACCCCGCAGACGATTATCGCTGCGCCCACAGTGATCCCATTGTGAGTGTGCCCGAATCGCCCGCCGCGACCGGCCGAGCGATGTCCACCACGCGCCGCTGGCCGTCCCTGTCCATGCGGCAGTGAACCACGAGGTCGATCGTCGCGAGAATCGTCGATGTGACGAATCCTTCCGACACCCCTCCCGCAAGTTGACACAGGGTCACCAGTTTGCGAATTGCATCGGCGGCCGAGTTCGCGTGAATGGTGCACAGCCCCGGAATCCCCGAATTGAGGGCGACGAGCAGGTCGAGAGATTCATCACCACGAACCTCGCCGACGACGAGCCGCGTCGGTCGCATTCGAAGCGCCTCCTTGACAAGTCGTCGCAGCGTGATTTCACCAACCCCGTCGAGGCTTGCTCCGCGACATTGCATGCCGACGGTATCCGGATGACGTGTTGCGATTTCGAACGTTTCTTCCACCGTGACGATTCGTTCCGCCTCGTCCAGTTCGGACATCAGTGCGCACACCATCGTGGTCTTGCCCGCCTGAGTTGCGCCTGACACCAGCAGGGTTCGCCCCTCGAGCATCGCCGTCCGAAGAATGCGTTTCGCCTCTGGGGCGATCGCGCCATGCGCGACCAGGTCGTCGAGCGATCGAACCGACGTCGAGAACTTTCGGATGTTCAGACTCCAGTGTTCCTTGGTGATCGGCGGAATGACAACGTGCAAACGGGAACCGTCCGGCAAGGACGCATCGACAAACGGTTGGGAAACATCGACTCGGCGACCGCTGCGGCGCAACATCCGTTCGACGAGAGTCCGCACGTCCTCGGGCGACAGGTCAGCGGGTATTCGTTCGTGGCGCCCCGAACGGGCGACAAACACCGCGGTCGAATCATTGATCCAGATTTCTTCGACGGTTGGGTCATCGAGGTGGGATTGCAGAATTCCGAATCCCGTGACGCGTTGCGCGACATCGGATTCGTGAAACTCAGTCGACGTCGCTTCGCCCAGTGCGCGTTCATTGGCGCGTTGAACCTCTGACGCGATCGCCCGCCCAATGTCATCACCCGACATCACCGCGCGCCGAACCCGGCCAACAATCGAATCGGTAGAGGTCATCTCCCTATCGTGGCGCTCACCGTTGCAGCGCCACGGGCGTTCTCCACAGATTCAGTCGTGACGAATGGAGGCGCCCTTCGCGGCGCAATCTTCCTCGATGCCGTCGGGATTCGAACCCTAGAATGTAAACCAACGCGGGTGTGGTGAAATTGGTAGACACGCAGGATTTAGGATCCTGTGCTTCGGCGTGTGGGTTCGAGTCCCTCCACCCGCACAATCGAGAGGAACTGAATGGTAAGCGCCCTTGGCCTGTTTGACCCCGCCGCACTCATCGAAAGCGCGGGGAACTGGGGGCTTCTCATCGTCGCCGCGATCGTGTTCATCGAAACGGGGCTCCTCATCGGGTTCATGCTCCCCGGTGACACGCTGTTGCTCATCACGGGAGTTCTGACCTTCACGGGCATGATTCCGCAACCGATCTGGCTGGTCTCTGCGGTCATTTTCGTCGCCTCGATTCTCGGTAATCAATTGGGCTACCAAATCGGCCGCGTCGGAGGCCCCGCCGTATTCACTCGCCAAGAGGGCGGACTGTTGTCGCACAAAAGCGTCGAACGCACCGAACAGTTCTTCCAGCGTTGGGGACCGTTGTCCCTCACCCTCGGACAGTACGTTCCGATTGTTCGAACCCTGCTGCCGGTGGCCGCGGGAATCGGAAAGATGAATCGCCTCACCTTTTCGCTGTACAACGCTCTTGGTTCTCTCTTGTGGGCAGGGTTGCTCCCCGTCGCCGGGTGGGGCGTCGCGCACATCCCCGGTGTCGCCGAACTCGTGATTGAATACATCGACCTCGTTCTGCTCGGTGTAGTCGGCGTGACCGTGCTCTCT
>JAIOXB010000015.1 GCA_021741825.1 Microbacteriaceae bacterium
TGCGGCGTACTGGCGAGGCTCGGAGAAAAACCCGTCGCTCCAGAGAATTTATGGAACCGGTTGGCCGTCGAAGCAGGAGTTGCGCGACTACACCGAACGCCTCGAAGAGGCACAGAAACGCGACCATCGTCGTCTCGGCGCGGAACTGGACCTCTTTTCATTCCCCGAAGAAATCGGCTCTGGACTTCCCGTGTTTCACCCGAAGGGTGGAATCATTCGGCGCGCCATGGAGGACTATTCGCGCAGCCGACACGAAGAGGGCGGGTACGAATTCGTTTATTCCCCGCACATTACCAAGCAGAATCTGTTCGAAACGTCCGGACACCTCGCCTGGTACAAGGACGGAATGTTTCCGCCGATGCACCTCGACGAGGTTCGCAACGAGGCCGGCGAGATCACGCGCGCGGGGGTCGATTACTACCTCAAGCCGATGAACTGCCCGTTCCACATCTTGATTTATCGTTCGCAGGGACGGTCTTATCGCGACCTACCGATGCGGTTGTTTGAATTCGGTGGTGTTTATCGCTACGAGAAGTCGGGCGTAGTGCACGGTCTGACCCGTGTCCGCGGAATGACTCAGGACGACGCCCACATCTTCACGACTCCGGAAAAGATGGAAGAGGAACTGGTCAAGGTTCTCGACTTCGTCCTGACCCTTCTTCGCGATTACGGGCTCAACGATTTTTATCTCGAGTTATCGACTCGAGACCCCCAGAGCGACAAGTTTGTTGGTGCGGACGAGATGTGGGACGCCGCGACGGCGACACTTGAAAAGGTCGCGACCGAGTCGGGCCTGACGCTGGTTCCCGATCCGGGTGGGGCGGCGTTCTATGGCCCAAAGATTTCAGTTCAGGCGCGTGATGCAATCGGTCGCACCTGGCAGATGTCGACGATCCAACTCGACTTCAATTTGCCCGAGCGTTTCGGTCTCGAATACACCGCATCGGACGGTTCTCGCCAGCAGCCGGTCATGATTCACCGCGCGCTCTTTGGTTCAGTCGAACGGTTCTTCGGGGTTCTGCTCGAACACTATGCCGGTGCGTTCCCGGTGTGGCTCGCGCCGGTTCAAGCCGTTGCGGTTCCCGTTGCGGAGGAATACGCGGAATACCTGGGTGATGTTGTTGCGCGCATGAAGAAAGCCGGAATCCGAGCAGAACTGGACGCTTCGGACGATCGCATGCAAAAGAAGATTCGCAACCACACGCTGCAGAAGGTTCCGTACATCGTCATCGCGGGAGAAGAGGATCGCGCGAACAACGCGGTCAGTTTCCGATTCCGAAATGGTGAACAGGAAAACGGCATCCCGGTTGACGTTGCGATCGAGCGCATCACGGGAATGATTTCGTCTCGGTCGACCGAGTTGTAGTCGTGTCAACCGAATCGAGCGATCTCTTCGCCGGCGACCCGGACGGAATGGAACGGTTGTGGACACCGCATCGCATGGTCTACCTCAATCACGAGGACGATCGGTCCCGCTGCCCGTTTTGTGCAGCGCCCGAACGTAGTGACGAAGACGGACTCATCGTTTATCGCGGCACGCACGCTTTTGTCATCATGAATCTTTTCCCCTACAACTCGGGGCACATCATGGTCTGTCCGTATCGCCACGTCGCCACGTACGACTTGGCGACGCCAGAAGAAGTTGCCGAAATCGGATTGTTGTCACAAATCGCAATGCGAGTTCTCACGACCGCAACGGGATGTGTAGGTTTCAATTTAGGAATGAATCAAGGCGAAGTATCGGGTGCGGGAGTTCAGGATCATCTTCACCAACACATCGTCCCGCGCTGGCCTAACGACGCGAACTTTTTCCCGATTATCGCTAAGACCAAGGCGATGCCGAGGCTTCTTGGCGAGATGAGGGAACTGTTGGCACAGCACTGGCCGGCCGAGTCTTAGACTAAATAGGTGCCCAGTCGGGCCCAATTCAAGGAGTGATAGGTATGGCGGAAAAGACCGTCGGAACCCCCCTCGTCAAGAGCGGGCTCGCAGAGATGCTCAAGGGTGGCGTCATCATGGACGTCGTCAATGCCGAACAGGCAAAGATTGCAGAAGACGCCGGCGCGGTAGCCGTTATGGCGTTGGAACGCGTTCCCGCAGACATTCGTTCTCAGGGCGGTGTCGCGCGGATGAGCGACCCCGACCTCATCGATCAGATCATTGCGACGGTGTCGATTCCGGTCATGGCGAAGGCCCGTATCGGCCACTTCGTTGAGGCGCAGGTGTTGCAATCGCTCGGTGTCGATTACATCGACGAGTCCGAAGTTCTGTCACCCGCCGATTACGTGAACCACATCGATAAGTGGCCCTTCACCGTGCCCTTCGTCTGTGGCGCGACGAACCTCGGAGAAGCGCTTCGCCGCATCACCGAAGGCGCATCGATGATTCGTTCCAAGGGTGAAGCTGGAACCGGTGACGTTTCGGAAGCGACCAAGCACATTCGGACAATTCGTGGAGAGATTGCCGCATTGTCGGCCAAGTCCGAAGACGAGTTGTATGTCGCGGCCAAGGAACTTCAGGCCCCCCTGGAACTTGTTCGCCAGGTCGCTCGCGACAAGAAGTTGCCGGTCGTCCTGTTCGTAGCAGGCGGCGTGGCAACTCCGGCCGATGCAGCGATGATGATGCAACTCGGTGCGGACGGAGTCTTCGTCGGCTCGGGAGTCTTCAAGTCGGGAAATCCTGTCGAGCGCGCGAAGGCGATCGTCAAGGCCACGACCGCGTACACGGACGCCAAGGTGATTGCGGATGTTTCGCGTGGACTCGGTGAAGCGATGGTTGGTATCAACGTCTCGGATCTTCCCGCCCCTCACCGCCTGTCTGAGCGTGGCTGGTAGCCAACTAACGATTGGCGTACTCGCTCTTCAGGGCGATGTGCGCGAACACGAGTTGGTGCTCGAAGAACTCGGTGTCTCCCATCGCCAGGTTCGGACACCCTCCGATCTTGTCGGAATCGACGGCATCATTATTCCCGGCGGGGAGTCGAGTGTTATTGACAAACTGTCGCGAATTTTCGAGGTTCGCGAACCGCTGATCTCGGCGATCGCCGGAGGACTTCCAGTGCTTGGCACGTGCGCAGGGCTCATCTTGCTCTCGAATTCGGTCATCGGTGCCATAGAAGGACAACAAACTTTCGGGGGTCTCGATGTTGCGGTCGAAAGAAACGCGTTTGGGGGACAGGTCGAATCGTTCGAGACCGCGATTGACATGCCGGTCATCGGCGGCGCCTCCGTCAAGGCGGCGTTTATTCGTGCCCCGCTGATCCGTGACGTTCGAGAGTGCGAGGTCATTGCGACACTCACGAATGGCGACATCGTCGGGGTTCGCTCGGGAAACTGCGTGGGAATCTCGTTCCACCCCGAGCTCGTCGGTGAATCACGTGTCCACGCGTGGTGGTTGGACACCGTCGTCGCGGGCGCACAGCGGTAACATCGTCACGAACGATAGTTAGGGAACACACAATGTCCGGACACTCCAAATGGGCGACTACCAAGCACAAAAAGGCTGTCATCGACGGCCGACGCGCAAAGGCCTTTGCCAAGCTCATCAAAAATATTGAGGTTGCCGCCAAGATGGGCGGCGCCGACTTTGCCGGTAACCCCACGCTCGCCGACGCCGTGTACAAGGCCAAAAAGGCGAGTGTGCCCAACGACAACATTGATCGCGCGGTCAAGCGCGGTGCGGGTCTTTCTGGCGAGTCCATCGATTACATGACGATCATGTACGAGGGTTACGGACCCTCTGGTGTCGCGCTCCTCATTGAGTGCCTCACGGACAACAAGAACCGAGCAGCAGCGGAAGTTCGAACGGCGATGGCCCGCAACGGTGGAACGATGGCCGACCCCGGCTCTGTCGCCTACAATTTCGCGCGTAAGGGCGTCATTTCGATAACGAAGGTCGATGGCGTCACCGAGGACGACATCTTGCTGGCGGTGCTTGACGCCGGAGCCGAAGAGGTCGTCGACCAAGGCGGAGGATTCGAGGTCATCACGGACACCGCGAACCTTGTGGCGACTCGCGTGGCGCTTCAAGAGGCGGGTCTCGATTATGACTCGTCGGAAGCAGAGTTCGTTCCCTCGCTCTCGGTCGATGTGGACGCCGCGACTGCTCGCACAGTGTTCCAGTTGATCGACGCACTCGAAGATCTCGACGATGTACAAAACGTGTTCGCCAACTTCTCGATTCCGGCCGATGTCCAGGCCGAACTTGACGCGGACGAATAAGTGACACGAATCCTCGGCGTTGATCCCGGTCTGACTCGGTGTGGCGTCGGGGTAATCGATTCGGGAACGGCTCGCGCGGTGTCGTTCGTCGATGTGTCCGTGATTCGCAGCGCTGCAGATGCGCCGCTTGAGCAACGACTGTTGACAATCCGCGACGGACTCAACGCGGTGCTCGACACTCTTCGACCCGATGTCATCGCCATCGAACGCGTCTTTGCACAGCACAACGTTCGGTCAGTGATGGGAACGGCGCAGGTCGCGGGGATTGCGTTGCTCCTCGCCGCCGAGCGAGGATTAGCGGTCGCATTGCACACTCCGAGCGAGGTCAAGGCGGCGGTTACGGGTTACGGACGCGCGGACAAAAAGCAAGTGACCGCAATGGTTACCGCGATTCTGAAACTCGATTCGCCGCCCAAACCTGCCGATGCGGCTGATGCGCTGGCGCTGGCGATCTGTCACGCGTGGCGTGGCGGCGAAGTACCCCTTGAGGGCGAAACCGACGCCCAACGCGCGTGGCGAACGGCTCTGAAGGCCTCACGCTCGTAGGCTGACATCATGCTTGCGACCGTGCGTGGAATCGTGGCGTCGACTGGTATCGGCGATGTCATTATCGAGACAAACGGCATTGGTCTGCATGTGGCCGTTCCCCGCGATCTTGGGGCAACCCTCCGGGTCGGCCAGGAGGCCTTTGTCCACACTGTTCTGATCCCGCGCGAAGACGAATGGCTGTTGTTCGGCTTTGCGACCGCCGAAGACAAACAGCTTTTCACAATCTTGCGGGGAGTGACGGGAGTGGGTCCGCGCACGGCACTCGCGATTTTGTCGACACTGTCTGCCTCCGAGATCGCAGAGGCGGTCGACGCCGGTGACGATTCGCGTTTCCGTGTGGTCCCCGGCATCGGTCAGAAGACGGCGTCACTCATCATCGTTTCCCTCACGGGGAAGATGCCCCAAGCATCCAACTCCCAGTCCGCAGAGCTCGCCGATGCGTTGACCGGTTTGGGCTGGTCGCAGAGCGCCGCACGCGACGTTGCGCGGGACGTCATCCGTGATGCTCCGACGGCTAGCCTTGCGGAGCGCCTGAAGATCGCCCTCGCGTCACTCGGCGGAAACCCGTGACCGAGGTCGAGCCGGACTCCGTTTTTGAGGGGGCGCTGCGCCCCAACTCGCTCGACGAGTTCATCGGGCAAGAAAAGGTGCGGGCCCAGCTGTCGGTCTTGTTGTCGGCGGCAACTATGGAGGCACGAACTCCTGATCACGTGTTGTTGGCAGGTCCGCCCGGCTTGGGAAAGACCACGCTCGCGATGATCGTCGCTCATGAATCGGGCTCGCCGCTTCGAATGTCGAGCGGACCCACAATCACGCACACCGGTGACCTGGCGGCGGTGCTGTCGTCGCTCACCGAAGGAGAGACGCTGTTCATCGACGAAATCCACCGGTTGCCGCGCGGAGTAGAAGAGATGCTGTACATCGCGATGGAGGATTTTCGGATTGACATCATGGTGGGGAAAGGGCCGGGAGCCACGACGGTCCCACTGCAGATCGCGCCCTTTACGCTGGTGGGCGCAACAACGCGTTCAGGCCTACTGCCCGCGCCACTTCGCGATCGTTTCGGTTACACGGCACACCTTGAGTATTACGAGGTGGGCGAAATCGAGTTCGTGATCCGTCGAAGCGCTCGGTTGTTGGGAATAGAACTCGACACATACGCGATTACCGAACTAGCTCGCCGTTCGCGCGGAACTCCCCGAATCGCGAACCGACTGCTCCGCCGCGTCCGTGACTATCTCGTTGTTCACGACACTGCCGGTTCGCGCGATGCGGTGAACGCGGCACTGACGGTGTTTGACATTGACGAACATGGTTTGGATCGCCTCGACCGCGCCGTATTGACCACCTTGATCGACTCGTTTCGCGGTGGCCCCGTCGGAATCACGACTCTCGCGTCGGCGGTCGGGGAAGAACGCGACACGCTCGAATCGGTAGTCGAGCCCTACTTGGTCAGAGTCGGCCTCATCGCTCGAACTCCTCGTGGCAGAGTTGCCACACCCGCCGCCTGGGCATTGCTCGGGAAGGAACAGCCGAGCGGTCTATGATGGGAATGTTGTGTTCCCAGAGCCCCGAAAGGACGGTCACTGCCCATGGATCCGTTTACCCTGATGATGGTCGCCGTATTGGCGCTCATGGTTGTTTTTATGATTCGCAATTCTCGCAAGCAGAAGGCGGACCGCGAGGCTCTCGTGGAAAAGGTTGTGAAGGGTGCGAACGTTATGACGACGTCGGGCATCTTCGGAACTATTGTCTCGATTGACGCCGAGGAGAACCAGATTGTGCTGGAGACAACTCCCGGAACAAAGCTTCGCATTCACCGCCAGGCCGTAACCACTATTGTCGAGAAGCCGACCCCGGCAGTGACTGCCTCAGCAGCAGCGTCGAAGCCTGCGGCCAAGAAGCCTGCCGCCAAGAAGCCTGCGACCAAGTAACCCAGCGACCGAACGTGGCGACAACGAGTACTTCTTCCCGAGCGCGTCGAGCGCTCGTTTGGCTTGCCGTTGTTTTCGGGGCGTTCGGCGCGATGATCGGCTCGGGTGTCGTTTTCGACAACGCGGGGTGGACACCGAAACTTGCGCTGGACCTCGAGGGCGGGACCCAGATCATTCTGAACCCGCAAATCGCTGCCGGTACAACGGTGTCAGAAGAAGAACTCGCTCAAGCGGTTGGCATCATTCGCCAGCGCGTTGACGCAACGGGTGTGAGTGAAGCCGAAGTGACGACTCAGGGCGGAACGAACATCGTTATCTCGATTCCAGGGACACCTGATCAGGCCACTCTGGACCGAATTCGCTCATCCGCAAAACTCGAGTTCCGTCCCGTACTCGTCACTGATGTGTCCGATGTCGTGAGCCAGGTTGCGTCGAATGTCGCGGCGGCGTTGGCCGAAGACCCCAAGGCAGATATCAGCGGTTTGGGAACCCCGGAAACGCCGGTTTCCTGGGCAGAGCCCGCTGGTGAGCCCGTCAACTTCAGCGACCTGAATTGGGTCACTCCCGAAATCTATTTCGCGTATTTGACGACGCCCTGCGATGTGTTGGATGGGGCCGGTGCAAACACCGCGGATCCGACAAAGCCGCTGACGGTGTGTGCCGACGACCAGTCCTACAAATACATCCTCGGCCCGGTCGAAGTCGACGGGGCGATGGTTGCGGATGCGTCGGCAAACTACATCCCCGGCGCAAACGGTGTGCAGACGAACGAGTGGGGCGTTTACCTCACGTTCAACGCCGCGGGGACCTCGGCGTTCGCCGATGTCACTTCTCGACTCACTACGCTCCAGGGCGTCCAAAACCAATTCGCCATCGTGCTTGACGGCAAGGTAATTTCGGCACCTCGGACACTCGCGGCGATCCCCGACGGAAAGCCCGTCATCTCAGGCTCCTTCACCGAGCTTTCGTCAAAAGCACTCGCTGACCAACTCAAATTCGGAGCTTTACCCATCGGGTTCGAAGTGCAATCAAGCGACACGGTCACCCCGACGCTGGGTGTTGCGCAACTCGAGAGCGGTCTCATCGCCGGAGCAATCGGGCTCCTCCTCGTCGTGATTTACGCGATTTTCCAGTACCGCGCGCTTGCCATCGTGACAATCAGCTCGCTCGGAGTCGCAGCCGCCCTGACCTATGTCGTGATTACCTACTTGTCGCAGGCAAACGGGTACCGATTGTCACTCGCGGGTGTTGCGGGGCTCATCGTTGCTATCGGTATCACCGCTGACTCGTTTATCGTCTATTTCGAGCGCGTCCGTGACGAGTTGCGTGAAGGCCGCTCGGTCATTGCCGCTGTCGAAACAGGATGGAAACGCGCGTCTCGGACAATCATCGTCTCGGGCATCGTGAACCTCTTGGCCGCTGTTGTTTTGTTCGCGCTGGCGGTAGGAAACGTGCGTGGCTTCGCCTTTACGCTCGGCGTGACCACCGTGGTCGACCTTCTCATCGTGATTTTGTTCACCCACCCGCTACTTCAACTGCTCGCCCGCACTCGCTTCTTCACCTCGGGGCACGCGTGGAGCGGTCTGGACGGCAGCGCACTCGGTGCGGTTTATCGAGGACGCGGGGAATTCCGTGTCGATAAGTCGGTATCGGCGGGCAAGCGTTCGCGAGTGTCGAAAGAATCACAGAAGCGCCAGTCAATCGCCGAGCGCAAGGCTGCGGAAAACGGAGGTGACCAGTGAGTGCCATCACGCAGTTCGGAAACCGCCTGTACACAGGTGAAACCAGCGTAAATTTCATTGGTCGCCGAGTCATCTGGTACCTGATGTCAGCAGCGCTGATCGTCATCGCCGTGGCGATTACGACGTTGCGCGGAGGATTTGCCTTCGGTATTGAATTCCGCGGCGGCTCAGAGTTTCAGATTTCTAACCCGGCCTCCACGGATACCGCGATTGCCGAGCAGACAATCACATCCGAAGTCGGCGAAGCGGCTGCTCCGAAGATTTCGATTGTCGGCGGCGATTCAGTCCGTGTCCAGACCGAGCAATTGACGGCGGAGGAAACCGACGCGCTTCGTGTGTCCCTCGCGGACGCGTATTCGGTCCCGGTCGATCAGGTGACCTCATCGTTCATCGGAGCGTCGTGGGGTGCTGACATCACGACTCAAGCGCTCAGAGCGCTGATTATCTTCCTCGTCCTTGTCAGTATCGTCATGGCCCTGTACTTCCGTACCTGGAAAATGTCGGTGGCGGCCATGGTTGCTGTTGTTCACGACCTCACCATCACGGCCGCGATCTACGGAGCCTTTGGTCTCGAAGTCACGCCGGCCGCGGTCATCGGGCTTTTGACGATTCTTGGTTATTCGCTTTACGACACCGTCGTGGTGTTCGACAAGATCCGTGAAAACACGTCGATTGCGTATGACGAATCGAAGCGCACGTTTGCCGAGTCGGTTAACCTTGCGGTGAACCAAACGCTGGTGCGCTCGATCAACACCAGTGTGGTGGCCGCGCTGCCCGTTGCGTCTATTTTGTTCATTGGTTCGATGCTGTTGGGAGCCGGAACCCTGCGCGATATTGCGCTCAGCCTGTTCGTCGGAATTTTGTGTGGCGCCTATTCGACGATGTTCATCGCCGCACCGCTCTACGCACAACTTCGCGAAGGTGAATCGGAATCCGCAAAGCAAGGACGCAAGGATCGAACGGAAATCGTCCGAAACGCTTCAGGAGCCGTTCGCTAACGTCACACGCCTAAACTGAAGTCAGGAGGCGCAATGTCGGATACCAGCACCAGCGGTTCGGCACAGCGTCGCGCGCTTCTCCCTAGGCTCTTCTCTCGCTCAGAGACCGGGGGAGCGCTTGAGCGAATTCTCCGGGCCCTTCGACAGACCAATCCCCGCGCGGATGTCGCTATCGTCGAACGGGCTTATCAGGTTGCGAAAAAAGCGCACGAAGGGCAACTGCGCAAATCGGGTGAGCCCTACATCACCCACCCCCTTGCCGTCGCGGAGATTCTCGTTGATTTGGGCATCGGCGCCAAGACGATTGCGGCGGCACTTCTGCATGACACGGTTGAGGACACCGAGTACACCCTGGAAGCGGTCACGCGGGACTTTGGGCCTGAGATTGGTCTGCTGGTCGACGGTGTCACCAAGCTCGACAAGCTCAAGCTCGGCGAGGACGCACAGGCCGAAACCGTCCGCAAGATGGTCGTTGCAATGTCGAAGGACATTCGGGTAATTCTGATCAAGCTTGCCGACCGGCTTCATAACGCGCGAACCTGGGGCTTCGTCGAATCTGAATCTGCCGAGCGAAAAGCCCGTGAAACTCTCGAAATCTATGCGCCGCTAGCTCATCGCCTCGGTATCCAGACAATCAAATGGGAGCTCGAAGACCTGTCGTTTGCGGTCTTGCACCCGAAGCTCTATGTCGAGATTGACTCGTTGGTAACGGAGCGCACTCCAGAGAGCGATCGCTTCGTGAAAGAAATCATCGAACAGATTTCGGGAGACCTGAAAACCGCCCGTGTAAAGGCCCAGGTTGCCGGGCGGCAGAAGCAGCACTATTCCATTTACCAGAAGATGATTCGTCAGTCTCGCGATTTTCAGGAAATTTACGACCTCACCGGCATTCGGATCCTCGTTTCGTCAATCCGTGATTGCTACGCAGCTCTCGGCGCGGTGCACGCGCGGTGGAATCCAATTCCGGGACGCTTCAAGGACTACATCGCAACCCCTAAGTTCAACCTTTATCAGTCGTTGCACACGACCGTGTTCGGTCCGGACGGAAAATCGGTCGAGATCCAAATTCGCACGATGGATATGCACAAGCGCGCCGAGTACGGAGTGGCGGCCCACTGGAAGTACAAAGAGCGTCAGGTGTTGGGGTCGAAGTCGAGCGATGAAATCCTGCCCGACGAGAACATGGCGTGGCTGGCGCACATCACCGACTGGGAGGGCGAGACAGAGGACCCGTCGGAATTTTTGGACACACTGCGATATGAAATTGGCGCGAAAGAGGTTTACGTTTTCACGCCCAAGGGCAAGGTAATTGGGCTTTCCGCCGGCGCGACCCCGGTCGATTTCGGTTACGCGGTGCACACGGAACTCGGTCATCGTGTCATGGGCGCCAAGGTCAACGGTCGCCTTGTTCCGCTTGACACGCAACTCGGGTCAGGAGATACGGTCGAGGTTCTGACCTCAAAGAACCCCGAGGCCGGTCCCAGTCAGGACTGGCTGAATTTCGCGACCAGCCAGCGAGCCCGCTCAAAGATTCGTAGCTGGTTCACCAAGGAACGCCGGGATGAAGCAATTGAGAGTGGACGGGAGGCTCTCGCCAAAGTTGTGCGCAAAAAGAACCTGTCCCTCTCGAGGGTACTGTCCGCTCAAAACCTCGCATCGGTCGCTTCCGCGCTGAAGTACGAAAACGTTGACAGTCTCTACGCCGCACTCGGCGAAGGGCAAATTTCAACCCAGTCTGTTCTGGAAAAGATTTTGGTGTTCGTCAACGACATCGAACACGATGACGAAACAGTCTTCGTGGTGCCGACTCGAAAGCCAACGACCAATCGCGAAACGGACTCCGGTGTTCTCGTGCGTGGAGCGGCCGACATCCTGGTGAAACTGGCGAAGTGCTGCACGCCGGTCCCGGGTGACGCTATCGTCGGGTTCATCACGCGAGGCAACGGAGTGAGCGTCCACCGGGAGGACTGCCCCAACGTCAAGGGTTTCGACGGTGAACTCGAGCGGATGATTGACGTCGAATGGGCTGGTTCGTCGTCAACGGTTTTCCGTGTCCACATTCAGGTCGAGGCGCTCGATCGCGGTGGCTTGTTGTCGGACATCACGCGCGTTCTCTCGGAACACCACGTGAACATCCTCACGGCGACGGTTCAAACGGATTCCCAGCGCCTCGCGACGTCCCGGTTCGTGTTCGAAATGTCAGATACAACGCATCTCGACCGCGTGTTGTCAGCAGTCCGGCGCATCGACGCGGTGTACGACGTCTATCGCGTGAATTCTGGCTAGCCGATTGCGGCGAGCCACTCCTTCTTTGACGCAATTTCAGCTTGAATTCGTGCCTGGGCATCTGGATCGGTGAGTCCAGCCGCCTGAGTCTCTAGTTCCGCAATCGCGGCCTCTACCTGAGCAGCAAAACCCTCGCGCAGGGCAACTTTTGCAGGATTCGTGCGATCGAGGTGCTCGGTTTCCAGGGCTCGAACGTGACGCTCGATCGCTCGAATGCCGTCGTTCATTCGTCGTTCGTCCGCTTTGGCAACGTTGCCAATGAGGTCCCACTTGGTGCGAAGTTCTCGGAAGCCGCGCTTTGCCGCGTCGGCCGATTTCTCGGTGAGGAGATGCTGATACTCAGAGAGGAGTGCCGCTTTTGCCGCGCCATTCGCCGACCACTCGGCAGTCCCCGCGCTGTACAGCGCATCTCCGGCGGCCTTGAACCGGTCCCACAACTGGTTATCGAGAGCCCGCGCAGCTCGAGGCGCTTTCTTCCAGGCCTCGAGAAGACTTCGGTAGGCACCGATTCCGTCAGCACCCTGAGGAGCGAGCGCTTCGGCCTTTTCGCACAATTCGGTCTTGACGCTCTTGGCTTCTTTATCCGCGGACTGTTTTGACTGGAAGAAGGCACGCTGTGCGCGATCGAAGGTCTGACGGGCAGTCTTGAAGCGATTCCACAGTTCATCGGCTGCCTTCTTCGGCACGCGGTGGGGCAGTTTCTGCTCTTCCTTCCACGATTCGAAAAGCTCGCCGATTTCTTTCTGGGCGTTGCGCCAGTGAATCGACCCTTCGATCTGCGCCGCAATCGCTTCAACGCGCTCCACAATCGCCTTGCGGCGTTCCAGCGATTGAGCCGACGCTGCCTTGTTCTCTGCGTCCTGCTTCTCTTTCAGCCCTGCAATTGACTCGGCAACCACTCCGACACGCAAGCGAAGGGCGTTGAGATCACCGACTGCGTGAGCCTCGGTCAGAGAGACAACCAACTTTTCGACGGCGGCGAGCAGGTCCCGCGCTGATGCTCCGGCCTTGGAGCGCTGTTCAAGAAGAGTTACCTGGGAGGCGAGCTCGGTGAACCGTGTGACATAGAACGCGAGCGCTTCATCGGCAGAGACATCGACGACTTGACCGACGCTACGCCAGTCCCCGTCTTTGACCCACACGGTCCCGTCAGCATCGACTCGGCCAAATGTTGTTTCGCTTTTTGCCACTTGTCAAGATTACACAGCGCACGCCGTCTCGGGTACACCGTTTCTGAACCGTTACCTGAACGAACGCACACTTATCATGGAGACATGACGGGCGAAGCGGGGTTGTTCGGTGGCACAGCGCCGCTGGCGGTTCGCATGAGACCTCGGTCCGTCGAGGAAATCCTCGGTCAATCACACCTCCTTGGTGACGGGTCTCCGCTGCGCCAATTAGCGGAGCCGTCGGGCAATGCAGGAGTATCCGTGATCCTGTGGGGTCCCGCGGGAACCGGGAAAACGACAATCGCAAATGTCATCGCTCGGTCATCCAATCGCCATTTCGTGGAGTTGTCGGCCGTCACAGCCGGGGTCAAGGACGTCCGCGAGGTGATGGAGTCGGCTTTGTCTCGAATCAGTGACGGAGGGTCGGCCACACTCCTGTTTCTGGACGAGATCCACCGGTTCACCAAGGCCCAACAGGACGCCCTGCTTCCCGGTGTCGAAAACGGCTGGGTGACTCTGATAGCGGCAACGACGGAAAACCCCTCCTTCAGCGTGATCACGCCACTACTCAGTCGCTCACTTCTTCTTACGCTCCGGCAGCTGACGGACGACGATGTCGCCTCGCTCGTCGAGCGCGCGGTCAGTGCACCGGAGGGCCTGGCGGGGGCTATTACCGTCGACGCCGAGGCCCTCGCTTCTCTCGTGCGACTGTCTAGTGGCGATGCGCGCCGAGCACTGACCACGCTCGAGGCTGCCTCCAACTCGGTTGGTCCAGGAGGAACCGTTACCGCAGAGACCGTCGCCTCAGCGAGCGACCGGGCACTGCTCCGGTATGACCGCGCGGGAGACGAACACTACGACGTCATCAGCGCCTTTATCAAGTCGGTGCGGGGGAGTGACGTCGATGCGTCGATCCACTACCTGGCACGCATGATCGAAGCGGGTGAAGACCCACGGTTCATTGCTCGTCGGTTGGTCATTCTCGCGGCGGAGGACATCGGAGTCGCCGACCCCTCGTGTCTCACCATCGCAGTCGCTGCCGCGGACGCGGTGCAACTTATCGGGATGCCCGAGGGTCGAATCCCGCTGGCGGAAGCCACAATCCATTTGGCACTCGCACCGAAGTCGAACTCGGTTATCGTCGCAATCGATGCGGCAATCCGAGACATTCGTGACGGAACGTTCGAGCCGGTCCCGAAGCACCTCCGTGACGCGCATTACGCGGGCGCGAAAAAACTGGGACACGGTAAGGGCTACATCTATCCGCACGACGTGGACGGAGGTGTTGCGAGTCAGAGATAT
The DNA here is from genome assembly GCA_021741825.1 of Microbacteriaceae bacterium. Lineage (GTDB taxonomy): Bacteria > Actinomycetota > Actinomycetes > Actinomycetales > Microbacteriaceae > MWH-TA3. The sequence continues at coordinate 14,201 of JAIOXB010000015.1, forward strand.
CGGGACGGCGTTGCTCCCCGGTATTACGAACCAGGAGGGCATGGACGTGAGCAGGAACTCACCGAGCGACTCGCTCGCATTCGGGCGATCCTCGGCGTCAACTGAATGGCGCACACCACGTCTTTCTGTTAGGGTTAAGGCACCGCTTGAGAAGACAGACGTGCGGCTGCGTCTCCTCCACAAGAATCGGTGCCTGTAGCCGGCGCCGTGGCCCTCATGTTTCTCTCCCCGTTTGTGGGGGGAATTCCACTGTTGTTTCACACACGTAAAGGACACAATGTCTGACAAAAACCGCACACGCGCGAAGGTTCGCCTCTCGCGTGCACTCGGAATCGCACTGACACCCAAGGCCGCGCGCCTCATGGGTGAAGGAGCGTTCCCACCCGGCCAGCACGGTCGTACCAAGCGCAAGTCCGAAGGTGACTTCGCGATGCGTCTTCGCGAAAAGCAGCGTCTTCGCGCTCAGTACGGAATTCGTGAAGCCCAGATGCGCAACACCTTTGACGAAGCGCGTCGCACCCAGGGATTGACTGGTGAGAACCTCGTTGAGTTGCTCGAGATGCGTCTTGATGCTCTCGTTCTTCGTTCGGGTTTTGCCCGCACCTCCGCTCAGGCCCGGCAGATGGTTGTGCACCGTCACATCCTCGTTGACGGTCAACTCGTTGACCGCCCGTCGTTCCGCGTCAAGCCGGGACAGATGATCCACGTCAAGGAACGCAGCGAGGCAACTCCGTTGTTCCAGGATTCGGCTATCGGTGTTCACCGCGACGTTCTTCCCGCGGTTCCCGAATACCTCGATGTGAAACTCGACAAGCTTCAGGCGCGACTCGTTCGCCGCCCCAAGCGCGCCGAGGTTCCCGTCACGTGTGAAGTACAGCTCGTCGTCGAGTACTACGCCGCACGCTAGAGCCCAACCGAGTGGGGTGGGCTTTCGAGCCCACCCCTTTCTCATTCCCCTAAACTCGTGTCGACAGAGGAGTATTCGATGAAAACGGCTGAAATCCAACGGCGTTGGTTGTCGTATTTCGAGGGCAAGGGTCACACGGTCGTCCCATCGGCCTCTCTCGTCTCGGACGACCCGACACTGATGTTCACGGTCGCGGGAATGGTGCCGTTCATTCCATATCTGACCGGAGTTGTCCCAGCGCCGTTCCCCCGCGCGACCTCGGTGCAGAAGTGTATTCGCACGCTCGATATCGAAGAGGTCGGAAAGACCACTCGTCACGGCACCTTCTTTCAGATGAACGGAAACTTCTCGTTCGGGGACTATTTCAAAGAAGGCGCGATCGGATTCGCGTGGGAATTGCTCACGATGTCCGAGTCGGATGGTGGCCTCGGCTTCGCCGAAAAAGACCTCTGGATCACCGTGTACGAAGAGGACGACGAAGCAATCGAGCTCTGGAAGAAGATCGCGGGCATTCCCGACGAGCGGATTCAGCGTTTCGGAAAGACCGACAACTTCTGGTCCACCGGCCAAACGGGTCCCGCAGGTCCGTGCTCTGAGATCTATTTTGACCGCGGTCCCGCCTACGGACCCGAGGGCGGCCCGGCTGTCGACGACACGCGATACATCGAGATTTGGAACCTGGTGTTCATGCAGTATCTGATCTCGGACGTGAGGTCCAAGACCGAGTTCACGATTGACGGAGAACTTCCCCAAAAAAACATCGACACGGGCATGGGTATGGAGCGCGTCGCGTTCCTCAAGCAGGGTGTCGAAAACATGTACGAGATCGATCAGGTTCGGCCAGTTCTTGATCTCGCGTCACAAATTTCAGGAAGAGCGTATGGCGCCGACCACGACGACGACGTCCGCATGCGCGTCGTCGCCGATCACATCCGGTCATCCCTCATGTTGATGAGCGACGGGGTGATGCCCGGAAACGAGGGTCGTGGTTACATCCTCCGGCGCCTTTTGCGACGTTCGGTTCGAGCTATGCGCCTCCTTGGCGTCGACGCACCAACGTTCACGGAACTGTTTGCGGCGTCGCGGGACGCTATGAAGGGCTCGTATCCCGACGTCGACACCTACTACGACCGAATTTCTCGCACCGCGGTCGGCGAGGAGGAGGCGTTCCTTCGCACCCTCGTTTCCGGTACGCAGATTCTCGACCTCGCGGTGACGCAGCACAAGAAGGCGAAGTCGGTGTCGATCGATGGAAGCACCGCCTTCCTCCTTCATGACACCTACGGTTTCCCCATTGACCTCACGCTGGAAATGGCCGAAGAAGCAGGGTTGTCGGTCGATCGAGCCACGTTCGACTCACTCATGCTCGAACAGAAAACTCGCGCAAAGGCCGACGCGAAAGCGAAAAAGGGAGCCCTTGCTGACGTCTCTGTTTACGGTGAGTTCCGCACAAGCGGGGAAACGGTTTTTACCGGATACGACGATTTGACAACGGAAACCAGCGTTCTCGGCATTATTCGGGATGGAGCGGCGGTACCGTCAGCGTCTGCGGGAGAAACCGTCGAGTTGATCCTTCGTGAAACCAGCCTGTACGCCGAGAGCGGCGGTCAGGACGCGGACGACGGTGTCATCGTTGGGGTCAATTTTTCCGCGGAGGTCGTGGACGTTCAACGACCCATCAAGGGACTCACAGCGCACACGGTTCGCATCACTGATGGATCCGTTGGAATTGCAGATACCGTCACGACGATCGTCGACGAGGTTTACCGTCGCCGTGCGACCGCCGCCCACTCCGCGACTCACCTCGTGCACGCCGCACTCCGACAGACGCTCGGAAACGATGCTCACCAAGCCGGTTCCTACAACAAGGCCGGCTACATGCGATTCGACTTCGCTTGGAACCAGGGGTTGTCAGCAGCGACGCGTTCGGAAATTGAGAACATCGCGAACAATGCCATCTCGGATAACCTCGAGGTCGTCACCCGAATCATGTCCCTCGACGAGGCGAAAGAGACCGGCGCGATGGCGCTGTTCGGCGAGAAGTACGGTGACACGGTTCGCGTCGTCGACATCGGCGGTCCGTGGTCCCGGGAACTGTGTGCCGGCACTCACGTTTCCCGTTCGAGCGAGGTCGGGTTGATAAACTTGATTGGAGAATCGAGCATCGGTTCGACCAACCGCCGCGTCGAAGCGCTCGTAGGGACCTCCGCCTTCGAGTCATTTGCCGCGGAGCGAGCGCTCGTCGCGGAATTGACATCAAGCCTCAAGACTCCGAAAGAAGCCCTGCCCGCGCGCATCGCCGAACTTGTCGATCAACTCAAGAGCGCCGAGCGCACCATTGCTCAGTATCAGGCGGCGATCGTCCGTGAGCGCGTTCCTGAACTGGTCGCGGGAGCGACAACGATTGGCGTCACTACGGCGGTCATAGCCTCTCTCGGCACAGTGGATTCTGCCGACGCACTCCGCCAACTGGTGACTGATGTTCGCGACCGACTCGGCGCGTCTTCTGGAGTAGTTGCACTGGGTGCCGAGATCGACGGCAAGGCGGCGGTCATCGTCGCAACGACCCCGGATGCACGAAACGCAGGATTGTCGGCTGGAACTCTCGCGAAACGGGCGGCGGGAGTGCTGGGCGGAGGCGGAGGCGGTCGCGACGACGTCGCGCAGGGCGGAGGCGCAGATCCAACGCTGATTGGCACGGCGCTTGATGACATCCGAGCAGCTCTCGGAGCCTAAGCAATGCGCACGGGAACGCGGTTCGGAATCGATGTGGGCAAGGCCCGCGTGGGAGTTGCGCGGTCGGATCCACTGGGCTTGATGGCCGTACCGGTTGTCACTCTGCCACGAGAGTCGGCCATAGATGAACTGGTTCTTCTGGCGACCGAATACGAGCCCATTGAGTTCGTGTGCGGCCTGCCGCTGTCGCTTGACGGTTCTGACACGGCGTCTACTCGGGACGCGCGTGAATTCGCGGTAAGGCTCGCTGAGGTAACCGGAGTGGTCGTCCGTCTGGTTGACGAGCGTTTGACCACGGTCGCAGCGCAACACGCTCTTCATGACGCTTCCCATTCAACAAAGTCGGGGCGGGCGATGATTGACCAGGTCGCGGCCACAATACTGCTCGAGAGTGCCCTGAATGTGGAACGAGCGGGCAATACACTGGGGGAGACAGTAGGAGAAGCATGAGTGAAACACGACGAGAAGCGCGCGCGAAGTCATCGAAGCGCGGTTGGGGGGTAATTGCTGCCGTCCTCGTGGTGATTCTGGCGATCGGAGGCGGTGGTGCGTGGTTCGCGTGGACCAATTACGAAACCAAGATCCGAGACGTCCTCGGGCTTCCTGCCGACAACGATTTCATCGGGACGGGTATTGCACCCGAGATTCAAATAATCGTCGAACAGGGCGAATATGGCGACGCGATTGCGCAAAAGCTCGTCGACGCTGGTGTGACGAAATCGTTTGATGCGGTCTATCAACTACTGCTCGCCGATTCGTCAATTGTTTTTACGCCAGGTAGTTATGCGCTCAAAACCGAGATGAGCGCAGCTTCCGCCGTGGCAATTTTGAGCAATCCCGCCAACCGAATCACGCTGAAAGTGACAATTCCCGAGGGATCGGTCCTGACGGCGACTTTCGCCGCGTTGAGCGAAGGTACCGGAATTCCCGTATCCGATTTTGAAGCGGCCGCTGCCGACCCGACGGCATTCGGAATTCCGGCGAAAGCACCCTCGGTCGAAGGATTCCTATTCCCGGCGACGTATGAGTTCAATCCGACACAGGACGCGACGTCAATCATCCAGACAATGGTGGACGAAATGAACGCCCGACTGGACGCGCTCGGAGTCGAGCCAAGCAAGCGTTATTCCGTCGTGACGTTTGCTGCTCTCGTGCAGCGAGAAGCGGGCAGTGACCCAGACGATTTCGCCAAGATTGCCCGCGTTTT
>JAIOXB010000016.1 GCA_021741825.1 Microbacteriaceae bacterium
GACGCATCGACTGTCGCTGGACTGACGGGTGTTGCCGGAGTTGCGGCACTTGCCGTTGCCGTCGCGGTTTCGCGTCGCGCGCGTCGCGCACAGCGCTAAATCGAACAAACGAAGGGGTCGCACCGACGAGGTGGCGGGCCCTTCGTCGTCGGTCGTTAACATTGGAACCATGCCCCTGCCCCGAATCGATTCCGCGCGCGGCCAAGCCGCCGTTGCGACAATTCGAGACGGGTCCACAGACCGCGACACCACCGCCGTAGCGGTGCGGTTCATCTTGCAGGAATTCGCGCGCATCGCGCCGGGCAAATCTGTCGAAGTACGCGTGCCGCCGCACGGCGCGGTCCAGATTGTTGAAGGACTGGGACACACGCGAGGAACCCCGCCGAACGTCATCGAACTCGATGCGGCCACGCTCGTGGCGCTCGCCGTAGGTGCCGAGACCTGGGACGCGGCCGTCGATCGCGGGGCCGTCCGGGCGTCGGGAACCCGAGCGACCCTCGCCGAACTCGTGCCCTTGACGGCACTGCGAGAATAGAACCATGCCGAAAACCGACGTTACCATCCGCCGCGCCCCTCGAATCTGGTCGTTCATGATCACGGGGGCGGTCGTCGGAATCATCGTCGCCGCCGTCATCACGGTGGCTTCGCCCGTCGACCCGGCCGTGGGCGTCATGCCGACCTTCGGGTTCTTCGCGCTTTTCGGATTCGCCATCGGGCTCATTCTCGGGGGACTAGTTGGAGTGTTCCTCGATCGGGCCGCAAAAGCGTCGCGCGGAGTCGCCGAAATCACGGAAACGAAAGCCCGCACAACGAAAGCGCGGAAACCGAAGAACTAGGACGACTGGTTTTCTTCGACCCAGCGCAGGTACTCGGGCGTGACGGTTCCGGTCACGTAATCACCCGAGAAACAGGACATCTCTAGTGCCGAGACGTTGCTGCCCTCGAGGATCGCACTCTGCATATCGGCGACCTCTTGGTAGATGAGGTGGTCGGCACCTATCTCGGAAGCGATCTCGGGAATCTTGCGACCAGCGGCGACGAGCTCGGCTCGGCTCGGCATGTTGATGCCGTAGACGTGGGGGAAGCGAACCGGCGGTGCCGCGGACGTAAACGTGACCGAGTTTGCGCCAGCGTTTCGCGCCATGTCCACGATCTCGCGTGACGTCGTGCCGCGCACAATCGAGTCGTCGACGATGAGGACGTTCTTGCCCTTGAACTCGGACGGCATCGCATTGAGCTTTTGCTTGACGCCCTTTCGGCGTTCTTCCTGGCCCGGCATGATGAACGTTCGGCCGACGTAACGGTTTTTGTAGAAACCTTCGCGGTATTCGATTCCGAGCTTTCGTGCGACCTGCAGTGCGGCTGGGCGCGACGAGTCCGGAATCGGCATGACGACATCAATGTCACCGGCGGGCGCCCACTTCGCAATCGTGTCGGCAAGGCGGTCACCGAGTCGAAGGCGTGCCTCGTAGACCGAAATGCCATTCATGACCGAGTCGGGTCGCGCAAGGTACACGTATTCGAACGAGCACGGAATCAGCACGGGGTTCGTGGCGCACTGGCGTGACACCATTTCGCCGTCCTGCGAGATAAAGAGTGCTTCGCCCGGCTCGACATCTCGAACAATTTCGTAGCCGCCTGCCTCGAGGACGAGCGATTCGCTGGCGACGGCCCACTCGGCTCCGACAAGCCCCGCGTTCCGACGGCCCAGAATTAGCGGGCGAATTCCGAACGGGTCGCGGAACGCGAGAAGCCCGTGACCGGCAATAAGCGCGATTGCGGCGTACGACCCCTCGACACGCTCGTGCAGTCGGGCGACGGCGTCAAAGACGTTGTCGGGCGAGAACTTTTCGATGGTTGTTGCGGCTTGGAGTTCGTGCGCGAGTATGTTGACGAGAAGCTCGGTGTCGGAATTGGTGTTGAGGTGACGACGGTCATCCTCGTTGAGTTGTTTGGTCAGTTCCCGCGTGTTCGTGAGGTTGCCGTTGTGAACGAGGATGATCCCGTACGGGGCGTTGACAAAAAACGGCTGAGCTTCCGATTCGCGGTTCGCGTTGCCGCGGGTCGCATAGCGAACGTGGCCGAGCCCGACATTTCCCAAGAGACCGCGCATGTCACGGGTGCGGAAGGCTTCTCGAACCTGCCCCTTCGCCTTCGCCATGTGGAGGGTCGTGTCCTCACACGTCGCAATTCCGGTGGAGTCCTGCCCTCGGTGTTGCAGAAGCGCGAGCGCGTCATAGACCTGCTGATTGACGGCGGTAGATGAGACGATTCCGACGATGCCGCACATGTCGAGAGGGTCTCCTTTGGCTGGGTTTCGATGCCCGACGGCTTTGAGTCAATACTCTCACATCGAGAGGAGGCGAGGTCGATAGAATTGCCCAATGACGGAGTCCAATTCGTATTCCGCCGCCGGTGTTGACACCGAAGCGGGCGATAGGGCCGTCGAACTCATGAAAGCGGCCGTATCGGCGACGCACGGACCCGACATCCTCGGCGGCGTTGGCGGTTTCGCAGGGCTGGTTGACGTGTCATTTCTCAAAGACTTTCGTCGGCCAATTCTCGCGACGTCGACCGACGGCGTCGGCACCAAGGTCGCAATCGCTCAAGCCCTCGACGTTCACCACACCATCGGGCACGACCTCGTCGGCATGGTTGTTGACGACATCGTGGTCGTTGGCGCCAAGCCTCTGTTCATGACGGACTACATCGCGTGTGGCAAGGTCGTCCCCGAACGCATCGCTGAAATCGTGCGCGGAATCGCCGAGGCGTGTGCCCTGACCGGAACGGCTCTCGTCGGCGGTGAAACGGCCGAACACCCTGGGCTTCTGGGAGAACACGACTACGACGTCGCCGGCGCGGCTGTCGGTGCCGTCGAAGCGGACGAGATGCTCGGAGCCCAGCGCGTTCAGCCTGGCGATGTCGTCATCGCGATGGCGTCGAGTGGCCTGCACTCGAACGGTTATTCGCTCGTTCGGCACATCGTTGCCAACCGCACGCTCGCGTACGACGCGACCGTCCCCGAATTCGACCGTGTCCTCGGTCTGGAATTGCTCGAGCCGACCCGTCTGTACACGACTCCGCTGTTGGACTCGCTCGCCGAGCACCCCGGCGCGATTCACGCGCTCAGCCACGTCACGGGAGGCGGGATCGCCGCAAATCTCGCGCGCGTGTTGCCGACGGGAGTGTGGGTCGACCTCGATCGCTCGACCTGGAGCCCGCCTGGCGTATTCCGGGTACTTGCGGACTGGGCGGGGGATTCACTCGAATCGACCGAGGGCACATGGAACCTAGGAATCGGAATGCTCGCCGTCGTTTCCCATGAATCGGCCAGCACTCTGACCCGTGAATGGACCGCCGTCGGAATCGATTCCTGGGTTGTCGGACATGTTTCGGATCGCGAGCACTCGTTGGACGGGTATGTCACGGGCGCTAAAGGGGTCGACGGCGGAGCCGTGCGACTGGTCGGCACTTACGCCGACTGAACCCCATCCGTTTCGTCGGTTTCGCCAACCTCCGACGCGTCGACATCGGCGCTGGTCGAATCCGGAGAGGAATATTCCGGCCACTTGGCAAGGTCTTCGTCGAGACGCGGGTTCACACCCAGTTCCGATTCGAGCTTGGTCAGGTCGGTGTCGGGACTGAAGTACTTCAGTTCGCGCGCAACCTTGGTGTGCTTCGCTTTTTGACGGCCGCGGCCCATAGTGGACCCCTTTCCCTCACACATTTCGCCTCACCGGCGATCGTCGTGTCCGGGGCGTCAGACGTACAGAATATCACGACCCGAGCATCTCGATGGCGGAGATATACCCAAGTGCCGCCGCGACAATCCCGACGAACACATGCGACGTCACGACGATTGCTCCGATTCGTATTTCACGACGCTCGATGTGCTGGGCCGCCGTGACGGTCAGGGTCGAAAAAGTGGTGAGTCCCGCCGCGAACGCGAGGATGAGTGACGCGATTGTCCAGTCAAGGGCGTTCACTGCGAAGGCCCCGGCGGCGGCCCCGACTACGAGGCTTCCCGCCCCGTTCACGGCGAACAGTCCCCACGACCATACGCCCGGACGGATGACGACCATTACCCCGAACCGGGCCAGCGCGCCGAGCCCACCCGCCAGGATTTGCAGGAGAACCCACCAGACATCGATCATGTTGCCGCCGCCCGACGAGCGCCGAGGCGCAGACCCGCAATCGCGCAGACGAGACCCATGATGATCGATCCGACGGCGTAGGACCCCATCACGATGAGCGGGCCGACACCGTGGCGAATAATCGGCACCGCGACGTCGAGCGAGATAGCGGACAGGGTGGTGAAGGCTCCGAGAAAACCGGTCGTGACTCCGAGTCTCATCCACGCGGGCAGAGAAGGCATGCCTCGAGCGACGAGGTACCCGAGGGCAAATGAACCGACCAGGTTGATGACCAGCGTCGGATACGGCCACCAATAGTCGTCAATTTGACCCGCAACGAGTGTGATGCCGATCCGCGCCGCGCTGCCTACAAGTCCGCCGACAAACACGGCCAACACCGACTTCAGGGACGTGTGCACAATCGTCAGCGTACTCGTGTCCGTTCCCGAGAATTTGGCAGTTAGGCTTGTGACACGACGTCGAAGGAGTGCCCGTGTCCGTAGTTCCGCTCTTCAGCCACGATGACTATCGTGGCGAAGTCGTTGAACGGTGGGGCAAGAAAGCCTGGAGCCAATCGTCGTCCTGGTGGAAGCACATCAATGCCATTGGGCGTGAGGCGTTCCTCGCTGAGGGCGTCGCACTCAAGGTCGAGTACTTGGAAGCGAAAGCGGCCGAATTGCCCGTCACGGACGACTCTGTCGGCGCTCTCGTCCTCCGACACCGCACCTGGATCACACAGGGTTGGGGTGGAATCGAGCCCACCGCGGAACAGTTCATTGGACTCGGCCAAATGTACGTCGCCGACGAGCGCTTCGCTCGTCACTACGGCGGTGTTGAGGGCGCGAGCTATGTTCGCGACGCGATACTCGCCTGGGTCGCCGCAACGCAAAAGAATTCGGATGCTTCCGACGGAAGCAAACGTGCAACAAAAGGAACAGCATCATGAACCGTCTCGCCATATTCAGCCTCCGGAACCGCGCCCTCATCGCCCTGGTGACGGTCGTCGTCGCGATTTTCGGTGGCATCGCGATGTCGCTCCTCAAACTCGAGCTGATTCCCTCGATCACGTTCCCACAACTTGTTGTTGTCACGAACTACCCCGGCGCATCACCGGTCATCGTCGAAAAGGAAGTTTCGACCCCCATCGAAACCGCGATTCAGGGCGTCAACGGACTCGAGGCGACGACCGCTACGTCCCAGAACGGGCTTTCCCAGATCACCGCGGAGTTTGCGTATGGAACCAGCCTTGAATCGGCCGAGCAAAAAGTTCAAATTGCCATCAACCGGATTTCGAGCCTGCTTCCCGCCGGCGTCGAGCCCCAGGTCATTGCCGGCTCGTTCTCGGACATCCCCGTGCTTCAAATGGCCGTCACGAGTGACCTGACTCCCGATCAACTCAACCAAGCGTTGAAGGACATCGCGGTCAGGGAATTGACGAAATTGGACGGCGTTCGCGAAGCGGCGGTGTTCGGTGCCAACGGTGAGCACATCGCCATCGTTCCCAACGCCAAGAAGTTGGCGCGCCTGGGATTGACGACCACCGACATTCAGACCGCGCTGCAGACCGCGGGAATTCGAATCGGCGCGGGCAGCGTGATGTCCGACACGGGTGAGTTGTCGATTGTGTCGGGAACTCCCCTCGCGAGCCTCAGCGACATTCGATCGGTCCCGGTTGCTATTCCTTATAAGCCGCCGGTGGTCGTAGCACCGACTGTGCCGACCCTCCCAACCATCGCGGTAAGCCCGCGGGAGACCGGCAACTGGAGTTGGGATGAGTTGAACGGTGGCGAGTGCATCGACAACTACGACGACGCGGACCCCACTACCGACAACGCCTTCCAGGATTCGTACGACGTAGTCAGGTGTGATGACCCTCACGACGCCCAGCTCGTTCGCGTGGGGGACCTTCGCACTGACGCAGGAATTCCGATTTACCCCGGCGACAACGCCATTGGACTGGTTGCTATGGGCGAATGTTTCTCCTCGAAGATAATCAAGGCATCCGCAAAAGTCACGCACCCCACGTTGTCGTCGGATTGGCGATACCCGACGAGTCAGACCCAGTGGAACAAGGGCAACACGTTCTATTACTGCTTTGCTCACACAAACCCGATTGCCGACATCACGGGAAGTGTCGCTGGCAAAAAGGTCAACACCATCGTTCCCGCAGCACCGAGTGCATCGGGTAGCAGCCTGTCATCGTTCGCCTCGTCCGGGGCAGCCGCAGCGCCGACAACCCGCTCGGTCACCACAATCGGTGCGCTCGCGAGCGTGTCGATTCAGCCCGACACCATCACCTCAATTTCGCGGGTCAACGGCGAACCGTCGTTGACGCTTGCCATCACCAAACGGGCCGACGCGAACACGGTTGACGTGTCGCGCGCAGTCACGGCCGCGCTGCCGGCCATCACGGCTCTGCTCGGTAACGGAACGGAATTCACTGTCGTCTTTGACCAGGCACCGTTCATCGAGAAGAGCATCGAATCACTCGCCGTCGAGGGGTTGTTGGGACTGTTTTTCGCAATCATCGTGATTCTCGTCTTCTTGCTGTCAATCCGATCGACACTCGTCACCGCGGTGTCGATTCCGACATCGCTGTTGCTCACATTCATCGGTATGTGGGCGAGCAACTTCTCGCTCAATATCCTCACCATCGGCGCTGTCACCATCTCGATCGGTCGAGTCGTCGATGACTCGATTGTGGTTGTGGAAAACATCAAGAGGCACTTGTCTCTCGGTGAAGAGCGCATGGTTGCCATTCGAGACGGCGTCAAAGAGGTCGCGACGGCGGTCACCGCGTCGACGATCACGACGGTCGCCGTGTTCCTTCCGCTCGCGTTCGTGGGCGGTTTGTCCGGCGAGCTGTTCCAGCCTTTCGCCGTCACCGTCACGATCGCGCTCCTCGCGTCGCTCTTCGTGTCGCTCACCATCGTGCCCGTTCTTGCCTACTGGTTCCTCGGGGACAAGAAACCGCGAAAGAGGGCGTCGACGAAACCAGCCAGGCCGGTCAAGTCGGGGTCGGAAGACAACGATTTCCTGCAGCGCAACTACCGCCCGATCGTTCGCTGGACGGTCACCCACCCCGTCGCGACGATGCTCGTCGCCCTTCTCACCCTGGGAGGGACGCTCGCGCTGACGCCGTTCGTCAAGACCAACTTTGTGGGCGGAAGCGGCCAGTCGACCATTACGCTCACTCACTCGACTCCGGGCGGGCTGACGCTCATGGACCGTGCGGAGGTCGCCGAGGACGTCGAAGCCAAACTGTTGGCCTACGAGGGAATCGAAACGGTGCAGACGTCGATTGGTGGCGGCAACGGCTTCGCGGCCTTCAACGGTTCGGCCGGAAGCATCACCTACCAGATCACTATTTCCGATGCGGTGGATGCGGACCTCGTGCGCACCGAAGTCACGCGTGACCTCGAAACCATCACAGACACGGGTGAAATCGTCTCGGCTCAGGGCGGCGCATTTGGCTCACAGACCATCGACATCACGGTGAAAGCGCCGTCGGAAGAGACTCTCACCGCGGTCACCGCAGCAATCGCCGCAGCGATCACCGAGACGAAATCCGCCGACAGTGTCACGACGTCGCTCGACGACACCCAGTCGTTTATCTCGATCTCGATCAAGCGCAAGGCGGCGGCAAAGTACGCGCTGTCCGAAGTTCTCATCGGTCGTACGCTGTCATCGCTCATCGCACCGAGCTCCATCGGTCAGGTCGTCATTGACGACGTCACGCTTGACCTCATCGTCGAAACAAAGAACTCGCCACAGACCTTGGACGAATTGCGTGATTACAAGCTGACCACGCCGCTCGGCACCAAGGTTCGCCTGTCCAAAGTGGCGACAATCGGCATAACAGAGACGGCTGCGTCGCGCACTACGGAGCGTGGTGTGCTGTCGGCCTCTGTCGCGGTGACTCCGACGTCGGACAACCTCACGGAATCGACCGCTGCGGTCAACACCGCGCTTGCGAGCGTCGACCTCCCGACGGGAACCACGGCGACCGTCGGTGGTGTCGCTGAGGACCAGATCGAATCCTTCCAGCAACTTGGACTCGCACTTCTCGCGGCAATCTTGATTGTGTATGTCGTGATGGTCGCGACGTTCCGATCGCTGCGTCAACCCCTGTTGTTGCTCGTGTCGATTCCTTTCGCGGCGACCGGCGCGATCGCGCTGCAGATTATCTCGGGCATTCCGCTCGGAATCTCGTCGCTGATCGGGTTGCTGATGCTCGTCGGAATCGTGGTCACCAACGCCATCGTTCTGATCGACCTCGTGAACCAGTATCGCGACCGAGGGGGTTCGGTCATCGAGTCGTTGCTCGACGGAACCAGCCGTCGTGTTCGACCGGTGTTGATGACGGCACTCGCTACGGTGTTCGCACTCACGCCTCTCGCGACCGGAGTGACGGGCAGTGGCGGTTTCATTTCGCAGCCGCTCGCGATCGTCGTTATCGGCGGTTTGCTCTCGTCGACAATCCTGACGTTGCTCGTTCTGCCCGCGCTGTACTCGCTTGTCGAGGGACGCAAGGAACGCAAGGCCTTACGTCGGGCTCTCAAGGCTTAGGGCGCCGGAGACAGCACCCACAACACCTCGGCGGGTTCGCTCGTCGAGGGGTTGCGCCAGGTGTGCGGTTCGCGGCCACGGAATGTCATCGCGTCCCCGACATTGAGGTTGTGCGTGGTCGGGCCAAGAACGATGTCGAACTTGCCTTTGAGCACGTAGACGAATTCGATTTCGGTGTCGAGAGCATACAGTTCCTCCCCACCTGAGCCTTTCGGGCTGACGATCGAGTGCAACACCTCGACGTGTGTTTGCGACCCCGGCGACAGCAGATATTCGCGGGCGTTGATGCCACCGAAGTTGATCATGGCACCCTCGCCAGCGCGGACAATGGCGCTCGTGGGCGGCTCGAACAATTCACCAACGCGAAGTCCCAACGCCTCGCACACCGACACGAGCGACGCAACGGACGGGGAAACGTGGTCACGCTCGAGTTTGCTGACAAATCCCTCGGTGAGCCCGGCGGCGGCGGCGACTTGCCCGAGCGTCAGTCCCCGCGCGAGCCTCGTGGCGCGAAGGCGCCCGCCAATAGGAATTGCCTTGTCGCTCACTTGCTTGGCGGAGCGGCGGATGCTGCCGGCCATGATCAGCGAACCTCCATCGCGACGGCGCGAACGGGTGCGCCATCAATTCCCACGAATTTCATCGGCAGCAACGATACGAGGGGGTCGGCGAAGTCGATCGATTCGAGGTTGCAGAGGTTTTCGCAAATCACGCCAGCGACGTTCGCAATGAGGTGGTGAGCGGGGAATCCTTCGCCGGGATGCGAGTCGTTGGGCGTTTCATCGATGTTGAGCGCATCGAGTCCGATTGTGCGGATGCCGCGTTCGAGAAGAAACGACACGAGCCCGGAATCGAGGAACGGGTTGTCGAAGTAAGCGGGTGTGCCGTAGTGACGAGCCCAGCCGGTGTGAACGAGGACGATGTCGCCGGCGCGGGCGGACTCGGCTCCGGTTCGAACGGAATCGAGAGTGATGCGTTCGCGAGCCCCGACGCCGTCGCAGCGAAGCACAACGCCCCGACCGACGAATCGATCCAGGGGAACCTCATCGATCTTTTCGGTGTTGTCGTCGAAGTGGAACGGTGCGTCGACGTGCGTTCCGCTTTGGCTGCCCATCTGAATCGACACGAGATTGAATCCGTCCTTCGCAATCGTTGCGTGTTGATTGATGTGCGGGACCGGGTCGCCGGGGTACACCACCGTCTCGGCGGTGATTTCGCGGGAAAGGTCAACGACACGAACTATCTCCATAAGCAAAAACTATTGCCTGTGAGGCAAGAAGGGAATAGCATGGCGTCACATTGTTTTGCCAACCTTAAGAGAGGACAACAATGAGCAACGTTGCTCAGAACCCCAAACCGAAAATCACCGAGGTCGAAAGCTTCGGAATTGACACCATCCCCGACGCCGACCGCACGTCGACGCCGCGCGACTTGTTCCGCATTCAGTTCGGAGGCGCGAACACATTCGCCACCGTTCTTTTGGGAACCTTCCCTATTTTCTTCGGCCTCTCGTTCTGGGAGGGCGTCGGCGCCGCCGTGCTCGGTGTGCTCGTCGGAACGCTCTTCCTCATGCCGATGGGACTCTTCGGGCCTAAAACCGGAACCAACAACGCGGTCGCTTCGGGTGCACACCTCGGTGTCACCGGACGTATCGCCGGTTCGTTCCTGTCGCTCTTGACCGCAATCGCGTTCTACTCGATTTCGGTGTGGGTCGGCGGTGACGCACTCGTCGGCGCATTCGTTCGTCTGTTCGGCGCAGAAGACTCCCCGATGCTGCGCATTGGCCTCTACTCGCTCATCGGACTCATCGTGATCGTCGTCGTGGTCTACGGCTACCAGTTCATGTTGCTCATCAACCGCATCGCGGTGTGGGCCAACACGATTCTGATGTTGCTCGCCATCGTCGCGTTCGCCAGTGTTTTCGACCCCTCGTACGCCGGTACGGGTGAATACCTGCTCGGTGGCTTCTGGCCGACGTTCATCCTGTCCGCACTCATCGTCATGTCGAACCCGATCTCGTTCGGTGCCTTCCTCGGTGACTGGTCGCGCTACATCCCGAACGGCACCTCGAACGGCAAGCTCGCGCTCGCCACGTTCGGCGCCCAGGCGATGACCCTGATTCCGTTCATCTTCGGTGTCGCTACGGCAACGCTGGTGACGGGCGGCGACTACGTCGTCGGTTTGATCGGTGCAGCACCCGAGTGGTACGCGTACCTCATCATCATCGTCGCGTTCGTCGGCGGTCTGTCAACGGGTAGCACCTCGCTCTACGGAACCGGACTCGACTTCTCGTCGGTATTCCCGAAGCTGACTCGTGTTCAGGCGACCATCGCCATCGGTACCGTCGCCTTTGCCTTCATCGTGATTGGTCGTCTGTACTTCGACCTGCTCGGTGCGGTCAACGGATTTGTCGGCGCCATCGTGGTGACAACCACTCCGTGGATGATCATCATGGCAATCGGATTCTGGAACCGCCGAGGCTGGTACAGCGTTGAGGACCTCCAGGTATTCAACCGCGGCAAGAAGGGTGGCCGCTACTGGTACACCAACGGAATCAACTGGCGTGCAATGGTCGCGTGGGTGGTCTCGGCAGTCCTCGGTCTGCAGTTCGCGTACTACCCGCCGATCATCGAAGGACAGTGGAACGCTGTTGCGGGAGGTGTCGACCTCAGCCTCATCGTCGCCATCGTTTCGGCCGCCGTGTTGTACGTCGGTGCGTTGATCCTCTTCCCCGAGCCCGACTACGTGTTCGGACCGAAGGGTCCCCGCATCGGTCGTTCGGTCAAGTCGACCATTCCGCCCGTGCGTTAGAAAGCTGCAATGACTGGTCCTGTCCCCCGCGATAACGCGGGAAACAAGGTCGGACAGGTCGATGCGACGGTGGTGCCCCGGTTCGCCGGGGCACCTACCTTCGCTCGGCTTCCCCGCCGCGATGAAGTAGCCCGAGCCGACATAGCGGTGGTGGGCATCCCGTTCGACGCGGGTGTGAGCTATCGCCCTGGCGCCCGTTTCGGCCCCGGTCACATTCGGGAATCATCCCGACTTTTGCGCCCCTACAACCCTGCACAGGACGCGATGCCGTTTGCGCTCGCGCAAGTTGTCGACGCCGGTGATCTCGGGGTCAACCCGTTCGACATCGCCCAGGCGATTAGCCAGATCGAAGCGGGCATGGACGAGCTCACCGCCGATGGAACCAAGGTCGTGACTCTCGGAGGCGACCACACCATTGCGTATCCCATTCTCAAGTCCCTGCACAAAAAGCACGGGCCCATCGCCGTCATTCACTTTGACGCGCACCTCGACACGTGGGACACCTATTTCGGTGCACCATTGACTCACGGAACTCCGTTCCGTCGCGCGAGCGAGGACGGCTTCCTAGACCTGTCGGGTTGTCTCCATGTCGGAATCCGCGGCCCCCTGTATTCCGACACCGACCTTGCCGACGACACCGCCCTCGGTTTCCAGGTTTTGCGCGCGACGGACGCGGACGATCTTGGAATCGACGAGATGATTGCACGGATGCTGGCTCGGGTCGGTGACCGCCCCGTGTACGTTTCGATTGATGTCGATGTCATGGACCCGGCTTTCACACCCGGAACGGGAACACCGGAGGCAGGCGGACTGTCGAGTCGCGAAATGCTGAGGCTCGTTCGAGCGCTCGACGGTGTTAACCTCGTCGGCGCTGACATCGTCGAGGTCGCTCCGGCCTATGACCACGCCGAAATCACGGGTATTGCGGCCGCGCACCTCGCCTACGAATTGATTACGGTTCTCGCGCGGAGGATCGCGTGAGCGCCGTGGACGAGGTCCTGGCCGCGGCGGCAAAGATCGTCGACGACTTCGGGAGCCACCGCACGGCCGACTATTTCTCGGGATTTGCGGCTGACGCGACCTTCATGTTCTACACGCACACCGAACGCCTCAACTCGCGGGCCGAGTACGAGGCGCTGTGGGCATCGTGGGAAAAGGACGACGGATTTCGTGTTCACGGGTGCCGATCGCGCGACCAGCGAGTCCAGATTCTCGGTGAATCGGCGGCAGTATTCACCCACTACGTCGAGAGCGACGTGGAATTTGCGGGTGACGTGTCGACAATCAACGAGAGGGAAACCATCGCCTTCGAGCGCCGAAACGGCTCCTGGATTGCCGTACACGAGCACCTTTCGCCCGAAAACGCGGAGTAATCGCGTTTGTTACGCCGTTGACGTAACACAACTACGGCGATTGGATCCCTGTTTGTAGTCTCAAGATACGAACCGACCTACCAGGAGACCTTCATGGCGCGCATTTTTTCGGACATCACCGAAGCATTTGGAAACACCCCACTCGTCAGGCTCAACCGCGTGACGGACGGATCTGAAGCGATCGTCCTCGCCAAGCTTGAGTTCTACAACCCGACCTCGAGCGTCAAGGACCGACTCGGGGTCGCAATCGTTGATGCCGCCGAGGCGTCGGGTGAACTCAAGCCGGGCGGAACAATCGTCGAGGCGACCAGTGGCAACACCGGCATCGCACTCGCCATGGTCGGCGCCGCACGTGGCTACAAGGTCGTTCTGACGATGCCGGAATCGATGTCAATCGAACGCCGCGCGCTTCTCCGAGGATTCGGTGCGGAACTCGTGTTGACGTCCGCTCCCGAGGGCATGAAGGGCGCGGTTTCCCGTGCCGAGGAAATCGCCGCGGAGCGTCCGGGTGCGGTTCTCGCTCGTCAGTTTGAAAATGAAGCCAATCCCGCGATTCACCGGAAGACGACCGCTGTCGAGATTTGGAACGACACCGATGGTGCCGTCGACATCTTCGTGGCCGGCGTGGGAACGGGTGGAACCATCACCGGTACCGGCCAGGTACTCAAGGAAAAGAAGCCCAGCGTTCGTGTCGTTGCGGTTGAGCCAATCGATTCGCCGATCCTCAACGGCGGCGCACCCGGCCCCCACAAGATTCAGGGAATCGGTGCAAACTTCGTTCCCGACGTTCTCGACCGCGATGTGTACGACGAGGTCATCGACGTGTCGATCACCGATTCGGTCGACACCGCTCGTCGTCTCGCTCGTGAAGAGGGGATCATGGCGGGAATCTCGTCGGGGGCAACCGCCTGGGCGGCTCTCGAACTGGCCAAGCGTCCCGAGAACAAGGGCAAGACCATCGTTGTTATCCTCGCCTCCTACGGAGAGCGATATCTGTCAACCGTGCTGTTTGAGGGTATTCTCGACTAGGTGACCCCCGTCCAACGAATTCGCGAGGACCTCGCGATGGCGTTGGATCGTGACCCGGCGACGCGTACGCGCAGCGAAGCGTTTTGGGTGCTGTCCGGACTGCACGCCGTCTGGTGGTACCGATTGACTCACATGCTGTGGGGTTGGGGATGGAAGTTCCTCGCACGTCTGATCTCGCAGATCGTGCGGTGGTGGACGCTCATCGAAATTCACCCCGCGGCCACGATCGGCAATCGCTTGTTCATCGACCACGGAGCCGGTGTCGTCATCGGCGAGACCGCAATCGTCGGAGACGATTGCACCTTCTATCACGGCGTCACGCTTGGCGGTCAGGGAGACGTAAAGAACGGTCGCCGGCATCCTGCGGTGGGAAGTGGCGTTGCAATCGGCGCGGGCGCAATAATTCTGGGCCCGATCACCGTCGGCGACAACGCACTTATTGGCGCCGGTGCCGTCGTGCTCAAGGACGTTCCAGCGAACCGAACCGCTGTGGGTGTGCCTGCCCAACTACTTCCCAAGTCCCCCCGGCAGTCACGGGCATGATCAAATTCATCACGCGCGTGTTGTTCCCGCCGATCGTTCGCGTGCTGTTCGCCGCAAAGATCATCGGGCGGGGAAACATGCCCGCACAGGGTGGAGTGATCCTCGCGAGCAACCACCTGTCCTTTTTCGATTCCGTCATCATCACGCTCTTGTCCCGGCGCCCAGTGTCTTTCCTCGCGAAAGCGGAGTATTTCACGGGCAAAGGATTCAAAGGTTGGCTTTCCAAGAAATTCTTTGAGTCAATCGACGCAATTCCCGTAAATCGTCGTTCCGCCTCGGCGGCCCAGGATGCGTTGGATTCCGGCCTTGCGCGACTAGTCGACGGTGAATCATTCGCGATGTATCCGGAGGGCACACGGTCGCTCGATGGGCGACTTTACCGCGGAAAGACGGGTGTTGCGTGGCTCGCCCTGACCGCCAACGTCCCGGTCGTTCCGGTTGCATTGACAGGCACCGACAAGATTCAACCAGTGGGCACCAAGGGAATACGTCTCGCAAAGTTACGCGTCGAATACGGCCGACCGATGGACCTCTCGAGTTTCGGTGAGGCGTCAAGCGGCAAAGCGCGACGAGAGGCAACGGACGCAATCATGGCCGAAATCCAGAGGATGTCCGGTCAGGAATTCGCGGGCGTGTACAACGAGAAGCCCGCCACCACGATCAAGGCGAAGGTCAGGCGTTTGTTCCGGGGCCGGGCTCCGCTGACCTAGCGGTTGCGGCAAGTTCCGCGCGAATCGCATCCATGTCAAGTGTGCGCGCTTGCGCGATGATGTCTTCGAGTGCCGATTCCGGCGCAGCGCCGGCTTGGTTGAACAGCAAGATCCCGTCGCGGAACATCATCAGTGTCGGAATGGACTTGATGCCGGCCATCGCCGACAGCTCTTGTTCTTTGTCAGTGTCGACCTTTGCAAAGGTGATGTCGGGATGTTTGTCGCTGACTCGTTCAAAGATTGGGCCAAACTGCCTGCACGGCCCGCACCACTCCGCCCAAAAGTCGACGAGCACGAGAGAGTCTTCCGCGACGATCGCCGCTTCGAAAGCGCTTTTGTCGAATTCAACGGTTGCCATGGATCTCTTCCTGTCGTGCTCACAGTCTAAATCGAGTGAGACGCTGGGTCCGTTGCTCGGGCCGCAATGACCGCTGACATGGTGACTCGATCACCGTTGGTGAGCGACCAATGTGCCGCCAGCTCGTCGTAGAGCGCCATCCCCAGCCCGGCTCGATGCCTGGCGGACACGTGTTTCCCGTTGTTGACTGCGGTCACGGTGATTGTCTCCGGCGTCGAACGTGTCATGGTGATGGCAATCTCGGTGGCGTGACCGTGCCGAATCGCATTAGAGATCATCTCGAGCGAAACCAAGTGCAACGCCTCGGATGATTCGTGGTCGACCGAAGCGGACTCCCAGGCCTCTGGGCCGACATCGAGTGTGATGGTGCACATCCCCGCCCAGAAATCGACGAGGTCGCGGATTGCTGCCACGGGGTCGACGGCTTCAACCGGTTCCGTCGTTAGGACGTCCAGTGCCGACGTCACAACACCGACTGCTTGGTCACGCTCGACGGCCGAGAGTTTCCCCTTTCCGGATCGAAGCAGGCGAGCCTGGGCATGGACTCGGGACTGAACGGTTGAATGAAGTGTGTGTGTCAGGTGGCGCTGGCGTAACCACGAGCGCCGACGGGCTTCCGACAACTGAATCAACATGTCGACGCGCGCGCTGTCAAGACGGGCCAGTTCGATGCGACTCGAGTACGCCCCAAGAATGACAAGTTGATACAAAAGACCCAATAGCGGCATCGCGATGCTGCTAACAAGCCACGGTTGAAATTCGATTCCGGCGGGGAATATCAGGTTTTGGTTGATGAGGTGCGCTGGAATCCAGGCGACCGAATGGACGCCAGCAATGATGATCCCACTGACGAAAAAGCCAGACTGTCGATTTCCGAAGATCACACTGAGGAGGCGAACGATTCCAAAAACAAACAATCCGGAAATCAACGCGGCAAGAAAGCCGTTAGCAGCCGGATACAAGTCCAAGAGAACCGTACCCGAACCCAGAAAAACGCCGAGGCCGGAATAGGTCGCGTTGATTTGTTCGCGGATTCTTGGCCGGGAGGGGTCAGTTACTTCCCGCAGCCCACGACTAGATTTTTCCGCGAGTGCCGATCCTGTTGTCGCCAGCGTGTGACTGAGTGGACGCACCACCTCGGTGGCGAAGGCATCAACTCGGGCGGCCATTTCCGAACGAGCACCTCGTCCGCTCTGAATGACGTCTACGAGAGCAGAAATCGCCGGACGCAGCGTTTCATCCACCTCTTCACGCAATCGATCATCGCTGGCCTCTATCTCGGCGAGGATGCGGTCGCGCTTTCGTTCGGCCGCCGAGATCTCGTCGCGCGTTGAAATCGCTTTCGTGCGCGCAATCACGATCCGGCTCACGACGAGAGAAATGAGAGCCAGCACGGGCGGCAGACTGAGCGCACCGAGGAACACGCGTGATGTTAGGTGAGATGTCGCTTCCAGACCGGTCGAATCCATGACGGTCGACACGACTATTCCTCGCAGGGTTCCTGCAACCAGCAGTGCGCCAATCACGATTGAGCTGGATCGCCGCCATCGTGCGGGGAGAACGATGCGAACGAGAAACACGAGGAGCGCCGCCACGGATACCGAGAACGCTGCAATTCCAATGGCGATGGGGAGTGATTGGACGGTGAGTCGCCCCAATTCGGACGCGGTGGTGGGCAAAATCGTGACCGCGGCGTAGGGGACGACGGTAATTGCGCGAAATGGCCAACTTGTGCCCAGGATGTCGATGAAATCACGCGGTCGAAGGACGTTTTCGTTCTTTCCGCGCCTATCGACCATTGAGCTCGTCCCAGTACAGTCGGGCGAGTTGGACACGAGCACTTGGCCCGGGTGCGATGTTTGCCGCGACCATCATGCGGGACAGCAATCGCTCAACGGCGCGAACCGTGGTTGCACGGGCGGTTGCAATTTCGTCGTTGGTCAGGCCTTCCGAAACAAGTTTAAGAACGCCAACCTGCGTGTTCGACAACGATTGCGTCGCTGTCTCCGCCGCCAGGGGCCGGGTAGTAGCCGTTCGGGCATCGAGTGCTTCGGTGACCGCGGCACGTAACGCCGAAGTCGAACTGATTTCGGTCTTGATGATGTACGAGGCGTCGCGCGGAATCGTGTCCCACCCTTTGCCGGTGATTCGGGGATCAGTGAGGTTGGTGATGAACACCACGCCGATCGACGGATTCTCTGCCCGGGCACGTTGAACCACGTCGATGCCCGTTGGCCCCATCCCGAGGTCGATATCGGCAATCACCAATGTCGCAGACGTTGATTTCACGGCAGTGATCGCAGACAGCGCATCCCCTGCTTGAGTGACAACCCATCCTTCTGCCTCGAGGATTTCGGCGATAATGCCACAAATCAGGGGCTCATCGTCGACAACGACGGCGAAACCCAGAGGCGACTCGCTCACGTTATTTCTTTCGCGCAGCAGCAATCAACGCGGTGACGACCTGGTCGGCCGTTCGGGATGACTGGGTGACTTGTGTGTTGACCCATGTCGCCGCAACACCCGTCAGTGTGACGGTCACCGACTTCGCCGACGAGGCACCAATTGTCGATGTGGGCGAGTCGCGTTTGCCCTGGCCGCGAACGATGAGCGTCGCCACCGGCAAAGCGATGGTGCACAGCGCATCGAGAATCAGGATGACGGCAAAGAAACGCCAGTAAACGTCCTGGAACGATTGCGGCGGGAAGGCACCGTCGGTGAGGATGATCGGAAGAATCAACGTTGGAACGATGGCGATGAGGATGAGGGCAACGGTGAGCGTCGAACGAATCCACCGAAGCGGCGCGGTTTGCAACAACAACATGAGGTTGGCGTGAGCAAGTGACACCGCGACGAGGCCTGAAATCGCGAAGGTCTTCGAGATGTTCATATAGATGCCGCCGGGTTGGTATGAATAGTCTCCGAAGTCCCACCAGATCAAAACCGCCGCCGAAATGAGTGCGAGTGCGCTCGTTCCGATTCCAATCCACCCGACCGCCTTGACGTCTCGTTCAACGATGGCGAGGTGACACAGGGCGAGTACCGAAAAGGCCGCGACAGCGAGCGTCGTGAGCATGACCTTGCTTTGGGTTTCGCCGAATTGACCCGACACGATGGTGTAGATGCCTATCAGTGCGGTGATGACGAGGGCGACGACGACCGTCCACACAGCGATACGGCGTATGCCCTTGATGTTGCTGGCCGCGGTGTCGTTCTGTTGTGTGCTCATGGTCACAGACTACAAGCGCCCGCGTCAGAAACGCAGGTTCGAGAGAACCTCGTTACTGGACGATGGTCAGACCGGTGACCGCCGCGGCGTCATCAACGCCGCCGGCGTTCGTTAGATTCACGTATCCCATGTCCGACAGCGCGTCGATCGCCTGACCGGCTCGGTTGCC
>JAIOXB010000063.1 GCA_021741825.1 Microbacteriaceae bacterium
GGTCGAGGCGGCGCCTCCGCCGAAACCTACGAGAACCCCTGCGGCGCCCGTTCGCATCAGGTGAAGTGCGGCGCTGTACGTCGCTGCGCCGCCAACGATGACGGGCACATCAAGGTCATAAATGAATTGCTTCAAATTGAGGGGTTCGCCCGTCGGCGAGACGTGCTCGGCACTCACGGTGGTGCCGCGAATCACAAAGAGGTCGACACCCGACTTGGTCACAACGTCGTGGAACTCGACGGTTCGCTGCGGACTCAACGCGCCAGCGACGGGGACACCGGCATCCCGAATTTCGCCGAGGCGCTGTTCGATGAGCTCCGGCTTGATTGGCTCGGCGTACATTTTTTGCATTTCGGCCGTGGCGACGTCAATCGGAAGTTCGCGGATCTTCTCGATCACGGCCTCGGGGTTGTCGTACCTAGTCCACAGTCCTTCAAGGTTGAGAACGCCGATGCCGCCGAGCTTTCCGATTGTGATGGCGGTTCGCGGGGAAACGACTGAGTCCATCGGTGCTGCGAGGACCGGGATCTCAAACTTGAGCGCATCGATCGACCACGCCGTGCTGACCGCCTCGGGGTCTCGAGTGCGGCGACTCGGCACTACCGCGATGTCATCGAACGAGAACGCACGACGAGCGCGCTTGGCACGACCGATTTCGATATCACTCATGCTCGGCGCCTATCGCTTGTAGTTCGGGGCTTCGACAATCATCTGAATGTCGTGCGGGTGAGATTCCTTGAGCCCCGCCGGGGTGATGCGAACAAACTTGCCGTTCGCTTTGAGATCGGTAATCGTTCGAGCGCCCGTGTAGAACATCGACTGGCGCAATCCGCCCAGCAATTGATACATGACCGATGCGAGCGGGCCGCGATACGCGACTCGGCCTTCGATGCCCTCGGCAATGAGCTGGTCGTCACTCGGAACGTCAGCTTGAAAATAACGGTCTCGGGAATACGAGGTCTTGTTTCCGCGCGTCTGAAGCGCACCGAGCGACCCCATTCCGCGGTAGGCCTTGTATTGCTTCCCGTTTTCGAACACCAGGTCGCCAGGGCTTTCGTCCGTTCCAGCGAGAAGTGAGCCGAGCATGACGACCTCGGCGCCCGCAACAAGTGCCTTCGCGATATCGCCCGAATACTGGAGCCCGCCGTCGGCGATGACGGGAACGCCCGCTTTTTTCGCTGCCTTGGACGCTTCATAAATTGCGGTGATCTGAGGGACACCGACACCGGCGACGATTCGCGTCGTGCAAATGGAACCCGGGCCAACCCCGACCTTGACGGCGTCGACACCCGCAGCGATGAGCGACGCGGCGCCCGCTTCGGTTGCCACGTTTCCACCAATCACATCGATGTGCGCAAAGGACTTGTCCGCCTTGAGTTTCTTCACAATGTCGAGGACGCCCGACGAATCGCCGTTTGCAGTGTCGACCACGAGGATGTCGACGCCAGCATCGCGCAACGCACACGCACGCTCCCACGCGTCACCGAAGAACCCGATCGCCGCTCCTACGCGAAGTCGACCTTCGTCGTCCTTCGTCGCGTTCGGGTACAGCTCGCTCTTCTCGAAATCTTTGACCGTGATGAGCCCGACCAGTTTGCCCGCGTCATCGACAAGTGGGAGTTTCTCAATCTTGTGTTGGGCGAACAACGCGACGGCATCGTCGTCGCTGATTGACGCCCGACCGGTGACAAGAGGCATCGGTGTCATGACGTTTTTGACGAGAGTCTTTTCGGCCTCATCGCGCGGAACGAAACGCATGTCCCGATTCGTGATGATTCCCAGCAGAACGCCATCCTCGTCCACGACGGGAAGGCCGGACACGCGAAACTGACCGCAAATCCGGTCAACCTCCGCAACGGAGGTGTCGGGGGTCGTGGTCACGGGGTTCGTGATCATTCCCGATTCGCTGCGTTTGACCTTGTCGACCTGGGCCGCTTGGTCCTCGATGGACAGGTTGCGGTGAATGATGCCGATTCCGCCCTGGCGGGCCATTCCGATCGCCATCCTCGACTCGGTGACGGTGTCCATTGCGCTGGACACAATCGGCGCCCAGAGCGTGATGCGCTTGGTCAAGCGACTCGAGGTGTTCGCTTCGGACGGAATGACATCGGTGTGCTCGGGAAGGAGCATGACATCGTCATAAGTCAGTCCGGTAAGACCGAAGGGGTCGTTGCCGCTCATGGATTCCCCTTTCCGCACAAAAATTACGACAATAAGTGTGCTCTCGCTACTTTTATCGTAGCCGAGTTCCCAAATGGCATAGTTTCCCGACATAATGGGGCAGGTTCATTTAATTGCGGTTAAGCGCGAAACAGATGTTCCCCAGTGTGTGGAAACCGATCCCGGTCAGACGAGATGCTGCCGGGTCCTAGCAGGAGGTCTTGTGAGGACCATGTCAACAATGCGACGGAACGCGAGTCGACTCGCGAGCGCAGTGGGTGCCTTTGTCTTGGCATTCGGTGTTCTCGGGCTCGCATCGCCCGCACAGGCGGATGTCGTCAACCCCGAAATGCCGTTCAAGATCAGCGGAAACGTCCAAAACAAGGGCGAGCCAATCGGTGGAGTGACCATCAACCTCACGGGTGGCGGCGGCTATGCGGCTACCGTAATGACCGATGCCGAGGGCAAATTCACCGCCGGGGTTCCGGAAAAGGAAGCCGACTATACGGTCACCGTTGACGAGAGCACCCTTCCTGACGGTGTCGCGGTTATCGACAACCCGGCGACCGAATTCGTCGAAGCAAACGTTCAGACAGTGACGGTCGGCCCCGGTGGACGAGCCGCCATGAACTTCTTCATCGGTCAGGGCGAGCGCACCACAACAAGCATGTTCGACCAAGTTGTTCAGCGCCTGATCTCAGGGCTCAACTTCGGTCTCATGCTGGCACTCGCATCGGTCGGTCTCTCGCTGATTTACGGCACGACCGGTATTTCAAACTTCGCACACGCCGAACTCGTCACATTCGGCGCAATCGCTACTTTCGGACTGGTGGCGGTGATGGGAGAGGGGCTGTTGTGGCTCGCCATCCCGATCGCGCTCGTCCTGTCCGGCGCGCTGGGATGGGGAATGGACGCCACACTGTGGGCACCACTCCGACGGCGTGGCATGGGGTTGGTGCAACTCATGATCGTCTCAATCGGGCTCTCGCTCGGTATTCGCTACACCTACCAGTTCTTCATCGGTGGAAAGACCGAGCAGCTTCCGGGCTCGGGTGCTGAACGCTTCAACCTGTTCGGTTCGGTCTCGCTCAGCGTGATCGACATCGTCAGCATGGGTCTTTCGATCTTGATTATCATCGCGTTCGCCTGGTGGCTCAGCGCGTCCAAGATCGGTAAGGCAACCCGTGCGATCTCGGACAACCCCAGCCTCGCTGCGTCGTCGGGAATCGACGTCGACGGTGTCGTTCGGATTGTCTGGATCATCGGTTCTGTTCTCGCCGGATTCTCGGGAATCCTGTGGGCCTACTTCCGTCCCGGAATTCGCTGGGACATGGGCGGTCAAATCCTTTTGCTCATCTTTGCCGCGACGACCCTCGGTGGCCTCGGCACGGCATATGGCGCACTCATCGGCTCGCTCATCGTGGGCATTCTCGTCGAGGGATCGAGCCTCTTCATTCCCTCGGACCTCAAATACGTCGGTGCGCTGGTGGTCCTCATCGGAATTCTGCTTTTCCGACCTCAAGGAATTCTCGGTCGCAAGGAAAGGGTGGGATAGCTCATGGACTTCCTCGGTATCTTCAACTCCTCAGTCTCGTTTATTCTCGCTCCGACGACCATGGCTTATGCCCTGGCCACTCTCGGTCTCGCCCTTCACTTCGGTTTCGGAGGACTTCTCAACATGGGTATGGCGGGCTTCATGGCCCTCGGTGCTTACGGCTACGCGATTGGCATTTTGACGTTCGGGCTCCCGTGGTATTTCGCCGCGTTTGTCGGAATCGGCGCGTCCATCATTTTCGCTCTCATTCTCGGAATTCCCACGCTACGACTTCGGGGCGACTACCTCGCGATCGTGACAATTGCCGCGGCGGAAATCGTTCGATTGCTGCTGCTGAGCTCGGCCTTCGGCGGAATCACCGGCTCGGCAGACGGACTTTCGGGCTTCAACGGGCCCGGAGGAACCATCACCAACCCGACGGTTGGCGCCGGTGGCTTCAACGATTCGAACCCCATTCCGCCTGGTGAGTACGGTTTCGGGCCATTCTTGGACAACGAACGCACCTGGTATCTCCGAATCGTCGGAATCATCATTCTGACGCTTGCCATCTACCTCGTGTGGCGACTCGTCAATTCACCGTGGGGTCGTGTCATCAAGGGAATCCGCGAAGACGAAGACGCCGTGCGTTCACTCGGCAAGAACGTCTTCGCATACAAGATGCAGGCTCTGATCATCGGCGGTGTTCTCGGAGCTCTCGGCGGACTCATGCTCGCCTTCTCGACCAACGTGAACTCATCGGTGTACGTGACCTCACTCACGTTCTTCCTCTGGACCGCATTGCTGTTGGGTGGCGCTGCAACGGTGTTCGGACCGCTCGCGGGCTCGATCATCTTCTGGGTTCTCCAGGCGTTCCTCGGGTTGCTCTTCCCCGCGCTTGCCGAAGCCGGACTGATGCCTTTCACCACCATTCAGGCAGCGCAAATCAAATACATCATTGTCGGGTTCGCGTTGGTGCTCCTCGTGGTCTTCCGGCCTCAAGGTCTGTTCGGAAACAAGAAGGAGTTGACCTTTGTCAAGTAACGAATCCTCCTCGTCCCCCGTCAAGTCCACGGGCTTGCACGTCGGCGCCATCAAGCCCGGCGTTGCCAAAAAGGACCCCATCCTGGTCGCGGACGGCGTCCACCGCCAATTCGGTGGATTGGTCGCCGTCGACGTCGAGCACGTTGAGATCCCCCGCAACGCCATCACGGCGCTCATCGGGCCCAACGGCGCGGGAAAAACGACGCTCTTCAACCTACTCACCGGATTCGACCAGCCGGACAACGGTTCGTGGTCGTTCAACGGGCAGTCCCTCGCAAAGCTCTCGGCGTTCAAGGTAGCGCGTCGGGGACTCATCCGAACGTTCCAGCTAACGAAGGCTCTAGGACTTCTCACTGTCATGGACAACATGAAGCTGGGAAGCACCGAGCAGACTGGCGAGAATCTCAGCGCAAGCCTTTTCCCCTTCCTCTGGAAGAAAAAGGAAATCGAGATCGAGGCAAAGGCGCTCGAAATCCTCACGCGGTTCAAACTCGACACCAAGCGCGATGACTTCGCTGCGTCGCTTTCGGGTGGACAGCGCAAGTTGCTTGAAATGGCTCGCGCGTTGATGACAAACCCGGAACTCGTGATGCTCGACGAGCCGATGGCGGGAGTCAACCCGGCGCTAACTCAGTCACTGCTTGACCACATCCTCAACCTCAAAAATGAGGGCATGACCGTCCTCTTTGTCGAACACGACATGCAGATGGTTCGCCACATCGCGGACTGGGTCATCGTCATGGCCGAAGGAAAGGTTGTCGCCGAGGGCGCACCCGACGAGGTCATGAAGAACCCTGCTGTCATCGATGCGTATCTCGGTAGCCAC
>JAIOXB010000017.1 GCA_021741825.1 Microbacteriaceae bacterium
GGCAAGTCTAGCCACCCCGCGAGCGGAGTATCGTTGAGGCAATGGGTGACAGTTCTATTGGTTTGACACCGTTCCACGAGATTCCTCGGCATCGGTGGTCGGCACTAGCGTCGTCTTTGGCGTCCCCGCTTTCGGAAAAGGAAATCGAGCGCATTCGCGGACTCGGCGACAGCCTCGATATCGACGAGGTCGACAGCATATACATTCCGCTGACCAATCTGCTCTCGCGCTATGCCAAGGCGGCACGCGCCACGCATGCCGACACCGCGTCGTTCCTCGGAATCACGAAACCGCACACCCCGTTCGTCATCGGTGTCGCGGGCAGCGTCGCGGTCGGCAAATCCACCGTGTCTCGACTGTTGCGCGAATTGCTGTCGCGCGACCCAGAGACCCCCAACATCGCACTGGTTACGACCGATGGTTTTCTCTACCCCAACGCGGAACTGATCAAACGCGGAATCGAGAATCGCAAGGGTTTTCCCGAATCGTATGACCGACGCGCGTTGCTTCGGTTCGTCACCGAAATCAAATCCGGGGCGGACAAGGTATTCGCGCCGGTCTATTCCCACCTTTCGTACGACATCGTCCCTGGCGAGACGATTGAGGTTTCGAGGCCCGACATTCTCATTGTCGAGGGCCTGAACGTGTTGCAGGCTCCCACAGCAGGTCAATCGGTTGCAGTCTCTGACCTGTTCGATTTTTCCATTTATGT
Source organism: Microbacteriaceae bacterium (assembly GCA_021741825.1). GTDB lineage: Bacteria > Actinomycetota > Actinomycetes > Actinomycetales > Microbacteriaceae > MWH-TA3. The sequence continues at coordinate 713 of JAIOXB010000017.1, forward strand.
CGATGCGCGAACCGTCGACATCAAGTCCTGGTTCGTCAACCGATTTCTCGCGCTACAGACTGGCGCGTTCGCCGACGAGCGGTCCTTTTTCCACCGTTACGCGGCGTTGTCGCGCGACGAGGCCATCGCTGAAGCAACCTCGTTCTGGGATTCAATCAATGAACCAAACCTGGTCGAGAACATTGCCCCGACTCGATCACGCGCGAAACTGGTCCTGAAAAAGGACCGCGATCACACCGTGTCCACGGTGTTGTTGCGCAAAATCTAGAGGGACAGTCGCGCGCGCACGATGTCCGCCAGCCGTGTGGCGACGCTCTCGGCGTGTTCCTGTGTCGCCGCTTCGACCATGACCCGCACGAGCGGCTCGGTGCCAGACGAGCGGAGCAGGATTCGACCCGAATCACCGAGCTCGGCCTCGAGTTCCGACTGCAGCGCGGCGATTTCGGTGTCCGAGTCCAGGTTGGTGTGGTCGACGTCTTTCACGTTGACGAGAATCTGGGGCAACGCGGTCATGACGGTCGCCAATTCTGCAACGGTCTTGCCGGTTCGCACCATCTCGGCTGCGAGGTGAAGTCCCGTGAGCAGACCGTCGCCCGTTGTCGAGTGATCCGCAAAGATGATGTGCCCCGATTGTTCGCCGCCAAAGTTGTACGCGCCAGAACCCATGTCTTCGAGGACGTAACGGTCACCGACCGCCGAACGACGCAGAGAAATTCCCTCGCGGTTGAGCGCGATCTCGAGACCGAGGTTACTCATGACCGTTGCGACAACCGTCGAGCTCTTGAGCAAACCGCGGTTATTCATCGACACGGCAAGAATCGCCATGATGTGATCGCCGTCGATGACGTTCCCCGTCGCGTCGATGGCGAGGCATCGATCTGCATCACCGTCGTGGGCGATTCCCAGGTCGGCGCCGACGTCGACAACAGTTTTTTGCAACAGCGCGAGGTCGGTTGAGCCGCACCCCTCGTTGATATTGAGTCCGTCCGGGTCGCTACCGATCACGGTGACCTGTGCGCCTGCGTCCTTGAACGCGCGTGGCGAAATTCCGGCCGCGGCGCCGTTCGCGCAGTCAATAACGATGTGCAATCCGGCCAACGAGACGTCCATCGTCGCGAGGAGGTGCAGCACATACCGATCTTCGGCATCGGCAAAGCGGCGAATTCGTCCGACTCCCGCGCCTGTCGGTTGAAGACGGGGTCCTTCCAAAGCCTTTTCGATCCGCTCCTCGACGACGTCGGGAAGCTTCGTTCCGCCGAATGAAAAGAACTTGATGCCGTTGTCCGCGGCGTGGTTGTGCGAGGCCGAAATCATTACCCCGAAGTCGGCCTGAATGTCGTTGACGAGAAATGCCGTCGCGGGGGTCGGCAAAACTCCCGCGTCAAGGACATCGATGCCGGAACTTGCCAGCCCAGCCGAAACCGCTGCCGTCAGGAACTCGCCAGAGATTCGCGGATCGCGGGCGACAATCGCGCGCGGTTTGCGACCTTCTCGGCGCACTTCGTCGGCGTGCCGACCCTGTGTCAGAACCTGTGAAGCGGCCTGCGCGAGGCGCAGGGCCAAATCGGCCGTGAGTTCGTCGTTTGCGAGCCCGCGAACACCATCGGTCCCAAAGAGACGCGACATCGGAGAATGTCCGATTAACGCTTCGAGTACTGGGGAGCCTTGCGGGCCTTCTTGAGACCAGCCTTCTTGCGCTCCTTGATACGGGCGTCACGCGTGAGGAAACCGGCCTTCTTGAGGGTCGGACGGTTGTTCTCGGTGTCGATCTCGAGGAGGGATCGAGCGATGCCAAGACGCAGTGCGCCGGCCTGCCCAGAGGGGCCTCCGCCCGAGATGCGCGCGATGACGTCATACACGGAACCAAGCTCGAGAACCGCGAACGGCGACGTGATGAGCTGCTGGTGGAGTTTGTTGGGGAAGTACTCTTCGATGGTGCGACCGTTCACGGTCACGACACCGGTACCAGGAATGAGTCGCACGCGGGCGATCGCTTCCTTGCGTCGACCGACGGCTGCGCCGGCGACAGAGAGGGTGAGCTTCGGTGCCTTGGCTCCCGATGCGGTGGTTTCACTGATTTTTGCCACTGTTCTAATCCTTCACTCGGCGCTTACTGCGCGACCTGGTCAAATGTGTACGGCTTGGGCTGCTGTGCAGTGTGGGGGTGCTCGGCACCCGCGTACACCTTGAGCTTGCGGAACTGGTCGGCTCCGAGCGAGTTCTTGGGGAGCATGCCGCGGATCGCCTTCTCGACGGCGCGCGTGGGGTGCTTCTCGAGGAGTTCCGAGTACTTGACAGCCGTCAATCCACCCGGGTATCCCGAGTGACGGTAGGCAAGCTTCTGGGTCAGCTTCGAGCCGGTGAGTGCGACCTTTTCAGCATTGATGATGATGACGTGGTCACCCATGTCCATGTGCTGAGCGAAGGTCGGCTTGTGCTTGCCGCGAAGCAATACTGCGGCGTGGCTTGCGAGACGACCGAGAACAACGTCTTCGGCGTCAATGATGATCCATTCCCGCTGGATATCAGCGGGCTTTGGTGAGAATGTACGCGTCACAGTCGTAGCGCTTTCGGTTAAAGTGTTCGTGAATCCCGCTCCGGTGAGGCTTTCTAAGGAAAGAACTCGGTGGAGGGCTCAACCAGGCACCCGGGTCGGGCACCAAGGGACAACTCTACAAGGGATTCAGCGTCTGGTCAAACCGATTCACGGCGAGCACGCGACAGCTCGGCCCGATCGCCCACCTCGTCGTCGGCCGGATAGCCCACCTCGACGAGTGTGAGTCCGTGGGGCGGCGTGACGATGAATGCCGAGGTGCGCGTGCGTTCCTCGCGGAGCGCGACCGCATCACTCACCGTGAGCTTGCCGCGACCCACCGCGATACACATCCCAACAAGGTTTCGAACCATGTTGTGGCAGAACGCGTCAGCCTGCACCTCGGCGACGAGTGTGCCGTCGTTCTCACGTCGCCAGCGGAAAATCTGCAGTTCGCGGACGCGCGTGGCTCGGGGGCGAGGCTTGCAATACGTGGTCCAGTCGTGAAGACCCAGAATCGAGGTCGCGGCTGCGTTCATCAAGTCGATGTCGAGGTGATCGTCAACCCACAGCGTGAAATGTCGCGTTCGTGGATCGCGATTTCCGACGGCATCGGACACACGGTATTCGTAGCGGCGGAACATCGGCGAATAACGAGCATCGAACCCTGGTGGGGCCACGGTCACTCGGTGGATGTGAATCGCGACGCCGGACAGAATCGAATTGAGTTGACGCAAAAGTTGCTCGGGCTTCACCGAGTCATCGACATCAATGTGAGCGGTTTGTCCCGTCGCGTGGACACCCGCGTCCGTTCGTCCCGCGACTGTCGATTGAATCGTGTCCAGTCGAAGAATTGTCGCCAACGCGACGTCGAGGGACCCCTGCACGGTGTGCAGACCGGGCTGTTTTGCCCAGCCAGAGAAGTCCGTGCCGTCGTAGGAAAAATCGATGCGGAGTCTCATGAATTCTCGCCGGAACCAACACGAAGCCCGAGGAAAATCCCCGGGCCTCGCATCATTGAATTACTTTTCGTCGCCCTCGGGGGCAGCGTCGTCGGCTGCTTCCGGTGCGGCCTCGGCCTCGGCCTCGGCGGCAGCGTCGTCCGCGGGAACTTCGGCGGGCTCGTCGGCCTCGACAACCTCGACTGCTTCAGGGGCTTCGACGTTTTCGACAACCTCGGTCTCGACGACCTCGTCAACCGGAGCATCGGTAACGACGTCCTCGACGATGTCCTCAGCAACAACTGCGGCAGCGGCCTTTGGAGCCGGCGCAGCGGCAGCCGCAGCAGGGGCAGCAACCTTCTTGGCCGACTTCGGCTTGGGGTTGACAGGCTCGAGGACAAGCTCGATCTGTGCCATCGACGCGTTATCGCCCTTGCGGAACCGAGTCTTCGTGATGCGGGTGTAACCACCCTCGCGAAGTTCGACCTGCGGCGCGATCACGGTGAAGAGTTCGTGCGTTGCGTCCTTGTTGCGAAGAATCCCCAGAACACGGCGACGAGCGTGGAGGTCTCCGCGCTTCCCGAACGTGACGAGACGCTCGGCGAGCGGACGGAGGCGCTTGGCCTTCGTCTCGGTCGTCTCGATCGACTTGTGGGTGAACAGCGCAACTGCGAGGTTCGCAAGAAGCAGACGTTCGTGGGCCGGGCCTCCTCCGAGGCGGGGACCCTTTGTGGGCTTAGGCATGTGTTGGTTCTCCTGTCAAATGCGAGCGCGACAGCACCCGCAGGGTAATTAGTCTTCGTTGGCCTCGTAGAAATACGCTGAATCCGCTCCCGGAACGCCGTCCTTGAGCTGAAGGTTGCGCTCGACGAGCTTCTCGAGAACCTCGTCGACTGATTTCTGTCCGAAATTACGGATGTTCATGAGCTGGTGCTCGGTGAGGTTGACCAGCTGTGCAAGGGTGTTGATTCCCTCGCGCTTGAGGCAATTGAACGAACGGACTGTGAGGTCGAGTTCTTCGATGCGAATGTCAAGACCTTCACCCGTGACGACTTCTTCGAAGCGGGGTCCGATTTCGATTCCTTCGGCTTCGACGTTCAATTCACGAGCAAGTCCGAACAGTTCTACAAGCGTTCCACCAGCCGACGCAACCGCGTCGCGAGGGACGATTGACGCCTTGGTCTCGACGTCGACAACGAGCTTGTCGAAGTCGGTGCGCTCACCGGCACGAGTTGCCTCGACGCGGTAGGTCACCTTGAGAACGGGCGAATAGATCGAGTCAATCGCGATGGTACCGATGGGGGCACCCGCAATCTTGTTCTGCTCGACCGAGACATATCCACGACCGCGCTCGATGGTGAGCTCGATTTCGAGGTTTCCCTCTTTCGACAGCGTCGCAACGTGCAACTCGGGGTTGTGAATCTCGACTCCGGCGGGAGCGGTGATGTCTGCTGCGGTTGCAGCGCCTGCACCCTTCTTGCGGAGGTAAGCAACAACCGGCTCATCGTGTTCGCTCGAGACCGTGATGTTCTTGAGGTTGAGGATGATTTCCGTGACGTCTTCGTGAACACCCGTGAGCGACGTGAATTCGTGCGGTGCACCGGTCACACGAAAACGGGTGACGGCCGCGCCGGGGATGGACGACAGGAGGGTACGGCGAAGAGAGTTGCCGAGTGTGTAGCCAAAACCGGGCTCGAGCGGTCCGATGACGAACTGTGAACGCGTGTCGGATTCGGTGATTTCGGTGAGCGTGGGGCGCTGTGCAATGAGCACGTGGTTTCCTTTCGGTCAGTGTCCGCTATATGACACTTCTCTGAATACGGTTGTTGAATTGTTGGTGTGCGATGATCGGGTCTCCCCGATCACCCCGTTAAATCGTGGTGTGTTAGACGCGGCGACGCTTGGGTGGGCGGCAACCGTTGTGCGCTTGAGGCGTCACATCGGTAATCGATCCCACCTCGAGGCCAGCGGCCTGAAGTGAACGAATTGCCGTTTCGCGACCGGAACCCGGTCCCTTGACGAACACGTCGACCTTCTTCATGCCGTGCTCTTGCGCCTGTCGTGCCGCCGATTCCGCTGCAAGCTGAGCGGCAAACGGAGTCGACTTACGCGAACCCTTGAAACCAACTCCACCAGACGACGCCCACGAGATGACGTTGCCGGTCGGGTCGGTGATAGAGACGATGGTGTTGTTGAACGTCGACTTGATGTGAGCCTGTCCCACTGCGATGTTCTTCTTGTCCTTACGACGGGGCTTACGGCCCGCGGTCGCTTTCGGTGATGCCATGATCCAGTTCCCTTTCCTAGGGCCGCGGCTAGCGGCCGGCCTTCTTCTTGCCGGCGACAGTGCGCTTCGGTCCCTTGCGGGTGCGGGCATTGGTCTTCGTGCGCTGACCGTGAACGGGCAGACCACGACGGTGACGGATTCCCTGGTACGAACCCAGTTCCACCTTGCGTCGAATGTCGGCCTGAACCTCACGGCGCAGGTCACCTTCGACCTTGAAGTTGGCGTCAATGTAGTCACGCAACGCAATGAGCTGATCGTCGGTGAGGTCCTTGACGCGGATGTTCTTGTCGATTTTGGTCTCGTCGAGAACCTGAACCGAACGGGTACGGCCAACGCCGTAAATGTAGGTGAGTGCGATTTCCACGCGCTTGTCGCGGGGAATATCTACTCCAGCGAGACGTGCCATGAGGCTGCTCCTAGTGATTGAAGAGGTCTGTGCCAGCATCGTTCCCGAGCCTCTTACTCGGGTGGTCCCCCACGAATGGGTTGTGATGCGGCGAGGTTATGTATTGAGTTGTCGGTGTGTTCGTTAGCCCTGGCGCTGCTTGTGCCGAGGGTTTTCGCAGATCACCATGACGTTTCCATGACGACGAATGACTTTGCACTTGTCGCAAATCGGCTTGACGCTGGGGTTGACCTTCATTGTGTTCTCCTGTTTCGCTGGCGTCGTACCCGGTGAATTCCGGGCCGTTCCTTCTGCGCGGTTACTTGTAGCGATAAACGATGCGACCTCGCGAGAGGTCATAGGGGCTAAGTTCCACAATCACGCGGTCCTCGGGGAGGATACGGATGTAGTGCTGGCGCATTTTTCCCGAGATGTGTGCGAGGACCTTGTGACCGTTCGCCAGTTCGACCCGAAACATTGCGTTGGGCAATGCTTCTACGACCGAGCCTTCAATCTCGATAACGCCATCTTTGTTAGCCATGTTTCCGTTCGTTAGCTGCTCGAAACCACACGTCGTGCGGTCGGTGAGACATGCCACGAGGGCACGACACACCAAAGTACGACAATACGCCACAAATCGCGGTTTTGCAACTGCAAATCAGGCGCTGAAGCCCCGTCGAGCGAGTTCCTCGACGATTCTCTGCGTCACGTCGTCGATTGCACCGATTCCATCAACGCTGACAAGCAGCCCGCGGCCTCCGTAAACCTCAATGAGAGGCGCGGTTTCGCGGGCGTAAAGCTCGAGCCGGTTGCGGACGACGTCTTCAGAGTCGTCGGTGCGACCCTGTTCGGTTGCTCGCCCGCGAATTCGATCAATCACGATTTCCGGATCGACCGTGAGTTCAACGACTACGTCGAGTTGGTTTCCCTGTGACGCGAGGACCTCGTCCAAAGCGCGTACTTGGTCGAGCGTCCGCGGATAACCGTCGAGCAGAAATCCGAGCTCGCAATCCTTCTGAGCGAGGCGATCGGCAACCAGCGCATTCGTGAGACTGTCGGGGACGTATTCGCCCCGATCCATGTACCCTTTGGCCTCGATACCGAGGGGAGTCTCGTCACGGACGTTCGCTCGAAAGATGTCGCCCGTCGAAATCGCGGGGATCGAGAACGCGTCGGACAAGAGAACCGCCTGAGTCCCCTTACCGGCCCCCGGAGGACCAACGAGGAGCATGCGGACCATTAACCGAGCAGTCCTTCATAGTGACGCTGTTGCAGTTGTGCGTCAATCTGTTTGACGGTCTCGAGGCCCACACCGACGATGATGAGGATCGACGTTCCGCCGAAGGGGAAGTTCTGATTCGCTCCGATTGTCGCCAAAGCGATGAGCGGGATGAGCGCGACGACACCGAGGTAGAAGGCGCCGGGAAGCGTGATGCGCGACAAGACGTAGTCAAGGTATTCGGCGGTCGGGCGTCCGGCGCGAATTCCGGGGATGAATCCGCCGTACTGCTTCATGTTGTCGGCGACTTCGATCGGGTTGAACGTGATCGCGACATAGAAGTAGGTGAATCCGACGATGAGGAAGAAGAACATCAACGTGTACAGCGGCTGGTCGCCACTGGCCAGGTTCGCGCTGATCCACAACACCCAATCCGGTGCGACGGTCCCGGCAGCAGGCTGGTTGAACTGGGCGATGAGCGCGGGAAGGTACAAGAGTGACGAGGCGAAGATTACGGGGACGACACCGGCCATGTTGACCTTGATGGGAATGTACGTGCTGGTTCCGCCGTAGGTTCGCGTTCCGACAACACGCTTGGCGTATTGGACCGGGATGCGGCGCTGTGACTGCTCGACGAAGACGACGGCCGCCATGATGACGATTCCAATCGCGATGACGAGGAAGAAGATGCTGTTTCCCTCGGTGCGCTGGATTGCCCAGAGCGAGGTGGGGAAGCCGGCGGCGATGGACGCAAAGATAAGGATCGACATTCCGTTGCCGATACCGCGCTCGGTGATCAATTCACCGAACCACATGATGAGGCCGGTTCCCGCCGTCATGGTGATGACAATCAACAGAATCGAGTACCACGCGTCACTCGTGATGAGCTGCGTGCACTCGGGGATGCTCGACGACGAACCAAAGAGCTGGCCGCTTCGCGCAACGGTGACGAGGGTGGTCGATTGAAGGATTCCCAAGCCGAGGGTCAGGTACCGGGTGTACTGAGTCAGCTTGGACTGTCCGGCCTGGCCCTCTTTGTGGAGGGTTTCGAAGTGTGGGATTACGACGCGAAGCAACTGGGTGATGATCGACGCGGTGATGTACGGCATGATTCCCAGAGCAAAAATGGACAGCTGGAGCAGAGCGCCACCCGACAACATGTTGACGAGTTCATAAATGCCGTTGGTGCCGGCACTGCCAGCGAGACAGGTCTGAACGTTCGCAAAGTCGACGAACGGGGCTGGCACGAACGAACCGAAACGGTACAGAACAATCATCACGAGGGTAAAACCGATCTTCGTCCGAAGATCGGGGGTCCCCATGATTCGACGAATTGCGCTGAACACTGGTCCTCCTGTGACAGGCCTAACGGCCAACTCTCTAAATCTAGTAGAAAACGGGCCGAGGAGTACCCCGGCCCGTTTCACTGACTATTTGATCGATCCGCCCGCGGCGACAATCTTTTGTTCGGCGGACTTGGATACCTTGTCCACCGTGACGGTGACGGCGACCGAAATGTCACCGTTTCCCAGAACCTTGACCTTCTCGTTCTTGCGAACGGCACCCTTGGCCACGAGGTCGGCGATAGTGACATCTCCGCCCTTGGGGTAAAGCTCGGTGATGCGGTCGAGGTTGACAACCTGGTACTCAACGCGGAACGGGTTGGTGAATCCACGAAGTTTCGGCGTGCGCATGACGAAGTTGAGGTTTCCACCTTCAAGTCCGCGACGAACCTGGTAACGAGCCTTCGAGCCCTTGGTACCACGTCCAGCGGTCTTTCCCTTCGAGCCCTCACCGCGACCAACGCGAGTGCGGGCTTTCTTTGAACCCGGGGCGGGACGGAGGTGGTGCAACTTCAGAAGTTGAACCTTCTCGCCCGTTTCCGAGGCGGCGGGCTTCGCCTTCGCAGGCGCTTTCGCAGCGGGAGCCTTAGCAGCAGGAGCCTTTTCGGCCACGTCGGCGGCCGGCTTGGCGGCAGCCTTCGGTGCCGCGGCCTTGGCCGGGGTCTTTGCAGGGGCTTTCGCGGCAGCGGCCTTCGCAGGCGCTTTCGCAGCAGCCGGCTTAGCGGCGGGCTTCTTTTCTTCAGCCATTACTTCACTTCCTCAACGGTGACGAGGTGCGCAACGGTGCGAACATAACCCCGGTTGACGGAGTCGTCCGGACGGAGAACCGTCTGCCCGATGCGCTTCAGTCCGAGGCTGCGCAGCGTGTCCCGCTGGTTCTGCTTCTCGCTGATTTTGGATTTGATCTGAGTGACCTTGAGCTGACCCATTAGGCACCTGCCTTCGCAGCAGCCAAGGCGTCAGCCTCGGCGCGGATGAGACGCGCGGGTGCGACCTGCTCGAACTCGAGGCCACGACGTGCGGCGACCGCACGAGGTTCTTCGAGTTGCTTGAGAGCGGCAACCGTTGCGTGAACGATGTTGATGGTGTTCGACGAGCCGAGCGACTTGCTGAGGACGTCGTGGATACCGGCGCACTCGAGAACGGCACGAACGGGACCACCGGCGATAACACCGGTTCCAGCCGACGCCGGACGAAGCAGAACGACACCGGCCGCTGCTTCACCCTGGACGGGGTGAGGAATGGTGAGTCCCGAGCGAGGAACGCGGAAGAAGTTCTTCTTCGCGTCTTCGACGCCCTTCGAGATCGCGAGCGGAACTTCGCGGGCCTTGCCGTAGCCGACACCGACGAGTCCGTTGCCGTCTCCGACGACGACGAGAGCGGTGAACGCAAAGCGGCGACCACCCTTGACGACCTTCGAAACGCGGTTGATTGCAACGACCTTCTCGAGGAACGGGCTCTTTTCAACCTCGCGGCCACCGCGGTCATTACGACCACCGGTACGTCCGCCACCACGGTTGTTGCTGTTGTTCTCGCCACGGCGACCGCGCGGAGCGGTCTCCTCGGTCGGCGTTGCTTCTACTGCCTCGGGGGCAGCGGTTTCTTCCGGCACAGTGTTGTCCTTCGTCTCTTCGCTCACAGGGTCAGTCCTGCCTCGCGGGCGCCGTCAGCAACAGCTGCGACGCGACCGGCGTAACGGTTGCCGCCACGGTCGAAGACGACGGTTGACACGCCGGCCTTCTTCGCGCGGTCGGCAACAAGCACACCAATCTTTTTGGCCTTGGCGGTCTTGTCCTCGGTGGAGGCGCGGAAATCCGGCTCCATCGTCGACGCAGATGCGACGGTGACACCCTTGGTGTCGTCCACGATCTGGACAAAAAGGTGACGCGCCGAGCGGGTCACGACGAGACGGGGGCGCGATTCGGTTCCGTTGACCTTCTTGCGAAGGCGGAAGTGGCGGCGCGCACGCTGCTCGGTCTTTGAGGTAGTAGCCATGGTTACTTACCAGCCTTTCCGGCCTTACGACGGACGACTTCGCCCTCGTAACGAACACCCTTGCCCTTGTAAGGCTCGGGCTTGCGGAGTTTACGAATGTTTGCTGCTACTTCGCCCACAGCCTGCTTCGAGATTCCCGAAACAATGACCTTGTTGTTGCCTTCGACGGCGAGGCTGATGCCGGCCGGCGGGTCAACGGTGATGGGGTGCGAATAACCGAGAGCAAATTCAATGCCCTGGCCCTTAGCGGCAACACGGTAACCGGTGCCCACGATTTCAAGAGCCTTCGTGTATCCGGTGGTGACGCCGACGATGTCGTTGGCGATAAGCGTGCGAGTGAGTCCGTGAAGCGAACGCGAAGCGCGCTCGTCATCCGGACGGGTCACGACGACCTGGTTTTCCTCGATCGACACCGCGATGGGGCTTGCGATGTTGACGGTGAGTTCACCCTTGGGTCCCTTGACGGTGACGACGGCTTCAGCAACCGAAACGGTTACACCCGACGGAATCTCGATGGGGAGGCGACCAATACGCGACATGGCGGGTTACCACACGTAGGCGAGGACTTCCCCACCCACGCCTTTCTTCTGTGCTTCGCGGTCCGTGAGAAGGCCCGACGAGGTGGACAGAATGGCAACGCCGAGTCCGCCGAGAACCGTGGGGATCTCGGTCGACTTTGCGTAGACGCGAAGACCGGGCTTCGAGACGCGCTTGAGGCCGGAAAGGGCCGCCCTGCGCTCGTTGCCGTACTTCAGCGTTATGGTCAGGCTATTGCCAACGCGGGCGGGTTCAACCTTCCAGTCCGTGACGTAACCTTCGCGCTTGAGGATCGCAGCGATTCCCGCTTTGATCGTGCTCGATGGCAACGTGACGGCGTCGTGGTGTGCACTCGACGCGTTACGCAGACGGGTCAGCAAGTCTGCGACCGGATCTGTCATTGTCATTGTTGTTTTTCCTGTTCTCTGTCTGGTTTCGACTCCCGTTACGCGAGCGCCGACCTTGTCAGTGGGTGGCTTATTCGGCTGGTGTCTTCGAGATGAAGGGGAAGCCGAGTTCGCGCAGAAGCGCGCGGCCTTCATTGTCGGTCTTTGCGGTGGTGACGACAGTGATGTCGAAACCGCGGACGCGGTCAATCTTGTCCTGGTCGATCTCGTGGAACACAGACTGTTCCTGCAGACCGAAGGTGTAGTTTCCGTTTCCGTCGAACTGACGAGGCGAAAGGCCACGGAAGTCACGGATACGGGGAAGTGCGAGCGACACGAGGCGATCGACGAATTCCCACGCGCGGTCGCCACGAAGAGTGACGTGTGCACCAATGGGCATGCCCTCGCGCAACTTGAACTGTGCGATGGACTTGCGCGCCTTGGTCACGACGGGCTTCTGACCCGTGATGAGGGTGAGGTCGCGAATGGCACCATCGATGACCTTAGAGTCACGGGCGGCTTCACCAACACCGGTGTTGACGACGACCTTGACCAGCTTGGGGATCTGGTGAGGGTTCGTGTAACCGAACTCCTTGGTCAACGCACCAACAATGTCGGAACGGTACTTGGCCTTGAGGCGGGGCTGGATTTTGCCAGCCGCTGCGGCAGTAGCGGTCATTAGATCTTTTCACCTGACTTCTTGGCGTAACGGGTACGCACGATCTTGGTCTTGTTGTCCTTGAGCGTGACCGTCTCGACGCGGAATCCGACGCGAGTCGGCTTCTTGGTCTTCGGGTCGACGAGAGCGACGTTGGACACGTGAATGGGGGATTCCATCGTCTCGATGCCGCCAGTCTTGGTTCCGCGGTTGGTTTCGCCAGCCTTGACGTGCTTGGTCACCATGTTGATGCCCTTGACGAGAACCTTGTTGGCCTCGACGAGAACCTCGAGAACCTCACCGGTCTTGCCCTTGTATTCGCGCTTTCCGCTGATGACGATGACGGTGTCACCCTTTTTGATGTTCTGCATGGAACTAAATCACCTCCGGTGCCAACGACACAATCTTCATGAACTTCTTTTCACGGAGTTCGCGTCCGACGGGCCCGAAGATACGGGTTCCGCGCGGCTCGCCTTCCTTGCTCTTGATGAGCACCGCGGCGTTCTCGTCGAACTTGATGTAGGAACCGTCTGCACGACGAGTTTCCTTCACGGTGCGAACGATGACGGCCTTGACGACCTCACCCTTTTTGACGTTTCCGCCGGGGATTGCGTCCTTCACGGTCGCAACGATGATGTCGCCAATACCCGCATAACGACGGGTTGAGCCACCGAGCACGCGAATCGTGAGCAGCATCTTGGCGCCGGTGTTGTCGGCGACCTTAAGTCGGGATTCCTGTTGAAGCATGTTGTTCTCCTAGTACGAGAGGCGAATTACTTCGCCTTCTCCACGATCTCGACAAGTCGCCAGTTCTTCGTGGCGGACAGCGGGCGGGTCTCGGCGATGATCACGAAGTCGCCGATACCGGCGGTGTTGTTCTCATCGTGTGCTTTGACTTTGGACGAGCGGCTCATGACCTTGCCATACAGCGGGTGCTTGATGCGCGACTCGATCTTGACGGTGATGGTCTTGTCCATCTTGTCGCTGACGACGAGTCCACGACGAACCTTGCGGTACGGGCGGGCTTCTGCGGTAGCAGCCTTGTTCTCGGTTGCCATTACTTGGTCTCCTCAGCAGTGTCGTCTTTGGTTTCCGCGACGGCCTTGGTCTTGGCCTTCGGTGCTGCCTTGGCGGCTTTCACCACCGCGACCTCAACCTTGCGGAATCCGAGTTCGCGTTCGCGAATGATGGTGTAAATCCGGGCGATGTCGCGCTTGACCGCACGAACTCGTCCGTGGCTCTCGAGCTGACCGGTCGCCGACTGGAAACGAAGGTTGAAGAGTTCTTCCTTCGCCTTCTTGAGTTCAGCGACGAGGAGCTCGTCCTCGAACGTGTCGAGGTCAGCGGGCCTCAGGGTCTTTGTTCCGACAGACATTAGGCGTCTCCCTCTTCACGCTTGATGATGCGCGCCTTGAGCGGCAACTTGTGGATGGCACGGGTCATGGCTTCACGAGCGAGTTCCTCGGAAACACCAGCGACCTCGAAGAGGACGCGGCCCGGCTTGACGTTGGCAATCCACCACTCGGGCGAACCCTTACCGGAACCCATTCGGGTTTCCGCAGGCTTCTTGGTGAGCGGGCGGTCGGGGTAGATGTTGATCCACACCTTTCCACCACGCTTGATGTGACGCGTCATGGCGATACGAGCCGACTCAATCTGGCGGTTCGTGACGTATGCGGGCGTGATTGCCTGAATACCGAATTCACCAAACGTGACCTTGGTACCACCGGTCGCGGCACCCGTGCGCTTGGGGTGGTGCTGCTTGCGGTGCTTGACTTTACGGGGAATAAGCATGGGTTACGCCTCAGTTCCTGCGGTAGCGGCCGGAGCCTCGGTGCCGCGCGGTGCAGCGCCACGACGAGGACCACCACGGTTTCCGTCGCGTCCGCCACGGGCCATTTTTTGGGCAGCCTGTTCGCGTGCGAGATCCTTGTCGGTGATGTCACCCTTGTAGATCCAGACCTTCACACCGATGCGACCGAACGTCGTACGAGCCTCGTAGAAGCCGTAGTCGATGTTGGCGCGCAGAGTGTGGAGAGGAACGCGTCCCTCACGGTAGAACTCCGAGCGCGACATTTCCGCACCACCGAGACGACCGGACACCTGGATTCGAACACCCTTAGCGCCTGCGCGCTGGGCTCCCTGGAGTCCCTTACGCATCGCGCGGCGGAATGCCACACGTGCACCAAGCTGCTCGGCGATTCCCTGAGCGACGAGCTGGGCGTCGGCCTCGGGGTTGAGTGCCTCAACAATGTTGATGATGACGACCTTGCCGGTCATCGCGAACGCTTCTTCACGGAGACGGTCAAGACCGGTTCCCTGGCGACCGATGGCAACACCGGGACGAGCGACGTGAACGTCAACCGTGACGCGGTCGCGCGTGCGACGAACGACCATGTGCGAAACGCCGGAACGGTCCAGTTTGTCCTGGAGGAAGCGGCGAAGCGTGATGTCCTCAGCGACGTAGTCGGAGTAACGCTCGCCCGGCTTGGTCGAGTCCGAGAACCACTGCGAACGGTGGTCCGTCGTGATTCCGAGGCGGAATCCGTAGGGGTGTACTTTCTGACCCATTTCTACTTACCTGCCTTCGCGGTCGGGGCCTTCGCGGCGGCCTTGGGGGCCGCCTTCTTTGCCGGCGCAGCCGAAACCTTGGCTTCGGGGGTGCTGAGCACGACGGTGATGTGGCTCGTGCGCTTGAGGATCTGGAACGCGCGACCCTGAGCACGAGGCTGGAAGCGCTTCATCGTGGGTCCTTCGTCAACGAAAATCTTTTCGATGACGAGTTCGGCCTCGTTGATGGCTTCGTTGGTCTTGTCGGCCGTGACGCGAGCGTTTGCAACCGCCGAGGCGACGAGCTTGAAAACGGGCTCCGATGCACCCTGCGGGGCAAACTTGAGGATCGCGAGTGCTTCCTCAACGTGCTTGCCGCGGACCATGTCGATGACTCGACGGGCCTTCTGCGGGGTGACGCGGATGTTCTTGAGCTTGGCGATGGATTCAACCATGATGTGTACCTTCTCGCCGCTTAGCGGCGACGACCCTTCTTGTCATCCTTCACGTGCGAACGGAAGGTACGGGTGGGTGCGAATTCGCCGAGCTTGTGGCCGACCATCGTCTCGGTGACGAACACCGGGACGTGCTTGCGGCCATCGTGGACGGCGATCGTGTGACCGAGCATGGCGGGGACGATCATCGATCGACGTGACCACGTGCGGATGACGTTCTTGGTTCCGGCGTCGTTCTGAGCAACCACCTTGCGGAAAAGGTGGTCGTCGACGAAGGGACCCTTCTTGAGACTACGAGGCATTCCGGGCTCCTACTAACGCTTCTTACCGACAGTGCGGCGACGGACAATGAGCTTGTTGCTTTCCTTCTTCGGACGACGCGTGCGTCCTTCAGACTGACCCCACGGGCTGACGGGGTGACGACCACCAGAGGTCTTACCCTCACCACCACCGTGCGGGTGGTCAACGGGGTTCATGGCAACACCACGAACGGTCGGGCGAACGCCCTTCCAACGCATGCGGCCGGCCTTACCCCAGTTGATGTTCGACTGTTCGGCGTTTCCGACCTCGCCGACGGTTGCGCGGCAGCGCGCGTCGACGTTGCGGATTTCACCCGAGGGCAAACGCAGCTGAGCGTAGGGGCCGTCCTTGGCGACGAGACGCACCGAAGCGCCCGCCGAACGAGCCATCTTTGCGCCACCACCGGGACGGAGTTCGATCGCGTGGATCACGGTTCCGACTGGGATGTTGCGAAGAGGCAGGTTGTTGCCGGGCTTGATGTCAGCCGAGGGACCCGACTCGATGATGTCGCCCTGGCTGAGCTTGTTCGGAGCGAGGATGTAGCGCTTGGTTCCATCCACGAAGTGAAGAAGAGCGATACGCGCGGTGCGGTTGGGGTCGTACTCGATGTGAGCGACCTTGGCGTTCACGCCATCCTTGTCGTTACGACGGAAGTCGATGAGACGGTACTGACGCTTGTGTCCTCCACCGATGTGGCGAGTGGTGATGCGGCCAGCGTTGTTACGACCACCGGTCTTGGGAAGCGGCTGAAGCAGCGACTTCTCGGGGGTCGAGCGCGTGATCTCGGCGAAGTCCGACACCGACGAACCACGACGTCCGGGGGTGGTGGGCTTGTATTTGCGAATAGCCATGTTCTAGTCCTTATCCCTATCCGACAGCCGTGAAGATGTCGATGGTGCCCGACTTGAGGCTGACGATGGCGCGCTTGGTGTCCTTGCGCTTTCCCATGCCAAACTTCGTGCGGCGGGTCTTACCCGTGCGGTTGAGGGTATTGACCGAGGCAACCTTGACACCGAAGATTTTTTCGATGGCGAGCTTGATTTCGGTCTTGTTGGCGTCAGGAGCGACAACGAAGGTGTACTTGCCTTCGTCGATGAGTCCGTAGGACTTCTCGCTCACGACTGGCGAGATGATGATGTCGCGCGGGTCTTTGTTCTGGGCTGCAGAGAGGACGCTCATGCGGAGACCTCTTTCTCGATCTTGGCGGCAACGAACGTGTCGTAGGCGGCCTGCGTGAAGATGATGTCGTCCGCGTGCAAAACGTCGTACGCGTTGAGCTGACCAGGAGTGATCGTGTGGATACCGATGAGGTTACGAACACTCTTTTCCGTCACCGTGTCCGTCGTGGCCACAACGATGAGGACGTTGGGTCCGGTCGTCAGGTCAGCAACGAGCTTTGAGGCGGTCTTGGTCGACGGTGCGTCACCGGGAACGAACGAGGTGACAACGTGAACGCGGCCCGCGCGTGCGCGATCCGAGATGGCACCGAGCAACGCAAGGTGGATCATCTTTTTGGGAGTGCGCTGCGAGTAGTCACGAGGAGTCGGTCCGTGGACGATTCCACCACCGCGGTGCTGGGGCATACGGACCGAACCCTGACGGGCGCGACCGGTTCCCTTCTGCTTAAAAGGCTTGCGACCCGAACCGGAAACTTCTCCGCGGTTCTTGGTCTTGTGTGTGCCCTGGCGAGCGGCAGCCAGCTGGGCAACAACGACCTGGTGGATGAGCGGCACGTTGGCCACAACATCGAACACCGAGCCGGGAAGCTCTACTGTGCCGGTCTTCTTACCAGCGGCGTCAACGACGGATACCTGAGACATGGTCTTTAGGCTCCCTTCACTGCGTTGCGAACGAAGACGAGGCGACCGGCGGGACCGGGAACCGCGCCCTTGATGAGGAGGAGTCCACGCTCGGAATCAACCGCGTGAACCTTGAGGTTGAGGACAGTAACGCGATCGAAACCCATACGACCAGCCATGCGCATGCCCTTGAAGACGCGCGACGGAGTCGACGAAGCACCGATGGAACCGGGCTTGCGGTGGTTACGGTGCGAACCGTGCGATGCGGAAACACCCTTGAAGTTGTGTCGCTTCATAACGCCGGCGAAACCCTTACCCTTGGACGTTCCGACGACGTCGACACCCTCGCCAGCGGCGAAAAGATCAACGGTCAGTTCCTGCCCGAGGTTGTAGATTGCAGCATCCGGCGTGCGGATCTCGGCGACGTGGCGGCGAGGCGTAACGCCCGCCTTCTCGAAGTGTCCCGCGAGAGGCTTGGTGACCTTGCGTGGGTCGATGGCGCCAGAGGCGATCTGCACAGCAACGTAACCGTCGATTTCTTCGGTACGAAGCTGGGTGACCACATTCGGGCTCACCGCAACCACGGTGACGGGAACAAACTTGTTGTTCTCGTCCCAGGCCTGGGTCA
>JAIOXB010000064.1 GCA_021741825.1 Microbacteriaceae bacterium
AGCAATCTGAAAGACCGTGCTTGCCTGTCCGTCGCGCACAATCAAGGACGGGATAGATTGGACAATCTCTGGGTTCGATTGAATTGTGACTCGAAGGTCATTCTCGAAATCGGAAGAGCCCAACAACTTGTTCCAAATCGCGATTTGTTTGTCGAATTTCGAGCTGTTTAAAAATACCTTGTCCCAATTGACGAAGTAATCCCAAAATCTGATCGAGTCATGAATGGTTGACAAGAAGTAGTCGCAAGCATCGTCACTATTGCTTATCTTGAGCGCTTTGTAAATGGGCAGAGTTAACATTTATTCCCCTAGTAGCTAGTTATGAGCGCTTCTTCGACCGCGCCACGTTTTGAGCCAATCGAATTGATATTGCGCCTCGCGTTTACAATCTGAACGTTGAAATCTGAATATAGCTCTCTAACAGTTTTGGTATAAGAGTTACTGGCCATTACGAAAACGCCGCGCTTGGCAAGGTCGCAAAACATTTGGGCAAGTTGCTTTTGCTGTTCAGGACCGAAGCCACTGGATAGATAGGAAGTGAACGAGGGGCTGCCTTCCAGGGGGACGTAGGGGGGGTCGAAATAGACGAAATCACCTTCGTTTGCGCGCTCAAAAACCGATTCGTAAGAGCCGCTCGTGATTTCTGCAGTTTGCAGCAAATTTGCTGTTTCAATGAACTGGGGAAGCTCAGGGATACTTAGGGATTTCTTTTGGCCGAAGGGCACATTAAAGTTTCCTTCTCTGTTTTCTCGGAAAAGTCCGTTGAAGCCGGCTTTGTTGAGAAAAAGGAAAAGAGCAGCGCTTCTCATCGAGGGCTGACGGTCATTGTTGAATTCGTTGCGGAGTTCGTAAAACTTGGCGGCTTGTTCCTCAAACGTCGACAGATCAAATTGGCTTTTCACGTTTGCAATCTCGGTGAACAGTTCGTCAGGAAAATCACGCAGGTGTTTATAGAAATCTATGAGCCGCGGATTAAAATCAGCGATGGAAGCCCCGGCACTTTCGAGATGAAAGTAGAGGGCGCCACCACCTAGAAATGGTTCGTGGTAGCGCCCAAACTCTTTAGGGATTCGCTCAGTGATTGCGGTCAGGAGTTGAGATTTCCCGCCAACCCATTTGAGCAATGGTTTCAATTTTGCGCCGCCTCACCAAGAATTACTACAACAGTAAACTTTGAACATGGTAGCGGACGCCGACGACACGAAACTGGTGCCGTATTTTAGAGATTCATTCGCGACTATCTATTTGGGCGATGCAATCGACGTGATGGCCCAATTGCCCGATGAGAGCATTGACCTGATTTTTGCTGACCCGCCCTATCGTTTATCCAATGGCGGCATGAGCGTCCAGAACGGTCGTCAAGTGTCGGTTAACAAAGGTGACTGGGATCGCAGTTCAGGCATCGAAACAGACCACGCATTTAATCTTGCGTGGCTCGCCGAATGTAAGCGACTTTTGACCCCTAACGGAACCATTTGGGTTAGCGGCACGTATCATTCCATTTACTCGTGTGGCTTTGCGATGCAGACGTTGGGTTTTCGAGTTCTTAATGAAGTCTCTTGGTTCAAGCCGAACGCTTCTCCAAACCTCGGGCGCCGAATGTTCACGGCAAGTCACGAGAGTCTCGTTTGGGCATCGAAATCGAAGAAGTCAAAGCATGTTTTTCATTACGACGAAATGCGCAGCGACGCCGGTGAGGGTGACCGCTTCAAAAACGCAGGAAAACAAATGCGGACAGTATGGGAAATCGATGGCGATTCCGATGTCTGGGCTATCCCGACAACCCCCGCGCGCGAGAAGTCGTTTGGCCGTCATCCAACACAGAAGCCCGTGAAGTTGCTTGAAAGGGTTATCAGGTCGAGTTCTAATCCAGGGGATTCAGTTCTAGACCCTTTTCTTGGTTCGGGGACCACGGCGGATGTCGCAATTGCAAATGGTCGTGTGGCTCTAGGAATTGATTCGTCAAAAGAATTCCTGGACCAGATCGCGGTGCCAAGAATTTCGAGTCGCTCGGCCGCAACCTCAAAGCAAACTCCAAGCAACCACGCTTAAACTAATCCCATGACAACACCAAAGAACACGGCGCCTGCCACGAGCTCCACGCCAGTAGCGCCGACCAACCCACTCGCCCTCTGGTCCATGATTACTGGCATCGCCTCGCTCACGGTCGGATGGGTTATCCCCGTTCCGTTCGGAGTCGCGGCCGTCATCCTCGGACACATCGGACTCGTCCAGGTCAAGAAGTCCGGAGAGCAGGGACGCACCTACGCGCTCACGGGACTCATCACGGGTTACGTGAGCATCGCGATCGGCCTCATCATCGCAATCCTCGCCATAATCTTCTTCAGCGCACTGATCCTCGGAGGCTGGATGGGATTCGGCGGAATGTCCCCATGGGACATGGGCATGAGGTTCGACTAGTATTGAAGCTCCACGCTCCAGAAACGGCCGTCCTTCGGGGCGGTCGTTTCTTTTGTCGCCATTCGATGTCGGTGCGCGCGCTTAGCGTTGGGGCATGAACTTTTTCCGCGAGAACCCTGAATTCATGAGGAAGCTTGCCGTGATCGGCGGCGAGTACCTCGGGTTCATCGAAATCGAACCCAACCGCTTTGACGACGAGACATATCGAAAGGCGCACGTGGTTCTCGAATCAATCTGGCGATCCTTTCTGATGGTGAACATCATCGTGGTTGAGTCGCTGCTCGCCTCGTTCATTTTCGGCTAGAGCCGGCCGCGCGCGGGGGTTTCGTGTGGGTGGTCGGGTTTATGGTTGCCCTCCACCTCAAACAAGGAGAAAACCATGACTGAAACCACATTCACCCCTTTCACTGTCGTCTATTCCGACGAGTTCCTCGAGTGGCAGTTAGAGAACGGCGTCACCGACCCGCGTCGAGCGCTCCGGGCCACCCGACATCTCGTGGAGGAGTGCGGTGACGCGATCACCGTGCTCGACCCGGCCGACATCCCCGTCCACGAGGTTCGAGGGGCGATCGAGATGGTCCACACCGAGGAATACGCCGCACAGGTCATCGACGAGGGCATCAGCGTCGAGTTCCCCCGTGTCGACCACCGCCTCGGCGAAGTCGCCCAGTTGATGTTCGCCGGCACGATGGTGGCGGTGCGCGAGGTCCTCGCGGGCAACACTCGGATCGCGTTCAATCCTCAGGGCGCCAAGCACCACGCAAAGGTCGAACGCGGAAGCGGCTTCTGTGTCTTCAACGACATGACCTGGGCAGCCCTGCACATGGAGGGCATGGGCCGACGCCCGCTCTACCTCGACTGGGACGTTCACGCCGGCGACGGTGTTCAGGAAATGCTCGGCGGTTCGTCGATCCCGACGCTGTCGATTCACCAGGGCTCGATCTTTCCGACCGACCCGAACGTCAAGAACCTCGAGCTCGCCCGGGCGGGGGAGCGCCACACGCACCACCTGCACGACAAGGCGGCGTACAACTGGAACCTCGAGCGCGATGCGGGGGACGACGCGTTCCGTTGGGCGATCGACGAAGCCATCGACTTCATTCGTGACTACAAGCCCGACACGCTGTTGCTGGCAATCGGCGCGGACGCCCACGCCGGACAAGCTCTGGCGATCGCCGGAACCAACGTCACCTACGACGGGTTCGACTACGCCGCGGGTCGCGTTCGTGACATCGCCGACGAGCTAGGTGTCACGGGTATCGTCATGGGCGGTGCCGGTGGTTACCAGCCCCTCGACCACACCCCGCGCATCTGGGCGAACGTGGTCAAGCGGATCGCGACGGAGGCCTAGGGCGTGACCGAACCCAAGAAATGGGCGCTCGTGTGGGCCGGACCGATAGGTTCGGAAGAACTCGACGAGCTGTTCCCGAACATGTCCGAGCGATATCCGCGAACTGTCGAGAACTTGCTCATGGACGACCCCGATTCGTTCGAGCAGGTCAACTCGAAGCAATTTCGCTACCTCCTCGACCGCGACTACATCGAGGTGGTGCACGACGCCGAATACATCGCCGAGATTGAAGAACAGTATGAATGTGCGGGCGCGTGGGAGGGCGAGAACGCCGCTCTTGCTACCCTCGCGGGGATCTCGTTCGATTCAACCGTGATTGCGGCGGCGCTTGTCGCGAATGGCACGTTCGACTTCGCCTACTCGCTGGCGAGCGGCCAGCATCACGCGAAACGAGCACAAGGCGGTGGCTTCTGTGCGTATAACGACGTCGCCGGCGCCGCGATGCTGTTCCGCGACCGCGGGTTGAAGCCGCTCATCATCGACATCGACATTCACGCGGGCGACGGAACCCAGAGCATCCTGTGGGATACGGACACCCCGACGATCTCGGTTCACGCGGGCAGCATCTTTCCGTACGACCCGATGGTGAAGGACCTCGAACAGGTGGGGAAACGACACACGTTCCACTGGCCCGCGAACCATGCCTACAATTGCGTGCTCGAAGATCGCCCGATCGACGAATCGCTGCAGTGGGCGATGAACGAGATCGACCCGATTGTCAGAAGGTACGCCCCGGACGTGATCGTCTTCGTGGTCGGTGCCGACGGACACGTCGGCACCCCGCAAAACATGATTCCGACCGCCGACGCGTCGTATACCTACAGCGGGTTCGATGCGACCGCCCGCCGAGTTCGCGAGTGGGCCGACGAGTTCTGCGGTGGCCGGATTCTCATGACGGGCGCCGGCGGTTACCAACCGCTCGATCACACTCCGCGAATCTGGGCAAACACAGCGATGCGCCTAGGCGGAAACCGCTAGGCGCATCGCAAAACCCGGAGTGAATTAGTCGAGAAGCTCGTTCGCCTTCAACTGCTCTTCGATTTGTGGGTTCGACGGCTCTGAAAGGAACTCGCCGTTCGGGAACACAATCACGGGGATCTTCTGCAGGCCGCTAATCTCGATGGCCTTGGCGCGGGCGTCGTCGTCGGCGTCCGTGTCAATCCAGTTGTACGTCACGCCGTGACGGTCGAGCAACATCTTGGCGCGCGTGCAGTCACCGCACCAGTCGGCTCCGTAAACATCGATTCCCATGGGGGTTCCTTTCGGTCGTGATTTCAGTGTAAATCAGTCCCGGTGAATCCAGGTGCGCGAGGGCGCTCCGCGGGATCCGGCGGTTCCCTCGTTCGTGCCCACCTCGTTGAGTTGCGGTTCCATCAGTCGACGGAATGTGTCCCGCAGGGTGCTCGACGTTTTCATCGACGACCCGGACGACGAACTGGACAGGAAAACGCGACCGGCGACGGTCTCGTGCAGAACCTGGAGTTCGCGCAGCGTGAACGGGCGGGAAAAGAAGTATTCAGGATCGGGTCCGCCCGCATAAATGTTTCGTGGCCGACCGGACGTCTGCGTGACGGGCTTTCCCTTCACGAGAGTTTGGTCGATCTCGTATTCGCGTCGAAGTTTTTCGAGTGCCGCATTGACAATCACATTGTGGTCGCCCTA
>JAIOXB010000065.1 GCA_021741825.1 Microbacteriaceae bacterium
ACATTTCGCGCACCTGCGCGTTGTCGCTCGTGCGACCGACCTCGATGGGACGAGTGTGCGGGACTTCGGCGAGCGCCGCCCCTACCACAATGACCCCGGTGATATCAGCTGCGAGGGCTTCGTCGAGGAACGTCGCGGCAAACGTGGGCCACGACCGTGACGGCTCGGTTCCGAGCAACACGTGGACGCTGGTCGAAATGTCACTGGGGGAATACAGGGTCGCGGTCGGCCAGTTGATTCGGCGACCCTCGTCGGGGGTGAATTCGATGGTCGGGCGGACCTGCTGATAGTCGAAGTAAACCTCGGTGTCGACCGAGAACGTTGAGTCGAGCGCATAGCGGGCGATGACCGCTCGAACCGCGCTCGTGGCGGCGTCTCCGGCGTCGTTCCAGCCCTCGAAGGCAACGATCAACGGGCGACCCGTTTTCGCAGAGAACACTGACATCGACGACCTTCCTGTACGCCTTCAACAATAGACGCGTCTAGACTCAACGACGTGAGTGAGACAAACCCCCAGGCCGTGTTGTGGGACCTTGACGGGACGATTGTCGACTCCGAGCCGTATTGGCTGCTGTCCGAACAACGCCTCGTCGAAGAGTTCGGTGGCACGTGGTCAGAAGCGGACGGTTTCGCCCTTGTTGGCAACGGTTTACCCAACGCCGCCGAGTTTTTACAGACCAAAGGCGTCGACCTGCCCATCGACGTGATCGTTCAACGCATGGTCGACGAGGTTGACGAAATGTCCGCTCGACAGATTCCGTGGCGACCGGGAGCGCGCGAGCTTCTGCGCAGTATTCACGACGCGGGAATTCCGCAGGTCATGGTGACGATGTCGTGGAGATCGACCGCCCATTTCATCGCCAACGATTTGGGCGTGTTCGCCGGCGTCGTCTCGGGTCAGGACGTCACTCACTCCAAGCCACACCCCGAGCCCTACCAACTCGGCGCAGCCGTGGTCGGAGCAGCACCGAAAGACTGTGTGGCAATAGAGGATTCGGGTCCCGGCTCATCGAGCGCTGTCGCAGCGGGTGCCGTCACGATCGTCGCACCCCTCCACGTACCGATCCCGGACAGTGACAACTACATCAAGTGGCAGACGCTCGTCGGTCGTGATGTGTCGCACATCCGCGAAGTCTTCGCCAAGGCGCGTGCGTGAAACGACCTCGTCGTGGTCCGTTCCAGTGGGGTGACCGCGTCCAACTGACCGACGAAAAGGGTCGTCATCACACCGTGTCGCTTGTCGAGGGCGGTGAACTGCACTCACACCGGGGCGTTCTGGCTCACGAAACCATGATCGGGCTAACCGACGGTTCGGTTGTCGCCAATTCGCACGGCACCGAGTACCTCGCTTTCCGCCCGTTGCTGACCGATTTCGCGATGTCGATGCCTCGCGGTGCCGCGATTGTGTATCCCAAGGACGCTGCCCACATCGTCACGTTCGGTGACATCTTTCCCGGCGCGGTCGTCGTCGAGGCCGGCGTCGGCAGTGGCGCCCTGAGCCTGGCAATGTTGCAGGCGGTGGGGGAGTCAGGGTCGGTGACGTCGTTCGAACGCCGCGAGGAGTTCGCCGATATCGCCGCATCCAACATCGAGGGGTATTTCGGCGACAAGCCGACCAACCACCGCATCATCGTCGGGGATCTGGTCGAATCTCTGCCCAGCGCATTCGCCGCGGGTGAGGTGGACCGAGTCGTGCTCGACATGTTGGCGCCGTGGGAGTGCGTCGACGCCGTGGCCGAGGTTCTGGCTCCCGGCGGGGTCATGGTCTGTTACGTCGCAACCGTGACACAGATGTCCCGCACGGTCGAGGCGATTCGTCACCACGGCGGATTCACGCGAACCGAATCGACCGAGACGCTCGTTCGCGGATGGCACGTCGAAGGGCTCGCTGTTCGCCCCGACCACCGCATGGTTGCGCACACCGGTTTCCTCGTCACGAGCCGCCGCCTTTCGCCCGGGGTCGTCCCGCCGAAAGCACAGCGGCGAACCAAACCCGATTTCGACGATTCCGACATCGAGACGTGGACACCCGGTGCGGTGGGGGACCGTGAACAGTCCGAGAAGCGCTTGCGCCGTGCCGTTCGTGATGCCGAAGCGCTTGCCGAGAACGCTCGGCGACTCGGCGAATAGACTTACCCTGTCGAAAGAGGTCCCCGTGCGTTTCACAGCTCGTCCCGTTGCCCTGGCACTTGCCGCCAGCCTGTCTGCTGTCGCCCTCGCAGGTTGCTCACCCGCGAATGGCTCGTGCGAAAACCCGCTGGGCGAAGGCTCGGCGAACCTCGTGTCGGTGTCGGGACCCTTTGGTTCGACTCCGATTGTCGATTTCCCCACACCGTTCGTCGGTCGTGATGCGAGCACGTCAACGGTGATGCCGGGCACGGGTGACGTCATCGAATCTGGTTACTACGTTGATTTCGAGGCGACCGTGTACGGCGAGGACGAATCAGTCCTCACGGCCACGGCCTATGGTGCGGACGGCGCTCCGGCGCAACGGATTCCGATCGAGGCCGGGTCTAATCCGATCAGTGACTCGTTCCTGTGCCACAGTGCCGGCGAACGGTTCACGCTGACCGGCACAGCCGCCGAGATTTTCGGGGCCACCAGCGGAAGTGGCACCGACCCGAACACCACCGTCGTTGTCGTGTTTGATGTCATCAACGTCTATCCGGGTTCGTCGCGGGGGATTCCGCAGCTCGCCCAGGACGGCATGCCCGCCGTCACTAACGCTCCGGGTGGGCGTCCCGGGATTGCGGTGCCCAACATTGCTCCTCCGACCGAATTGCGTATCTCGACACTGACCAAAGGTGACGGACCGCTGATTTCCGAAGGCCAGACGGTCGTCGCGCACTACACCGGGGTTGTCTGGGGTGGCGCAGTTTTCGATTCCTCGTGGGACGCGAACTCACCGGCCGACCTGGTTGCCCAGTCCTTCGTCGAAAACGCCGGTGTTGGCGTTGTGCCGGGCTTCGCCAAGGCGCTGATCGGACAGGCCGTTGGATCCCGAGTGCTGGTTGTGATTCCGCCGTCAGAGGGTTACCCGGCCGGCCGGGAACCGTCGAGCATCCCCGCCAACGCGACGTTGATTTTTGTCATCGATATTCTCGGCACTAATTAGTTTCGCCCACAAGGAAAATTCACGATTTAGCCACCTTCGCCAATTAGAGTGGCGGTGTGGTGGACAAATTCGACGCGGCGGTCTCGGCAGAAGAGCGACTCTTCTGTCTTCTCCTCGCGCTACTTCCATCCGATCGCGGAATGTCCAAAGCCGACATTTTTAAGAACGTTCGCGGTTACCGCGACGAGTTCGGTGAGGACGGGGCAACCGACTCGCTGAACAAAAAGTTCGAGCGCGACAAAGAAGAACTGAAGTCGATGGGCATCCCGCTGAAAACGTCGGAACCAGATAACCCCGCGGACGCCGTCTACTTTATCCCGTCGGACGAATACACGTTCTCGTTCAGTGCCGCCGAATTGTCCCTGTTAACCGCGGCGAGCGCCGTCTGGAGCGAAAGCGCACACTCGGTCGAAGCGAGCGAGGCTCGGCTCCGACTGCTGGCAGCCGATGGTGTCGATTCGGCTGCGGCCAACCTCGCTCCGCGAATCGACACGCACGATGCGGCGTATCCGAAGATCGCAACGGCGATTACCAAGAACCAGGTTGTTCGCTTCCCGTACCTCAAGCCCGGTCAGGCGAAATACGAGGTCCGAACCGTCACGCCGCTGTCGGTTGTCAACTACGACGGCCGTTGGCACCTGCTCGCGTTCGATCACGACCGCGAGGCGGAACGCACCTTCCTGTTGCGTCGCATCGTGGGCAAGGTGGCGCCCGTTTCGCAGGCCACGCCTGCGCAGAAACCGGACACGCGTGCAGCTGGGCTGTTTATCGAGCACCTCAATGAGCTCTGGGATTCCCTCGAGGCGACGATTCGCGTGACGCCTGGCACGAAAGCGTCCGTCGCCCTCGCGAACCGTCGCAGCACCACGATTGACGGCGAAACCTACACGATTCACTATCTGGACGAAGCGGTCCTTGCTGACGAGCTCTGCGAATACGGCGCCGAAGCGATCGTGTTGTCGCCGTTGTCGTTGCGTGACGCTGTTATCGCACGGCTCGAAAGGCTGGTGGACGATCATGCCTAGACCAACCGGAGATAGCGCGCGCGACCGCCTCAACCTGTTCCTCGCCATCGTGCCGTTCGTGCTTCTGCGCGGATCGGTCACCGTCGCCGAGGTTGCCAAACAATTTGGCACGACGCCAGCAAAGGTCACCGACGCGGTCGAAACCATCGCTTGTGACGGTGGGGCGAACGAGGCGCGCTACAACTTCAACACCGAACTCTTCAACATCGACTGGGCAGAATTCGAAGAGAACGAGGTCATCATCCTCACCGTCGCCGAAGTCATGCACGTCCCCGCTCCGTTCAGCGCAAAGCAACGCGCGGTGTTCCTCGCGGGTCTTGAACTGCTCAAGGCGCACCCGTACTACCGACGGATCCCCGAGTTCGACGGACTTGTCGCCAAGTTGCGCGGTACAGACACGAACCAGGTCACGGACGCCTTTGCTGTCGAAATCGATGCGGACAACCCTCGGGCCAACCGCATCCAGGACGCGATCGAAAAGGGTGTGCGCGTTCGCTTCACGTACACCAGCAACCGCGGCGAACGCGAGGTGCGCGAGGTCGACCCGTACCGCCAGGACCTCGATGGCGGGCAGCGTTATCTCAAGGGGTATTGCCTGCTGCGCGACGACATCCGCACGTTCAACCTCGACAGCATGGAAGACCTCGAATTGCTCGAAGCTCTGATCGAACCGCGGTCGATCGACGCCCTGACGCTGACGTCATCTCTGTTCAGCGAAAGTGAGGACGACCTTCTCGTCGACATTGTTATCGACCCCGAGTCCTTGCCGCTCATCGCCTCGTATCTGCGCCCCGGAGTCAAGCAGATCGAAACCGGCGGTCGTAAGCGACTGACCCTCCCGTTCTCGCATGAAGGAACAGCCATTCGCATGATCAGCGTTCTCTCGGGCATCGCCGTTGTCGAGGGCCCAAAGGATGTGCGCGCGGCCGTGGCCGACTTCGCACGTAACGCTCTCGACGCGTACGCCAAAAACGCCTAGTCAGCGATAGACTGTCACCACAACGCAAGGAGTTCAGCATGCTCGGCAACCTCAACGGATGGCACTTCCTCATCCTTCTCGTCGTCATTCTTCTCGTCTTCGGAGCGCCCAAGCTTCCTGGCCTCGCGAAAAGCCTCGCCGAGTCGTTGAAGATTTTCCGGAACGAGATGACGTCCCCCAAGGACGACGACTCGAAGAAGACGCCGTCTAAGTAACAATGGCTCGAAACTCCGAGAGGCGCATGTCGCTCGGCCAGCATCTCGTCGAGTTTCGAGGTCGGCTCGTCAAGGCGGCACTGGC
>JAIOXB010000001.1 GCA_021741825.1 Microbacteriaceae bacterium
ATCTTAGTTTTGAGAAAAGCATTATAGAGTCTCGCCCGTACTAGGTTTGGCTCGTCGTAAAACGGCGACGTTCCTGATTTCGGACATCGCAAACGCTCGCCCTCTCATTTTGGCTCGACAAACCCCAAATCTTATAAGCTTTGCGCACCTGCCTCTGGCAAGTCAAGGCGAATACCCGTCGGGCATTCGGCAATTCTTGTGGTCAGGACTGAGGTGCAGCGTTGGGCTGATCCTGGGGTTGCTCGTCGGTGCCGTGGAAAGTCCCGTTTTTGCGGAGACCCCCAGCGATAAGCACTCCGACCAGCGGGAGAACCAGGAGTCCGAAGCGAACTGCAGCGTCAAAGTTGAACCCTCCTTGAAGAAACTGCAAAACGGGCCACGAAACGCCAAAAACCGTGACTGTTGTAATCCAATTCAACGCCACAACTTGAAAGGCTCGAACGGGGACGTCACCCCAACCCCTTCTCGACGATCCAAGCATCCACGCGGAGAAGCCGAGAAGAACAAGAAACGCGGTGTTAATTACATAAAAGAGCGACGGGATTGTGACGAGACCATTGGAAAAGCCTCCCCATATTTCCATCAAGTGACCAATCGAATTGAACACCGTTGCTGGTTGAATCACGTCCGTCGTTAAAAAACCCAACAGACTGCGCAAAACAATCCCGGAAGGGACAGTTTCGCGGATTGATTGGTACCCGTGGAAGAGCGCGGAGACTACGCCGGCAGCGACGAACGCCGAACCAGCAAAAATCATTTCTCCGCGTCCAAGTTCCTGCCTGAATCTGGATCGGCGAAGAACCAATCGCATCAAGGAATAACCGACGATCGCCGTCAGGGCCCCAAACGGGAGCAAAAGCGTTGACGATTTTATGAGCCCAAGCGCAACCCCAATTCCTGTGCCTACGAGCGCAGCCGTTCGACGGCTCCACATAAACGAGGAAATAAGCGCGAGCGCGAAGCCAAGTGCGCCAACGAGGGTAGGTCCATCATTCGACACAATCCCCAGCGCATACGTTGCCGACGGCGCGAGCATGATTATGCCGCTCAACAGAACTGTCAACCAGAAACCGAGGCGTAGCTTTCTCGATAGCAAGAAAAGGAAAAAGCCGCAGAGTCCGATGAGGGCGACTCCGCCCGAATCCCTCACAAAGTTCAGATATTTCTCGGGGCTTTCACCCTGAAAAAATAGGGCCCCCGGAACATAGGTAACATAACCTAGGGGCGGTTGTTGCGCCTCATAACTGAATCCGTCAGGGGGATACTGTGTCGGATCCCTCAGTTTGGACGAACAATCGTTAACTCTTTCTGGCTCAAAGGCGTTACCGAGACAATCAGAGATAAGAAGCGTTTCTTGAGCATACTTGTCGCCCCAGGCCGGAATCTGACCATGTGCCAGCAACCATACATAGTCAAAGTGAGCGGCTTCGTCAATGGGGTCAAAATAAGATTTCCCGTGTTGGCCCCATTGAACACCGATTAAACACAACGCCGCGACAACCAAAACCCCGAGCAACCTTGCGATATTGCCACTTATACTGCGGAAGACTCGAGGAAATGCTCGCACCTTTTCATCTTACTGGTGACGACCGCCCGCGCGGTGTTTCAACTCAAATATGAGCGCACCTTGGGAAAACCACCCATGGAAAGAATCAACTGGGCCACCGTGGGGTAAGTCAAGAGCCACAGTCCGGCTCTTATTTTGAGAGTCAGTTTGCCTGCGGGTCGGATTGCGGACGATTCGTAAAGTGTTCGAAGATCACCGGCAATAGCGCGAGCGGATGCGAAGTCCCCTCCTCTCAGCGCTACAAGATAGTCCAACATGAACGACCTCCGCATGCGCGGAACGAGGAGGTCCCTGACGTGGTGCGAATGTGTTCGAGGATTGTCAGGGAGAAGGGACGCAATTTTTTCAGCAAAACGCAGCCGACTCGCTCGGAAGGACGGTGACATCGAGCTTCCCGAGCCGTGAATTCGGTAATTGACGCGAGCATCGTCAACGTAGTGAGGATTCCAGCCCGCCCTGAACCCCCGCAAATATAGATCGTCATCTTCGTAGCCCTGCAGTGCCGGGTCAAACCCACCCAAATCAAGAAAGGCGATTCGACGAACCATCGTGGCACTGGGCAATGCCATGATGTCAGCAGCAATGATTTCGTTCACGCCCCGCTTGGGGTGGGAATTATTCGCTCGGGCATTGAGTCCCACAAGTAGTAGACCGGCGTCCGCGTCAATAGTGTTGATGTCGGAATAGGCCATCGAGCTCGCAGGGTTGTCATCCAGGCACCGCGTCAGGCTTGCCACATGCCCATCGAGCCACACGTCATCTTGATCGAGAAAGGCAAGGTAATCACCCGAGGCAAGTTGAGCCCCCGCGTTCCGAGCGGCGGATTGTCCGACACCTTCGGTGTGAATCAGGCGAATGGGGACCGCCACCTCTTTTACGAACGCCTCGACGATTGCCATCGAACCGTCTGCGGAAGCATCGTCTATGACGACTACTTCAAATACACTTTCGATCTGATTTGCGATCGCGCGCAACGACTGCGCTATGTATCTCTCGCCATTATGAACCGGCATAATGACGCTGACAGTGCTCATTCCACATCCCATTTCCGTGCGATACCGTCCACCGGGTAGTTCCTGGCGTGAATTCGCCGCTCTTCTGCATGATATGGCCACGAGACACTTGCCGCTGCGTCTGAGACCTTCGTGGTAATGATCCATGATTGGCCTGCACTGACAAGCGTTGGCATATCTTCGTGCGTTGGCGAAAGCCAATCGGCGTTCGGAACCACCCGCGCAAAACTAGTTTCCCCCGAGACTATCGTGGAACAGCCGATTTCGTGCGAGAACAGGGTTTGAAGTCCCTCCGCCGAAAAACGAAAGAAGTCATTGGGTTGGGCGTGAGTTGGCCAAACCCACGGCACAATGTGCCCCATCACCCCGCCCGGTTTGAGTACTCGAAGCATTTCGACAACAGCTACCCACGGCATCGCGAGATGTTCAAGAACCTGTCCGCTGAAAATTACAGCAAATTTCTTGACCGGAAACTGAGCGCGAAGGTTGTGAACGTCCGCAACAACGTCAACTCCGGGACCTGCGTGAATGTCAAGTGAGACCACCTCGCGTTCACCGAACAGTGCCTGCAGCTTGTCATATTGTTCAGTGTCATTCGATCGAATCCCAATCGCAAGGACGGGCCCATCGGGAGCGTTCGCTACCTCCATGGCGAATGCGTCGACAAATGCTGAGTCATCCGATGAGGGCGCTGGAGGCAGCGCGTGCCTCGGAAGCTCCCATCGAATGACCGTGTCACCATTCGAGGTGGAGAGGATCACGTCGAGGAACTCTCCGCGTCCCCCTGAAAGGTAAGCGCGAAACCCACTGCGAGAGTCGCGGGGCAACTCGGGGAAAATTGCCTCGAGGTCCCGGCGGGCCTTAACGTCGGCGACACATTCCACAACGCCGTGACGGACGTGCACCGCTGTCATCGGTGTCGAACCGAGGTGAGCCCAGCCTTCCACGAAGATGCCGCTTGCATCACGCCAGTAACTTTCGATCGCGATCTGCGACTGGGGAATTGACCCCAAAATAGTCACGCGTGAAAGGAAATCGTCTGCCATGGCATGGCGCGGGGCCCCGAGCCGAGACAGCGCCTCGCTCGCTTCGCGAATCAACGTGACTTCGTGATCGGCCACTGTCGGGGACGCAAAGCACCCCTCAATGCACCGAACATAAAAGTCGCCAGCCGTCTCGACAGCGCCGTCTCGTTCACTCATTCCGGCGAGCATAAAAAGCGCGTCTTGGCCCGCGACTCGATCAGCGGTGGCGTCGCGTGCGATTAAGTTGTCGACTCCACCGGCACAAACCTGAGCAAGCGTTTTTACCGCCGCATCGTGGCCATTGGCCACCGCCTCCACAAGGACGCGTGCGACGACGTAGTTGCGGTCGATGTCGACGAGATCGAAGCCAGAAAGAGCTTCCCGCTGAGCTTTGTCGGGATTGATTCGAGCCAAGGATATGAGCCGATTTATGTGCGACTCGCGCGCCAGCGACAGCAGGTGGGGGTTGGGCAGGAACCCCACGCTCAGCCATTTTCTCACGGCATCGATACACGTCGCAAAACTGCGGGATGCCTGATCGGCATCGCCCAAAACCTCGATGGCAATGATTCCCATTCCATAAGCGAGGGACGCAACGCTCGCCAGCGAAAGGCTCGAAGCCCGGTTTTTCGCCGTGCGAACAAGGTAATCAAGGTCATCGCTCGTGAAGCGAATAACCAAGTCCTTTCGAAAACTTTCGGCGCGTTCTTGCGCGGCGGTCAGGTTTCCCGCGGCCACTTGGGAATCGAACAATCGACGACCGAGTGCGATTCGAAGGGAAGAACCGGGCTCCGTGCGCTCGATGGCCGAGGTGTACCACGATTCAATGTCGCTTCGCGAAACATCGTTTTGTGAGAGCAGACTTAGCGCGCCGTGCGATTGCGACGCGGAAACAAAAAGCGTTCCACCGTCCTCGCGCACGTTGATGTGGATGAAGCCGGCCCTCACGAGAAGTGCTCGCATGCCCGCGGCACTCGCAACAAAGGCGTGAAAACCCGGGCTCAGCGCTATCTCGGACATATCGTCGGGGAATTCTGGTGAGACAATCGCGCGATTAGGAGTGCTCAGCAAAAGCACGCAATGCTCGGACATCTGACTGCGGAGAGTCTCGACAAACGCGAGCGGGTCTGGAACATGCTCGACGACCTCGCTCGACAAGATAAAATCGGGCGATCCGGCAAGTTTGCTTCCCGAGGCGAAAAACTCATGACGGATGTCGACTCCGAGCGCTCGTGAGCCGGCGACCCCGAGCGGCGAGGGTTCGAACCCTGACGCGTTCCAGCCACAAACATCACGAGCAATTACCAACGAGAATCCGTATCCGCATCCCACATCAACAAAGTTCTTCACCGAATCACGTGGCATGCTGCACACCATGTTCGCAATCGAGTCGATTCCCACCCCGGCCTCGAGATAGAAATCTACCTCCAGATCGGTCTGAGAAAAATGTTGGGGCTCAGGGAGAATATCGAGACTCAAACAACGCGGACATTCAACCGGTTTGACGGTCGTTCTGGTGCTGGTTTTGAGCCGCAAAACCTGGTGCCCGGTTCCCGCGAAGCCGCACAGCCGACACGAAATTTTTGCGGGGCGCTTCATCCACGAAATCTTTGTCATAACGTCCAATCGAATGCTGTTAAGTCAACCTCACACCAACGGTGTCACAACAACGGTATTACAAGACGTGCCGTTGGGTTGCTGTTTCGCATGCAGACGGCAGCATTCAAGCTTACGGCCCTAACAGTCGAATTGCCTTGCCACGTGCGATCAGGTCATTCTCGTCCCTTTCTATTCCGCTAACCAGCTCAATTTCATCGTGAATCTAGGCCTTCTCCGTCCGTGTAGCATTTGAGCCGAGCCAGTTGCCAGCGTTTGTAAGTTTCCTAAAGAGAGGGTGCGAGTCAATATGGGTAATAATTTGTTTACAGATAGACATCTGCAGGAAATACCCGACGCTGAAGAGAGACTAAATCATTTACGGGCTAGAGATTTTGAAATTGCCAACCTCGCCACCAATTTCCAAATGCGATCAAAGATAAATTCTTTGGAGAGGGAGGTTTCTCTATTGAAATCCATTCAAGACACTTGGGTTTTGACGAGGTTCAGCAGACTTTATTTCAAGCTAACAAGGTTGATACGGCGCATACTATTCAGTAAGAGCTAACAGTGCAGTCGCCAAAACTATCCGTCGTCACGCCCGTTTTCCAGCCGAACATCAAGGAGCTGCGGGACTGCCTCCGGAGCGCGCGGGGCCCCGGTATCGAACACATTCTGGCTCTCGACGGTTTTCATGCTGAAAGCCAGGTAAGAAAGATTCGGAAACTGTGCAGGCGCTATGGCGCCAAATTTGAGAGGCTTGAAAAGCAAGGTGGAATCTCGGCTGCATCGAATTTGGCGGCGTTATCCTCGTCCGGCGAGTTTCTCGTCTTCCTGGACCAAGATGACGTGTTGGCTAAAAATTGGTGGTCTCCGGTTCTAGAGGCTTTAGACGGGGCGGATTTCATGTACTCCGACAGTTTCGCTGCTGATGAATCGGGCACTGCAGTGCGGTTAGTTCGGAAACCGAATTGGTCACCTCACCGGCTGATTTTCAATATGTATGCGGTTCATTTCATGGCGGTCCGAAAGAAGATATTTGCGGAACTGGGTGGATTTCGTTCGGAGTTTGACGGCTCTCAGGACCATGACTTGGCGCTGAGAGTTAGCGAAGTGTCCCAGCGATTTGTCCATCTACCGTTGCCGCTATATTCCTGGAGATCAAGCAGAAATTCAACAGCCTCCAATCCCAAGAATAAGGATTGGGCCTATCTGGCGGGTCAAAAGGCCGCTCAAAATCACATAGAGAAGTTGGTTCCCGGCACTGTTATCGAAAGAATTGAGAAGTACCCTGGCGCTCTCAAGGCTAAATACCCACGTCGCCACGAACCAGTTTCGATTGTAATTCCGACCGCCTTCAAACTGATCTCAACAGGTTTCTCTCACCTGGACCAGCTTCTCACGAGTCTAATCCCTTTTTTGGATGCCGACCTCGGCGACGAAATCATTCTGGTTCATGGTGGAGAGAATCCCTCACGGTTTTTTGGGAAAGTCACGAGCGAATGTCCGGTTGCCATAACCAGTGTTGAGGATAACGAGGACTTCGATTTTTCTCGAAGGAGCAACATTGGTTTCTTGGCGGCTAGTCATGAGCACGTTTTGTTGCTCAATGACGATATTGAATTTTTCAAAGACAATCCCTTAGACGCTTTATTTGGGATACTGCGAATGCCTAACATTGGCTTAGTTGGAGGCCTTTTGTTTTACCCCGGTCTATCGGTGCAGCACGGAGGACACACGTTTAATGGGGGTTTGCCAAACCATGCTCATTTAGGTTCTGAATCCCTGGAGGTCGGACTTTTTGACCTTCTCGTTGATCATGAGGTGGTTGGTGTCACTGGTGCGCTCATGTTTCAGCGGAAATCGACGTGGCAAGCGGTAGGAGGTTTTTCGAGCTTGTTTCCGATGAACTTCAACGACGTCGATTACTGCCAGAAGATTCGCGCCCTTGGATACACAATCATCCAGGCCAATTCAGTGAAAGCTATTCATCATGAATCAGCAACCAGAGAGCCAATTGTTCACTCTTGGGAAATCTCGCGCCTGACAGATAGATGGAAGTTTGCTCTAGCGAAAGATGATTACTCGGTGACGGGATAATCACTCTGCTGAGACCACCCTGCGGAAGGTTTTCAACCATTGAATCCGTCGTTAGACAGCCACCTTCGCCCGAACCGACCGGTTCACGGCTGAAACAATGGCCTTGAGTGACGCGGTCGAGATGTCGCCGTCGATGCCGACTCCCCAGAGTGTTTGACCGTCGACCTCGAGCTCGACATAGGCGGCCGCGAGAGCGTCACCCGATGCGCTGAGGGCGTGCTCGACATAGTCGAACAGGCGAATCTCGTGGCCCTGACCAGCCATGACCGAGAGGAACGCGGCCACTGGGCCGTTTCCGACCGCCTGAAGAGAATCGGTCGATTCGCCGACGCGCAGATTCACGTCGAGCGTGCTTTCCCCGGACATGTCTGACGCGGTGCGGGTGCCCATGAGTTCGTAACGACCCCACTTGTCGTCTTCGGCGGCTGAGGGCAGGTATTCGTCCATGAAGATGGCCCAGATCTCGTCACTCGAGACCTCGCCTCCCTCAGTGTCCGTCTTGCCCTGAACGACCCCACTGAATTCGATCTGTAGTTTGCGGGGGAGGTCGAGATTGTGGTCGGCCTTCAACAGGTACGCGACCCCACCCTTGCCCGACTGAGAGTTCACCCGAATGACCGCTTCGTATGAGCGGCCGACGTCCTTGGGGTCGATCGGCAGATACGGAACACCCCATTCGACGTCGTTGACGTTTTTGCCTTCGGCGATTGCTTGGGCGTCCATCGCCTCGAAGCCCTTTTTGATCGCGTCTTGGTGCGAGCCAGAAAAAGCCGTGTACACCAGGTCGCCCGCCCACGGGCTGCGCTCGTGCACCTTCAACTGATTGCAGTATTCGGCGGTGCGGCGAATCTCGTCGAGGTTCGAGAAATCGATTTGCGGGTCAATCCCCTGAGTGAACAGGTTGAGGCCCAGCGCCACGAGGTCAACGTTTCCGGTGCGTTCACCGTTTCCGAACAAGCACCCTTCGATGCGGTCGGCCCCGGCCATGTAGCCCAACTCAGCGGCGGCGATCGCCGTGCCGCGGTCGTTGTGCGGGTGCAGCGACAGGATGACGTTTTCGCGGTGGTTCAGGTGACGGCTCATCCACTCGATGCTGTCGGCGTAAACATTCGGCGACGCCATCTCGACGGTGGCCGGCAAGTTGATGATGACCTTGCGGTCGGGGGTCGGCTCGAACACCTCGAGTACCTGGTTGCAGATGTCGACTGCGAATTCAAGTTCGGTGCCGGTGTACGACTCGGGCGAATATTCATAGAAGACATTCGTCCCGGGCACTTCGGATTCGAGAGAACGACAGATGCGAGCACCGTCGAGCGCGATGTCGATGATGCCCTGCTTGTCAGTCTTGAACACGACGTCGCGCTGCAGAATGCTTGTCGAGTTGTAGAGGTGAACAATCGCGTTCTTCGCACCGCGGATCGATTCGTAGGTGCGGCGAATGAGGTGCTCGCGCGCCTGGGTCAACACCTGAATCGTGACGTCGTCGGGAATAAGATCTTCCTCGATGATGGTCCGAACGAAATCAAAATCGGTTTGCGATGCCGACGGGAACCCAACCTCGATTTCCTTGTAGCCCATGGACACGAGTCGGTCGAACATCACGCGCTTGCGCTCGGGGCTCATCGGGTCAATCAGTGCTTGGTTACCGTCACGCAGGTCGACCGCGCACCAGCGCGGTGCCGTCGTGATTCGTTTGGTCGGCCACGTGCGGTCCGGCAGTTCCACCGAGAAAACCTCGTGGTACGGGCGGTAACGATGCACGGGCATCGACGTCGGTTGCTGGTTGTTCTTCACGGGTTTCTCCTCAATTTACGGTTTCCGGCCAATGGGAGACTCCGCGACGAGTGGTGGCCTGGTAACTAGGACCCGTCGCGGCCGCTAAGAAGAAGACCGTTCAGCATGGTTTCAGGGTAACACGATGAGTGCGCTGACGGAGAAATCAGAATCCGAGCTTGCCGAGCGCCTTCGGGTCACGTTGCCAGTCCTTGGCGATTGTGACGTGCAGGTCGAGATAGATCGTGGCGCCCAAAAGCGCCTCGATTTGCGGTCGGGAGCGCTCGCCGATCAGCCGCAACATCGAGCCTCGATGTCCGATGATGATGCCCTTTTGGCTGTCGCGTTCGACGATGAGCGTGACGAACACCTTCGTTCGCCCGTTTTCGCGCACGATGTCCATGAGCGTCACCGCAAGCGAGTGGGGCAGTTCGTCGCTGAGTTCCTCGAGCACCGCCTCGCGCACGATTTCCGGAATACGGTTCTCGACCGACTCGTCGGACACCGAATCGTCCGGGTACAAGTGAAGTGACTCGGGCATGATGGGGATGATGCCGTCGAGGAATTCGTCTAGCCCGTCGGCCGTCACCGCACTGAGCGGCACGACGAGAGTCCAATTGCGCAACTCCCCCACTTCCGCCAATTTGTTGAGAACAGCGGTGGACGACACGCGGTCGGTCTTGGTCACAATCGCGATGACCTTGGCGCGAGGGTAGCGCGCGAGTTGTTCGAGGATGAACAAGTCGCCCTTTCCGATAGATTCGTCGGCGGGAAGGCACATGCCGATGACGTCGACGTCCCCCAGTGTCGTTTCGACGAGTGCGTTGAGTCGTTCGCCCAACAGCGTTCGCGGACGGTGAAGCCCGGGTGTGTCCACGATGATGAGTTGCCCATCGTCTCGCGTGACAATCCCGCGGATGGTCTTGCGGGTGGTCTGTGGCTTAGACGAGGTGATCGCGATTTTCTCGCCAATCAGCGCATTCATGAGTGTCGATTTCCCCACGTTCGGGCGACCGACAAACGAGACAAATCCGCTACGCGAGGTCACGGGACGTCTACGATTCGCGCGATCACCGTGATGAGTCGCTTTCGGCGACGTTCGACCCGGTCGGCGGTGAGTTGCAACCCGGCCACCACGACAGTGTCTCCCGACTCGGGGAAACGCCCAAAATTCTTCACAAACAATCCACCGACGGTGTCCACGTCGTCCTCGTCGATAGGAATGTCAAGGTGCTCGGCGAGGTCGTCAATGTTTGTCGACGCACTGACTCGCGACGACCCGTCGCCGAGGCCGACTATCCCGACCTCGTCATCGTCGTATTCGTCCGAGATTTCGCCGAGGACCTCTTCGATGAGGTCTTCCATGGTCACCAGGCCCGCGATTCCGCCGTACTCGTCGACGACAAGCGCCATGTGATTCGATTCGGCCTGGAGAACTCGCAATGCCTCGTCCGCCATTTTTACCTCGGGCAAGAACAGAGCAGGTCGAACCAGTTCAGTGATGAGTGCCTTTTTCGCCTTGGCGGGATTCGCGCGAACGAACCGGGCGGTGTCTTTGATGTGGGCGATGCCCAGCACATCGTCGTTGTCGACTCCAACAACGGGCATTCGTGAATAGCCGTCCGCCAGGAACATTCCCAACGCCTCGTCCACTGTTACGGTCGAGTCGAGCGCCGCCATCTCGGTTCGAGCGATCATGATTTCGCGAAGAATCGTGTCCCCGAAATCGAAGATTGACCGGATGAGGTCACGGTCTTCTTCTTCGATCGCGTCCGACTCGGTCGCTTCGTCGACCATACTCAGCAACTGTCGTTCGGTGTTGATGGTCGTGCGCGCACGGCCCGGTGTCACCGCGTTGCCGATTCCGACAAGCACAATCGTGAGCGGGCCGAGGAACAGGCGGATGGCGCGAACCAGTCCGCCGGTCATGCGAACGATTCTCATTGGATGTGCACGACCGACGCTTCGGGGACTCGAACCAACCAGTACGAAGGTGATGGCGGTCATCGCAATCGCTGAGGCAATGAGCGACTGCGTGAGGTCGTATCCAAGGCTCACGAACGAGAGGGCAACGAGAATTGCCGCGAATGTCTCGCAGAGCACACGAACGAAGTTCACGGCATTGAGGTGAGCCGGAACGTCGGCAGCAATCGCGTCAAACACGCGCGCGGTTCTGCCCACGCCCAGGTTGGCAACGTCGTTCCGGGACAGCGACTGATAGGCCGCGTCAATCGCCGCACAGAGCCCGCCGAACGTAACCAGCACCACGGCGATTACCGCGAACCATCCAGTCACGAGCGCTCGGAATCCGCGAAAGAGTCCACCAGCTGACGCTGGAGAGCAAACATGATGCGCTCCTCGGCGGGTGCCGCGTGGTCAAAACCTAGGAGGTGAAGAATTCCGTGTGACAGCAACCAACGAATCTCGTCATCGGTGGAGTGTTTTGCGGCGATTGCCTGCTGTGCGGCAATGGTCGGACAAATCACGACGTCACCCAACAATCCGGGGTCCGACGGCTTGTCGTCGTCGCCGGGACGCAATTCGTCCATCGGAAACGACAGAACATCCGTGGGACCCGGCTCATCCATCCACTCGACGTGCAATTTCGTAATCGCGTCTTCGTCGACGAACAACACGGCAAGTTCGGCCTCGGGGTGAACTCTCATCTCGGTCATCACGAAAGCCGCGAGGCGGCGCATCGTCTCGAGGTCGATCACTTCGGTCGTCTCGTTGGCGATTTCGACACTCACTTTGCATCTCGCTTTCGGCCGGCGGTCTTGGCGTGTTGTTCCTGTTCGTGACGAGTGTAGGCATCAACAATCTTGCCCACGAGAGTATGGCGAACGACATCAGCGCTCGTGAGGACGGCGACGAACACGTCGTCCATCCCGTCGAGGATCTCGGTTGCCAGTTTCAAACCGGAAATCTCGGACGGAAGGTCGACCTGGGTCGTGTCTCCTGTGATGACCATTTTCGATCCGAACCCCAGACGCGTCAGGAACATCTTCATTTGATTCGGAGTCGTGTTTTGAGCCTCGTCAAGGATGATGAACGAATCGTTGAGCGTGCGACCGCGCATGTAGGCCAGCGGTGCGACCTCGACAACGCCGGTCGCGAGAAGTTTGGGGACCAGTTCGGGGTCCATCATGTCGTTTAGTGCGTCGTACAAGGGACGGAGGTAGGGGTCAATCTTCTCGGTCAGCGTTCCCGGAAGAAATCCGAGTCGCTCACCCGCCTCCACCGCCGGCCGCGTGAGAATGATGCGCGTCACTTCTTTGCGCTGCAGCGCCTGCACGGCTTTAGCCATTGCCAAATAGGTCTTGCCCGTTCCGGCGGGACCGATCCCGAACGTAATGGTGGTGTGTTCGATCGCGTCAATGTAGTTCTTCTGACCGGCGGTCTTGGGGCGGATGGTCTTGCCGCGAGCGGACAGAACCGCTTCGCCAAGAACGTCGGCGACTTTTCCGCCGTTGCGGGTGATGGTCGAGCCTTCGACGACATCGCTTTCGGCGAGGTCCACTCCATTTTCGATCATGTCGATGAGTTCGCGGATGTGGCCCTCGACGCGATTGACTTCGTCGGGTTCGCCGTCGATCGAGATGGCGTTCCCTCGTGAGCGAATGGTGACAGAGGGGTAGCGCAATTCGAGCGACGAGAGAAATCGGTCCTGCGGTCCGAGCAATCGAACCATGGCGATACCGTCGACCTCGATGTCGACGCGTGTGACGCTACTCTCCGCCAAGGGAACCTTCGGTCAATCCGCCAGCGAGAACGTGGGCGTGAACGTGAAAGACGCTCTGTCCGGCGTTTGCGCCGGTGTTGAAGATGAGTCGGAATTCGCCGTCCGCGTGTTCGCGGGCAAGATCCTGAGCGACCGAGACCATTTCGGCGAGAAGCGCGGGATCGGCGGAGGCAAGTTCAGTGACGTTCGCGTACGCGTCGGTTTTGGGAACGACGAGGAGGTGAATCGGGGCACGAGGCGCAATGTCGCGAAACGCGATGATGGAATCGGACTCGAAGACGATGTCGGCCGGAATTTCGCGGGCGATGATGGCGGTGAAAATACTCATTGGGTACAGTCTATCCGCGCTACCAGGTGCCACTCAGGGCGAGGATTGCGGCAATGGCGGCCGGGCCTGCTGTTGATGTGCGAAGGATTGGACCATCGAGACGAACTGGCGTCGCGCCGTCGGCCACGAACCGCGCAATCTC
Organism: Microbacteriaceae bacterium; assembly: GCA_021741825.1. GTDB lineage: Bacteria > Actinomycetota > Actinomycetes > Actinomycetales > Microbacteriaceae > MWH-TA3. The sequence continues at coordinate 13,287 of JAIOXB010000001.1, forward strand.
GTCTTCGGTGATCCCGCCTTCGGGTCCGACAATGACACCGATTGCCGCTGGGTTGCCGGCGGAGGTGAACCACTCGGTCAGACTCGAGGTCGCACGTGGATCGAGCACAATCCAGTTCGCCCCCGGTTGACTGCCGCACACCGTCGCGGTCGACACGGGGTCGGTGACTCTCGGTATTCGACTGCGCATAGCCTGTTTACTCGCCTCGCGAACGATTGCCGTCCAGCGCGCAACGCCTTTGGCGACCTTGTCGCCGGCCCAACGCGAAACGCTTCGTTCCGACTGCCACGGAATGACGGTGTCGACACCGAGTTCCGTCGCCATCTGAATCGCCATTTCGTCGCGGTCCCCCTTGGCGAGAGCCTGGGCCAGCACGAGACGCGTCGACGGGACGGGCTCGAACCGAACCTGTTCGACGTCACACGCGACCACGGACTTGTCGGCCGAAACGACGACCGCGTCGGCGCTCCAACCACGACCATCCGACACGCGAAACCGTTCACCGACGCGAATGCGGGCCACCTGAACCGCGTGCCTCGCTTCGTCACCCGTCAATTCGACGCGGACAGTCGCTTCGTCGAGGGGCGTGTCGGTGAAATAGAGATTCGCCATTAGACGGTGAAGAAACGATCGCGAAGTTTGGCGAAGAGTCCCTGGCGGTGCTCGGCAAGATGAGGTGTCGCCGCGGGTCGAAGCGCGGCGAATTCTTCAATGAGTTTCGATTCCTTGGCATTGAGCTTGCCCGGCGTCATGACCTGAATGCCAAACTTGGCGTCGCCCCGGCCACTTCCGCGCAAGTGTCCGACACCGCGGCTTTTCACGACGACGACATCGCCGGATTGTGCACCGGCTTTGATGTCAACCGAAACTTCGCCGTCGAGAGCGTCGAGCGTGACGGTCGTTCCACGAATGGCGTCCACCATGTCGATTTGTATCGTCGCGAGCAGGTCATCGCCTTGACGCGCCCAGACCTCTGACGGAGTCACGTGGAATTCGACATAAACGTCACCGGCCGGACCCCCGGCTTCACCGACCTCGCCGACCCCTCGCAGATGAACGCGCTGGCCGGTTTCGATTCCGGCGGGGATGTGAACGTCGAGAGTGCTCCGAGCACGAACCCTTCCGTGGCCGGCACAGGTCGGGCAGGCAGCCGCGATGACCGTTCCGTAACCGCGGCACGAGCCACACGGAGTCGCCGTGACGATGTTTCCCAACAGGCTTCGCACCTGACGCTGTACAGAGCCACTTCCGCCACACACGTCACACCGCGACGGGCTCGTGCCTGGCGCACAACACGTCCCCTCGCAGGTGTCACACAACACGGCGGTGTCGACTTCGATCTGGCGATCATCACCGAATATGACGTCCACGAGCTCGATGTCGACGCGAAGCAGAGCGTCGTTTCCGCGCTGCGCGCGGGATTGCGGTCCGCGGGATTGTCCTCCGCCGAAAAAAGCGTCGAAGACGTCGCCCATGTTGCCAAAGCCCGGCATTCCGCCAAAGTTGCTCTGACCGCCCATGTCGTAATTGCGACGCTGTTCGGCATCACCGAGTACGTCGTAGGCGTGGGTCACGGCCTTGAACCGTTCTTCTGCGCCCTCCTCTGAATTCACATCGGGGTGAAGTTCGCGCGCCAGTTTCCGATAAGCCTTCTTGATGGCGTCCTGGCTGGCGTCGCGGGCGACCCCCAAAATCTCGTAATGATCCATTTATGCGTCGTCTCCCAAAACCTGTGACAAATAGTGTGCAACAGCCTCGACGGCGGCCATGTTGAGCGGGTAGTTCATCCGCGTCGGTCCCAGAATGGCCACGCGAGAAGAATCGCCGCCCATCGCCGAATACGCGTGCGAAATGATTGCCGTGTCGGACAGGTCATCCGACATCTCACGCCCGATTCGAACGCCGGAGTCGTCGCCCTGCGCGCGCATTTCTCCGAACAGACGCAAGAGCGTTACTTGCTCTTCGATTGCATCGAGGACCGGCGCCACGGAACCCGCGAAATCAATGTCTGCTCGAACGAGTTTGGGGGTACCGGCAACGATGAGTCGATCCTTGCGATGCGAGTCGACCTGCGACTTGAGAGCCGTCCGGACGTCATCGATGATCGGCCGAAGCGTCGGCGGAACGGATGCGGCGAGCGAGGACATCGCTCCGTCTACCTCGCTGAGCGAAACGCTGGACAGACTTGTCGCAACGCGGGCACGGACATCGGCGAGGGTCGTCTCGTCGAGTTCGGTGTCGAAATCGACCATTCGTCGGTCAACGCTTCCCGCCGCCGTGATCAAGATGATGTAGGCCTTAGACGGAGAAACGGGGACGATTTCCAGGTGCGCGACGCGTTCGTTGCCCAGAGTCGGAAATTGCACCATCGCGACCTGATTCGTGAGATCAGACAGAAGTTTGACGGTGCGGCCAAAAAAATCGTCGAGGTCAAGCGACTCGTCGAGGAATCGCTGGATGGCGCCGACCTGCTGAACAGTCAGGGGGCGAATGTCGCTGAGGGAATCGACGAAACGGCGATATCCGAGGTCTGTCGGGACGCGACCGGCTGAGGTGTGCGGCGCGTGAATCAGGTTCGCTTCTTCCAAAATCGCCATGTCATTGCGAATTGTCGCCGCGGAAACCCCAAAATCGTGGCGTTCAACAATCGCCTTCGACCCCACCGGCTCGCGCGAGTCGACGTAGTCCTCGACGATGACGCGCAGGACGTCCAACGCACGTTGCGAAACCACCGAAACCTCCCGAATTGGCACTCGCAGGTGTAGATTGCCAATGCCTCAATAGTACGCGCGGTAAACGCCGTGCGCCGAACAACCAAGGAGCGACACATGGCAACCTCGAAGTCTTCCGCCCAAGCGAACCAACTCGCGGGACTCTCTCACATATTGGGAATCGTCACGAGTTTCGTTGCGCCTCTCATTATCTGGCTAACCAACTCTTCGCGTGACGCGCAGGTCGACAGCAACGCGAAAGAGGCACTGAACTTCCAGATCACAGTCGGTCTTGCACACCTCGCTAACGGCATCCTGACGTTCGTGCTGTTCTTCATCTGGCCGGCCATCGCGTGGGCTGCAACACTCGGGATCTGGGCCGTTTGCATCTGGTGGGCGTTCCTCGGTTTCCAAGCGGCGAACAAGGGTGAACGTTATCGCTACCCCGTCGCGTTACGCATCGTTTCCTAGTCGGATAACAGTGTTCGCGCGACGAAGTCGGCGAGCAGCCTCCCACGCGAGGTGAGCACGAGTCGGCCGGCGATGGCCTGAGGGCCCTCGACGAGTCCATCGGCGATGAGACCTGCGACGGCCTTTCGTCCGGTTGGCGTCAGGTCGTCGATGGCAATTCCGTCGCGAACGCGAATCCCGAGCAGTACAACTTCGTCAGCGCGTTGATCGGGGTTCAGAATTTCCCGTTCCAAGGCAGGAGATTCGCCGGCGGCTATGCGCTCGGCGTACGCCGCGGGGTGCTTGACGTTCCACCAGCGGACACCGTTGAGGTGGCTGTGTGCGCCGGGACCGAACCCCCACCAATCGGTCCCCTGCCAATACGACAGGTTGTGACGCGACCGCGTGTCAGTACCACGGGACCAGTTGCTCACTTCGTACCAGTCGAATCCGGCCGCGCCGAGAAACTCGTCCGCCATTTCGTACATGTCGGCGTGGGTGTCGTCGTCGATGGGAGCGAGTTCCCCTCGGCGAATGCGGCGTTCGAGAGCAGTGCCCTCTTCGACAATGAGCGAATATGCCGAGACGTGGTCGGTTTCGAGCGCGATGGCGGCGGACAGGCTCGCGCGCCACTCGTCCAACGTTTCACCCGGCGTTCCATAGATGAGGTCCACCGAGGTCTGCAGCCCCGCTTCTTTCGCCCAGGCGACCGCGCTGGCGACGGATTCAGGATCGTGAGTTCGGTCGAGAATCGAGAGCACGCGGGGCACAGCAGATTGCATTCCGACCGAGACACGGGTGACACCAGCATCCGCGAATGCGCGAAGCGATTCGCGCGTCACCGTGTCGGGGTTCGCCTCAATCGTGACCTCGGCACCGTCGGCGATTCCGAACGAGGTGCGAACCGCATCGAGGACGCGGGCGATGTCTCCCTCGGGCAAGAGAGTCGGAGTTCCTCCCCCGATGAACACCGTCGCGGCGGGTCGACGGGGTGTGCCGTTGACAGAGAGAACCCGCTCGGCGAAGGCGATTTCCGCCAGCAGGTCGTCCACAAACGACTGACGCGTGACGCCACGCAACTCTGTCGAGGTGTAGGTGTTGAAGTCGCAATACCCGCAACGAACCGTGCAAAACGGAATGTGCAGATAGATGCCGAACGGCGTCTCGGCGAGGCCGACAGATCGAATTGAACCGTCTCGCGGCGCGACCTCGCCTCGTGGAAGGGACGCCACTACGATCCATTCCAAATGATTGACATGCGAACAATCATGACCGCGATCGAGAGGGACACGATTCCCATGCCGATTGTTGCGAATCGGGTGCGGTCGACAAGTGCCCAGAGCGTCACGCCGATCGACATCGCCAAAGCGGTGACAAGGTACAGCCAAAATTCCAACGCATCGCCGATAGCGGGATTCCCCACGAGCGGTTGGACGATTGCGACGACGAGGACGACGACGAGCACGACGGTCACCGCCAGAGTGCTGAGGACAGTCAGGTCACGCGGAGGGTTTCCTCGAATTCCCGAGACAATTGACATCAAACCGGCCGCGAGAGCGCAGATAACACTTGCGACGGTGAGCCACTCAATCATGCGGAAAGCCTGTCACTACTCGAGCGACACCCTTCGACACCGTCGCGATCGCGATGAGACGGTCACCGTGGACAACCGCAACGAGAGGCGAATCAGGGGTCGCCGTCGCGATTTTCTTGCCGTGTCCGAAGTCGACGGCTTCGGCATCCGTCGCCGTCAAGACTGGAAAGAGGTCGCCCGCGATACGGGTGGCGGCAACGAGCCGCTCGGCCGAGATGTCGTCAACTGTGCACGCGTCCTCGACCGACAGCGACCCGACCCGGGTCCGCCGCAGCGCCGTGAGGTGCCCGCCGCAATCGAGTGCTGCTCCGATGTCTCGAGCGAGCGCGCGAATGTAGGTGCCCGACGAGCAATCGACCGTGACATCGACATCGATGGTGCCGGGCGTTCGACGGATGGCGTGTGACTCGAACCGTGACACGGTGACGGTTCGCGCGACGAGAACGACGTCGTCCCCCGCTCGAACCAGGTTGTAGGCCCGTTGGCCGTCTACCTTGATGGCCGAAACTGCTGACGGACGTTGTTCGATGGCTCCGGTCAGTGCGGCGATCTCGCGTTGAATGTCGTCGTCGGTGATGGCGTCCATCACGGCACGGTCGGCGATTGAAATCACGTCACCTTCGGCATCGTCCGTGACGGTCGCCGACCCCAATCGAATCGTCGCGGTGTACGTCTTGTCCGCGCCGACCAAATACGTCAGCAGTCTCGTCGATGTTCCGACGCCCAGAATCAGCAGACCGGTCGCCATCGGGTCAAGTGTTCCGGCGTGTCCGACCTTACGTGTCCCAAGGGCTTTCCGCGCCGCCGATACGACCCCGTGACTGGACGGACCCGTCGGTTTGTCCACGAGAAGGATTCCGCTGATCACCTTTGGAGGGTACCAGCGCGGTTTAGGCGAATGCCCTTAGGCAAGCGACTTCGTGTGCCAGACGGTCTTGATCTCGACGAACGCGGCAATTCGATTGAACGCCGATTCCGTCGGCCCGAATGTTCCCGGACGCACGACGCGCATGAGCGTCTCTGCTGCCGCCCGTTCGCATTCGACCGCGATTTCACGACCAGCTCCGGTCAAATCAATTGCGTTGACATCGGCGTGCGACGCCAACCACGGCGCGACCTCGTCGACCGACCCGGTGAGGATGTTCACGACCCCGCCAGGGACATCACTTGTTGCGAGCACTTCGGCGAACGTCATCGCCGCACACGGCGCGAGTTCGCTCGCGAGCACAACGACCGCGTTTCCGGTTGTCAACGCCGGAGCAATCGACGACACGAGACCGAGTAGCGACGAGCCGGCGACGGACGGCGCGACGAGGGCAACCACACCGGTGGATTCGGGAACGGACAGGTTGAAGAACGGTCCGGCGACGGGATTTGCACCACCGTGAACCTGCGCGAACTTGTCGGTCCAGCCCGCGTGCCAGACGAGACAATCGATCGCCGCGGACACTTCGGCGCGCGCGTCGGCGGGCTTTGCGCCGGTGGACTCGACAATTTCGGCGACAAACTGATCGAGCCGTCCCTCGAGCATCTCGGCGACGCGATAAAGAACCTGACCGCGGTTGTAGGCGCTAGCTCCGGCCCAACCGGACCACGCTGCTCGAGCGGCTACGACAGCATCGCGAGCGTCCTTGCGGCTCGCCTTCGCGACGTTGGCAATGAACGAGCCCGTCGGACTCGACACTTCCGTCGTGCGACCCGATTCACTGCGCGGGAACTTTCCGCCGATGAAAAGTTTGTAGGTCTTGGGAATGGCGAGACGGCTCATCGTGCACCTCCGTTAGCGAGGTACGCCGCGAGACCGTGTCGTCCACCTTCGCGTCCGTATCCCGATTCCTTGTAACCGCCGAAGGGGCTCGTCGGGTCAAACTGATTGAACGTGTTGGCCCAGACGACGCCCGCTCGAAGCGAATCGGCGACGCGAAGCATTCGACTCGCGTTCTGCGTCCAAATCCCAGCGCTCAGTCCGTAGGGCGTGTTGTTCGCCTTCACAATCGCTTCGTCGGGAGTTCGGAAACTGAGGACCGACAACACCGGTCCGAAGATCTCGTCGCGCGCGACCGTGTTGCTCGTGGTTACATTCGTGAAAATCGTCGGACGGAACCAGAAACCCTTCGACGGCAATTCGCAATCGAGCGTCCAGCGGTTTGCGCCTTCCGCTTCACCCGTCGCCGTGATCGCGGTGATGCGCGCGAGTTGTTCCTTCGAGTTGACGGCTCCGATGTCGGTGTTCTTGTCGAGCGGGTCACCGAGTCGCAGGGTCGAGAGGCGACGGGTCAGTTTCTCGACGACCTCGTCCTGGATGTTCTCTTGAACGAGAAGCCTCGACCCCGCGCAACAGACGTGCCCCTGGTTGAAGAAGATTCCGGTGATGATGCCCTCGACCGCCTCGTCGATTGCTGCATCGTCGAACACGATGTTCGCACCCTTGCCGCCGAGTTCGAGCGTTACGCGGGTCTCGGAACCAGCCAACGTCCTGGCGATCTGACGACCGACCCCGGTCGAACCAGTAAAGGCGATCTTGTTAACGCCCGCGTGCTCGACGAGTGCTTGACCCGCAACACCGCCGAGCCCCGGAACGATGTTGACGACTCCCGCGGGAAGTCCGGCTTGTTCGCAGATGTCGGCGAACATGAGCGCGGTCAAGGGCGTGGTCTCGGCGGGCTTGAGCACGACCGTGTTTCCCGCGGCCAGCGCCGGCGCGACCTTCCAGGCGAGCATGAGCAGCGGAAAGTTCCAGGGGATGATCTGTCCGGCGACGCCCAACGCCGACGGGTTAGGGCCGAGTCCCGCATAATCGAGCTTGTCCGCCCATCCCGCGTAATGGAAGAACCACGCGGCGACGAGCGGGATATCGATATCGCGGGTTTCGCGAATCGGCTTGCCGTTGTCGAGGGTCTCGGCGACAGCGAACTCGCGAGCACGCTCTTGAATGAGGCGCGCGATGCGGAACAGGTACTTGCCGCGCTCGGCGCCGCTCATCCGCGACCACACAGTGTCGTAGCTCTTTCGCGCCGCCGCGACAGCCCGATCAATGTCCGACGCGTCGGCCAACGAAATCTCGGCGATGGACTTCTCAGTCGCTGGTGAAATCGTCGTCATCGACCCGCCACGACCATCGGTCCACTCGCCACCGATATACAGGGCATAGGACGGACGAAGGTTGAGGATCGCGGTCGATTCGGGCGCCGGCGCATAATCACGGAAAGACATGGGACTCCTAATCCACGGTCACGTAGTCGGGGCCGCTGTAGTGGCCGGTGGTCATCTTCTGGCGTTGCAGAAGAACATCGTTGAGCAGGCTGGACGCCCCGAATCGGAAAAGGTGCGGGTCGATCCACTCTTCGCCAGCAACTTCGGCGACGGCCACGAGGTAGCGAATGGCGTCTTTGGATTGACGGATGCCGCCGGCTGGCTTCACACCAATGCGTTCACCGGTCAGGTTGAACCAATCACGGACGACCTCGAGCATCAACACGGTCGTCGGAAGCGTCGCAGCGGGTTGAACCTTGCCGGTCGACGTTTTGATGAAATCGGCACCCGCGAGAATCGCGAGCCATGACGCGCGCTTGATGTTGTCGTACGTTCGCAGTTCGCCCGTTTCGAAAATGACCTTGAGATGCGCGCGCGTTCCGTCGGCGCGGCCACACGCGCGGTGAACCGCGACAATTTCGTTGAACACGGTGTCGAGGTCTCCGGAGAGAAAGGCTCCGCGATCGATTACCATGTCGATTTCGGTTGCACCCTGAGCGACGGCATAGCGCGTGTCGGCCAGTTTGATCTCGAGAGTCGAGCGACCGCTGGGGAACGCGGTGGCAACCGACGCGACACCGATTCCAGTCACACCGTCACCCTTGTGGGACCCCAAGGCGGCAACGGCGTGCTGCACCATATCGGGATACACGCACACCGCGGCGACGCGCGGCGCCGTCGGGTCGGCGGGATCGGGCAGAATCGCTTTCCGCACAAGTGACCGAACCTTGCCCGGAGTATCCGCGCCCTCGAGCGTCGTGAGGTCGATGAGTCGAATAATGGTGTCGAGCGCAGCGCGCTTGGAATCATTCTTGATAGACCTCGTTGCGAGGCGGGCGGCGCGCTCCTCCAGCCCAATCGCATCAACGGCGGCAAGCCCGCACAAGAACGCGCGAAGTGACGCCGAGTCGGTCACGCCGTGTGCACGCGAGCGGTCGGTGGCCGTGATGCCGCTTATCGGGCGAATCTCGGCATCATCGGCACTGTCAACAATCGAAATCGCAACGATTCCCGATTCTCGGGCGAGAGCCAACAAGCGGCCCGCCTTCCAGCGAGTGATCCCGAGGATGTCCCCGATTTCGTCTTGCGTCTTGCCGTCGTCGTAATACAGTCGAGCTGCGCGAAGCGCGAGCTCGGTGTCCGAAATTTCTATCACTCGTTCAGCCTATGCGCATATGCGCAGAATGCCAACATTTGCGCAACGGCGTCTACAGGTGAATCGTGCCGTCCGCAATGAGCGCTCTGATGTCGGCGAAATCCTTGTGGAGCGCGGCGATGAGATCGTCGACCGACCCGAACGCCTCGATGTCGCGAATCCAGTGGGTGAAACCCACCTCCGCGATCGAGCCGTAGGCGTCGAACTCGGCGTCCAGGGCGTGCGCTTCGACTTGGTCGCGGGTGACGTCGGTGAATGTCGGGTTCTTTCCGACGGAAATACCGGCAAGAAAGTCCTGTCCGTGAACACGCAGGATCCCCGCGTAGACGCCGGGCCTCGGGATCATGCCCTCGTTGTTCTCCTCGAGGTTCACCGTGGGATACCCCAGAACTCGCCCGCGCTGGTGTCCGTGAACAACAAGCCCGCGAACGCGATGAGGCCTCCCCAGCAGTTCCGTGGCGGTTTCCACGTCACCCGAACGTAGCGCTTCTCGAATTGTCGAGGACGAGACTTTGGTTTCCCCGTCCACGCAGACGTGGTCGAGCGTGACGACCTCGAAGCCTGCCGTCGCGCCGCGAGCAACCAACGTCTCGATTTTTCCGGCACCCTTTGCCCCGAAGCGGAAATCAGAGCCGACGAGAACAAGAGAAGCGGACAGCCCGGTGACCACAATGTCATCGATGAACGCGTCGGGCGACATCGCCGCGAACTCGGTCGTGAACGGAAGGACGACGACACGGTCAGCACCAGCATTCAGCAGTGCCTCGACCTTTTGGGGGACCGACAAGATCGGCTGCGGTGCGCGAGCGGGGTCGAACAATTCCAGTGGATGACGATCAAAAGTGACGACGACCACACGCCGGCCGTTCGCCCGAGCACGGAGCTGCGAGACCACTTCGTGGTGCCCAATGTGAACACCGTCGAATTTGCCGATCGTGATGACCGAGTCGACGCCGTCACTCGGCAGTGGCCACTCGGTCATCGGGTTTCCCACGCCCACCACAGCCCAAGGACGGGAAGCAGCACCGGAGTGTAGCCATATCCAACACCAAAGTATGACCACACCGAATTCGCATGGAACAACGCCGGGATGAAATAAGTCAACATTCCGACACTCAGCACCCCGATGAGTTCGATGACCATGACGGTGATGGCGAATCTACGCCATTTGCGCGCGATGGCCAGGACGGCGAGGAAGTAGTGCGCTGCCGCGATGGCGGACAGCGTGTAGGCAAACGGCGCTTCCGGGAACTTCGTCGCAATTTGGAATGCACTCCTGCCAGTCGCCGCCAACGCGAGAATCAGATAACCGACGATCAAGAGTCGCGAGAGTCCAACGGTCACTTCTTGTCCTTCTTTTCGGTGTCCCCCGACAAGGCGGCGATGAACGCTTCCTGGGGGACTTCGACGCGACCGACCATCTTCATGCGCTTCTTCCCAGCCTTTTGCTTCTCGAGCAGTTTGCGCTTACGACTGATGTCGCCGCCGTAACACTTTGCGAGCACGTCCTTGCGCATGGCTCGAATACTCTCTCGCGCGATGATGCGCGCGCCAATGGCCGCCTGAATGGGGACCTCGAATTGCTGGCGGGGAATGAGTTCGCGCAGTCGCGACGTCATCATCACACCGTAGGCGTAGGCCTTGTCGCGGTGGACAATCGCCGAGAACGCATCGACCTGCTCGCCCTGCAACAGAATGTCGACCTTCACGAGGTCGGCCTCCTGTTCTCCGGACGGTTCATAGTCCAGCGACGCATAACCGGCGGTCCGAGATTTGAGGTTGTCAAAGAAGTCGAAAACGATTTCACCAAGGGGAATCGTGTATTTGATTTCGACGCGATCCTCCCCCAGATAGTCCATTCCAATCAGGGTTCCGCGCCGAGTCTGGCATAGTTCCATGATCGTGCCGACGTAATCCTTGGGTGCGAGCACCGCCGCGCGGACGATGGGTTCGCGGACCGACTTGATTTTTCCGACCGGATATTCCGAGGGGTTCGTGACCTCGATTTCTTTACCGTCGTCGGTCAAGACGTTGTACACAACGCTGGGGGCGGTGGCAATGAGGTCGAGCCCGAACTCGCGCTCGAGACGCTCGGTGATGATTTCGAGGTGAAGCAGTCCGAGGAACCCGCAACGGAAACCGAACCCGAGGGCGACCGAGGTTTCCGGTTCATAAACGAGCGACGCGTCGCTCAGCTTCAGCTTGTCGAGCGCTTCGCGCAAATCCGGGAAGTCCGCTCCGTCGATCGGGTACAACCCCGAGTACACCATTGGCTTCGGGTCGGTGTATCCATCGAGAGCAATCTTTGCCGGCTTCGCGAGGTTTGTCACCGTATCGCCGACCTTTGACTGTCGGACGTCTTTCACACCGGTAATGAGGTATCCCACCTCGCCAACGCCGAGCCCTTCGGATTCCGTCTGTTCTGGGGACGAGACACCGATTTCCAAAAGTTCGTGTGCAGCCCGAGTCGACATCATCTGGATTTTTTCGCGCGGACTCAGGGAACCGTCCACGACGCGCACGTAGGTCACGACGCCCCGATAGGAGTCATAGACCGAGTCGAAAATCATGGCGCGCGCGGGTGCGGAAGGGTCGCCGACCGGGGCGGGAATCTTCTCGACGACTCGATCGAGGAGTTCGTCCACGCCGACACCGGTCTTTCCCGAGACACGCATCACGTCGTCTGGGTTTCCACCGATAAGAGAGGCGAGTTCCTTCGCGTATTTTTCCGGATCCGCCGACGGAAGATCAATCTTGTTGAGTACGGGAATGATTTCGAGATCGTTCTCGAGGGCGAGGTAGAGGTTCGCGAGCGTCTGTGCTTCGATCCCCTGGGCTGCATCGACCAGCAGAATTGCGCCTTCACACGCCGCGAGCGATCGGGAGACCTCGTACGAGAAGTCGACGTGACCGGGGGTGTCGATCATGTTGAGCGCGTAATCGACGCCGTCCACGGCCCACGGCATGCGCACGGCCTGGCTCTTGATTGTGATTCCCCGTTCGCGCTCGATGTCCATTCGATCGAGGTACTGGGCACGCATCTCGCGATCGCCGACAATTCCGGTGATACCCAGCATTCGGTCTGCCAGCGTTGATTTTCCGTGATCGATGTGCGCGATGATGCAGAAGTTGCGAATAATCGACGGGTCCGTGCGTGACGGAATCGGCGGCTTCAGGGAACGGGACATCGTTCTCTATTGTTTCACGCCTCGCGGTCGCTATTCGCCGTTCGCCTCTGGTAACGTAGGTTCTTGGCTTGCGTGCAAAGGCCCTCTCTCCGATGCACGGAACGACACCGGGATTCGCATTACCCCATCTCGGTTCGACACCACTCACCTAAGGAAACCATTCGTGGCAAATATCAAGTCGCAGATTAAGCGAATCAAGACGAACCTCAAGGCGCAAGAGCGCAACAGGGCTGTGAAGAGCGAACTCAAGACCGTCATTCGCGTCGCGCGCGAGGCAATTGCGTCGGGCGACAAGTCGACCGCCGTCAACGCCGTAGCCGTGGCAACGCGCAAGATTGACAAGGCCGTGTCGAAGGGCGTCATTCACAAGAACCAGGCAGCGAACCGCAAGTCGGCAATCGCCGCCCAAGCTGCCGCAATCTCGGGCGACGCCAAGGTGACCAAGGCTCCGGCCAAGGCCGCCTCAAAGGCCCCGGCCAAAAAGGCTCCGGCCAAGACCGCGGCAAAGGCCCCGGCCAAGAAGGCGGCACCTAAGGCAGCAGCGAAGGCTCCGGCCAAGGCTCCAGCCAAGGCTCCAGCAAAGAAGGCCGCCGCTCCGAAGGAATAACTCTTTCGATTCACCCTCGACGGCTCTCGGGAAACCGGGGGCCGTCGTTGTGTGTCTAGGTGCGGGACGCGACGCGGTCGACCATGCGCTCAACTGCGAATTCTGGGTCGCGACCAGCGCCTTTGACCATCGAATCAGCCTCGGCTACGGCAAGGATTGCCTTACCGAGAGTTGGCCCGGTCCATTTCCGAAGCGCGCTGCGAGTCTTGTCGATCATCCACGGCGGCATGCCCAATTCTTTGGCCGCGTTACTTGGCGACCCCGTGTACCCGCCGACCTTGGCGAGTTGTCGAAGTTTGGCCGCAAACGCTGCGATCAGCGGGACGGGGTCGACGCCGGATTGAATCGCATGGCGCAACAACCGGAGTGCCTCGGCCCGATTGCCATCGATCGCCATGTCGGCCACCGCGAACGATGTCACTTCTTCACGCCCTTGGTAATAGGTGTCAACGAATTCCTTCGTGATGGGTTTCCCCAGCGCGTCACTCGCGATTTGGTCACACGCTGCGGCGAGTTCCGCAAGGTCCCCCGCGAACGCCTCGACAAGAGCGCCTACGGCGGCGCGGTCGGCCTTCGCTCCGAGTCGATTGAATTCCGCAGCGACGAACTGGGCGCGGTCGGCGTCCTTTTTGATCTCGGCACATTCGACCTCGAGGGTTGTCGGATGGGCCCGAAGAGTGTCCAGCAATTTCTTGCCACGGTTGCCGCCGCCGTGTCGCACGATGACGATGACATCGTCGGCGATCACCTCGAGATAGGACTGGATGTCAGCAACGAATTCGTCCCCGCCCGATTCGCCGTTGGCGATTCGAATCATGCGGGCTTCGCCGAACAACGAGGGGCTAGCGACGTCAAGGAGTGTCCCGACCGCATAGTTAGCCGCGTCGAGATCGGTGACTTCGAGTTCGGGTTGCGCAATTCGCACGCGGTCGCGCAACTCGCGGAAAACGCGATCGGCGAGGTAGGACTCAGAGCCCGTCACGAGCACAATGGGGGCTTCGCGCATACCGTGCCACGGCACTACCTCGGTTTTCGACATCATTCCTCCATGTTCAGTGTAAATCGGGGCTCGGTCGCTCGTTCGCGCCACACCCGCAACTCACCGGCAGCCGTTCGCCACACAAGGACGATTCCATTGAGGTCGCTTCGCGCGACGGTCGACCCGGCGCCCGCGAGCACATCGAGGGTCTCGGCCGTCGGATGACCGTACTCGTTGTCGGCGCCCACCCCGATTAGCGCGACGGGAGCTCGGACACGGCGATACAGTTCGGGATCCTGGTCTCTGGACCCGTGGTGGCTGACCTTGACGACGTCTATCGACACGATGCCACCAGCGAGGCGCATCATTGTTTGTTCCGCTCGCGGTAAATCTCCGAGGGCGAGACCTGTCACGCACGTCGAGTCACACCCGGTGGTTCGTTCGACAAGAAGGGTCACGCTCGAGGGATTCCCCAACTCTCGAGGATTGCTGTCGCTCGGCCACAACACCCGCCAGTGCAGTCGGCCTATCGCCCCGGTGAGTCCGCGTTCGGCGGATACGATTCGGGCACCACCCGCCCGTAGCTCTTCGATGATTGCGATGTCGGCGTCACCGTCGGGTGGCCCGTGAAGAACGGTTTCGACACGCCCGACTACTGCGCCATAGCCCCCCGCGTGATCGACATCGAAATGCGTGAGCACAAGGATGTCGATGTGGGCGACGCCGAGCGCCGAAAGGCATTCTCGAATGGGCGGTTCTGTTCGCCCGGTGTCGATGAGCGCAACCACCCCGGCGTCGCGCACGAGGACGGCATCGCCCTGTCCTACGTCGCACTGCGCCCAGGACCAATCGTGAGGTGCGCTCGCCCAGGCGACGCGACTCGCGCCGAGGGTTGACGCGAGGCCCAGTGTTGCCGCGACCACCGCGACCAGCCCGCCCAGAGCGCGCCAGCGCCCTAACACCACCGCGACGATTCCGAAAGAAACCGAGGCCGCGAGCACAATCCCCCACTCCCCCGGTGGCCACGGAAGACGAGCGACGGGAAGCGCCGCTCCTGTTCGCGCGATTGCCGCAACGAGGCCGGCCATTGCGGTCGCCATCGCCAGCAGTCCGTCCGACACGAACGGCATCGGGGACAGCACGATCGCCAACAACCCGAACACGGTTGCGAAGGGAATCAAGGGCTCGGCGAGAATGTTCGCCACGATTCCGTACATCGGTATGTATGGCGAGAACCCGAGGACGATGGGTTGACACGCAATGGCCGCACTCAAGGGGATTGCCACCGCGATCGCGACCGGAGTCGGCATCCACCGTGTGGCAATCTTTGTCAACGGTCGTGCGAGCACCAGTAATCCCAGCGTTGCGGATACGGATAGTGCGAAGCCGACGGAGTGAGAAAGCGTCGGATCGAACATCAACGCCACGAGAATCGCGGCGCACAGCGCGGTTGCTCCGGCCACGGGACGTCCCCACAGTAGAGCGGCGAGCCCGATGGTCGCCATGATGGACGAACGAATGACGCTCGGATCTGGCCCGACCACGATGACGAAACTCGCAAGAGCGACCGCGCTCGCGGCAACCCGTCCCCACAGGGGTGCTCGGCAGAGCGCCGCAATTCCAAACGCAAGCCCGACCACGATGGCGCAATTCGACCCGCTCACGGCCATGAGGTGCGTCAACGATGTGACCTGCATCGCTTCGGACAACGATTCAGAGATTGCATCGGTGTTTCCCAGAACCAATCCGGGGACAAGCGCCCCCGCGTCGCCCGCCCACCGCGATGCGCGGAGCAGAAAGTCCTCGTGAAGGTCGTCAACCCACGGGAAGAGTTGGCCGGCCTCGCGCCGATAGCCCGTTGACTTTGTTAACCACCAGGCGACGATCCACGCTGCTGCTGCCGGGAAAGCGAGAACCGGAACCCGGTTGATCACAGGGTGATTTTGTCGCGCATCCCCGCCAGGGTGAGGTCGCCGATTCCGGGTACCTCTAAGAGCGATTCCACTCCCGCGAAGGGTCCGTGTTGGTCGCGGTACGCGACGATTCTTTCCGCCAGCGTTGCCCCGATTCTAGGAAGCGTGTCGAAGTCTTGTGCCGTCGCCGTGTTGATGTTCACCTTTTCAGATTGAGAACTTGCGGCGCGACGTGACCGAGCGTCGCCCGTTGCCCCGACGATGATTTGCTCGCCGTCTTGAACGATTCGGGCCAGGTTGAGGGAAGCCGGGTCCGCGTTCGCCGCTAGTCCTCCCGCCATCGAGACGGCATCCATGACCCTCGAGTCCATGGGCACTTCGTACACGCCCGGCTCAGCGACTGCGCCGACCACTTGCACAATCAGAGTCTCGGTTGACAGTGTGTTGACGTGTGCACCGGCCGTGGGTTCCACCGCGACCTCGCCCGAGCCACTCGTGGCGTTCGACCACAGTGAACCGATCACCGCGACAGCGGCGACTCCCGCACCAGCCGAGACGAGCAATTTACGACGTGACGTCGGATTTTCGGGAACCGCCTTGACGAACCATTCGACCATGGCGACACGCTATTCGCTCAGGATGAGCCGCGGGCTCGCCGCGGGCCGATTGTGGAAAACCTAGTCCGCGACCACGATGTTGACGAGTTTGGGGGGTCGAACGATGGTCGTGCGAATCGTCTTTCCCTGCAGCGCTCCTGAAACCGCCGCGAGGGCCCGCTCGGACAACTCCGCCTCGGAAATGTCGGGCGAAACATCGAGCCGCTCCTTGACCTTGCCGTTGATTTGAACTACGGCGACGATCGTGTCCTCGACTAAAAGTCTCGCATCCGCAACCGGGAATTCCTGAAGCCCCACGAACGGTTCGTGTCCGAGCAACGACCACATGTCCTCTGCGGCGTGCGGAGCGAACATCGACAATCCCATCGACACAACCTCGGCCGCTTCGCGCACGGCGGGATCAGCCGGCCCGACTCCCGAGTCAATCTCCTTACGGACGTGATTCACGAGGTCCATGAGTCGAGCAATCACGACATTGAACTTGTAACTTTCGACCAGTCCCCCGACGTCAGCGAGGAATTTGTGAGTGAAACGCCGAAGTCCCGCCGCACCGGTCGATGCGTCGGCACCGACGTCGCTTGTGACGTCTTGTGCCATGCGCCATGCGCGGGCGATGAACTTGTGCGAACCCGTGACGGACACTTCGGCCCAATCGATGTCGTCCTCGGGCGGACCGGCGAAAGCCATCGTGACACGCACGGCGTCCACACCGAAGTTGTCGAGTTCTTCGCCGAAGAAAACAATGTTTCCCTTTGATTTGGACATCTTGGCGCCGTCGAGGATGACCATTCCCTGATTCAACAACGCCGTGAAGGGCTCGTCGAAATCGAGATAACCCAGATCAAACAAAACCTTGGTGATGAATCGCGCATAAAGCAGGTGCAAGATTGCGTGCTCGACACCGCCGACGTATTGATCGACGGGAGCCCACTTCTTGACCGCCTCGACGTCAAACGCCCTGGTGTCATCTCGAGGCGAGAGGAATCGAAGGAAATACCACGATGAATCGACGAAGGTGTCCATCGTGTCGGCGTCACGTTTCGCCGGACTTCCGTCGCGCGGGTCGGGAACGTTGACCCAGTCGTCGGCCGCACCGAGCGGCGACGAACCCTTCGGGCGAAGGTCCAAGCCCTCGGTCGGCGGCAGAAGGACGGGAAGTTGGTCGGCCGGAACCGGGATTTCTTCGCCGTCAGCGCCATGAATAATTGGGATCGGCGTGCCCCAGAATCGCTGTCGCGAAATCAGCCAGTCACGCAGCCGATAGGTGGTGGCCCCCTTTCCCGTTCCGTCTTTCTCAAGAACCTCGACCATCGCTGCGATCGCGTCGGCCTTGCGGAGGCCGTCAAGTGGACCCGAATTGATGTGCGGTCCGTCACCGGTTGTCGCGACGAGAGTAACTGCGGGATCGTTTGGTTCGTCCGACGGAACATCCACAACGACTCGAACCGGAAGGTCGTATTTGAGAGCGAAATCGAGGTCGCGCTGGTCGTGCGCGGGGACGGCCATGATTGCTCCCGAACCGTAATCCGCAAGAACATAATCGGCCGACCAAATCGGCACGCGCTCCCCGTTCACCGGGTTGATTGCGAAACACCCGAGGAACACGCCGGTCTTCTCGCGAGTCGCATCCTGTCGCTCGATTTCGGTCTTCTTTTGAACTTCCTCGAGATACGCCACGAACGCCATCCGAACGGCGGGGTCCGCTTCGGCGACGAGTTCGCTCGCGAGATCGGAATCGGGTGCGACGACCATGAACGTCGCTCCGTACAGCGTGTCGGGTCGGGTCGTGAAGACGGGCACAGTGCGGTCGCTGCCGTCCACCGCGAACACCACCTCGGCGCCGCGCGATCGTCCAATCCAGTTGCGCTGCATCGTGAGGACCTTTGCCGGCCACGCGCCTTCGAGTCGGTCCAGGTCCGCGAGCAACCGATCCGCGTAATCCGTGATGCGGAAGTACCACTGCGTGAGCTTCTTCTTGACGACCGTTGCGCCACTGCGTTCGCTCGTGCCGTCGGGCAAGACCTGCTCGTTCGCGAGGACCGTCTGGTCTACCGGGTCCCAGTTGACCCACGAGTCCTTGCGATACGCCAAACCCTTTTTGTAGAGCTCGAGGAACAGCCACTGGTTCCACTTGTAATACTCGGGGTCCGAGGTGTGCAACACACGCGACCAGTCGAAGGACGCCGCGTATCGTTTCATCGACGCGCGTTGCTGAGCGATGTTCTCGTAGGTCCAGTCGCGCGGGTTCACACCCCGCTTGATGGCCGCGTTTTCGGCCGGAAGTCCGAAGGAATCCCACCCGATGGGGTGCAGAACCTGATACCCGCGAAGGCGCCAATACCGCGCGAGGACGTCGCCGAGCGCATAGACCTCGGCGTGGCCCATGTGCAGGTCACCCGAGGGGTACGGGAACATGTCCAAGATGTACTTGTGCGGGCGAGGGTCGTCCCCGTCGGGGACATCGAAGGGTCGTTCGGATTCCCACACGGGCGCCCACTTCGCTTCTACCCGGCGGAAATCGTATTCGTTCTCGTCCACGGAACCCTTTCACAGCGCGCACACGCGCGTTCCCAATTCTATTCCGTGTAGAGGTAGGGGTTCGGCGAGGCTCCGAGCACACCGAGCATCGCTGCGGCCTTGACTCCGACCTCGATGATCTCTTGGTCCGAAACCGATCCCGACGTGATTCCGCCCCCGACTCCGATGTGAGCGCCGCTGTCGTCGACGACAATCGACCGAATGGTCATCGCGAGGGTCAGATTGCCTCCACCGGCATAGCCAAATGCGCCGGCGTACATTCCACGTTCGGCGGATTCCAGTCGCTCCAGAATCTGCACGGCGCTGCGCTTGGGCGCTCCGGTCATCGACCCAGCGGGGAACAGGGCCCGCGCCGCATCCGCCGCCGAGCATTCGGGCAACAATTCCCCGGTGACAGTGCTGACCAATTGGTGAACGGTCGAATAGGTTTCGACACGGTGCAGGGACGTCACGTTAACTGTCCCCGGCTCGCACACTTGAGACAGGTCGTTACGGCACAAATCGACAATCATCAGGTTCTCGGCCCGCTCTTTTTCCGACGTCTCCAACTCGCGCTTGAGAAGATAGTCCTCCGCCGGGTCCATGCTGCGCGGGCGGGTGCCCTTGATTGGGCTCGTTGTTGCGTGTCGACCGCGAACAGTGAAATACGTCTCGGGCGATGCACTGAGCAGGCTGATCCTGCCGATTCGCACGAACGCCGCGTTTCGCGTGGGAGCAACCGTTCGAAGCGCACAGTAGGTTTCGACCACGTCCACCTCGCCGTATACGTCGATTCCGGTCGTGAGACACAACTGATAAGCGTCACCGTTGCGGATGTGCGTGAGGCACTCATCGATGTACCCCGCATAAGTCGCCGGATCGTCGCGCCAGATTGCGGTGCGGACTGGAGCGCGCGGTGGTTCCGGCGCGACCTGGCCGCCCAAGGACTCGACGGCAGAAACCAATTCGTCGAACTCGGCATCGCGCTGAAGTCCGATCACTGTTACCTCGTTGTCGCGGTGATCGACCTCGATTGCGAGGCGAACGGACAGCACTGTCGAGCGCGGCTGCGGCTCGATTCCGACTTCGACCCCCAGTGACTCGGCGCGAGCTCCGTAACCAATCCAACCGACACGCGAGACGGGAAAGTCGTCGGCCGTCGCGAAAGCAGAGAAGGAATCGGCGGTCTCGATGCGGGTGCCGACACCCAGATACGACACGGTTTCCGACAACGAATCGTCGAGCCAGAAACCGCCGTCGCAATCGGCAATCAGAGTTCGAAAGATGACAACCGGATCAACGCGTGCGGCAATAACGTGCCGAACGTATCCCTCTGTCATAGCCTTTACTCTATGGTCGAGCCGAGGGTTTTCCGATGGGCGAATGGTTCCGTCGTTGAAGAGGACTGGTGCGACCCTCATGCCGGATCGATTCGGGTTGCCGATTCGTGGCTTGTGGTCGACGGTTGTGCCGTATCGCTCGAACGGCATCTCGAACGATTCGCGACTTCGCTCGCGGCCGTGGATTCCGCCCTGGATGCCCGAGCATTCGCGGCCGACGCCATCGCCATGATTCCTGCCGACGGACGATGGTTTCCGCGCCTTGAGGCGATCGATTACGGCGAAGGCGCTTTGCTGCGATTCCACCTTCGGCAGGCTCCCACAGCTCTCACCGACGTCACCCTGGCGACCGCATCTCGCGACCCTCGAACTCAAACGAATGTGAAGGGCCCCGATCTCGCCGCGCTGGGTGCCCTTCGACGGGAACTCGACGTCGGCGAGGCCGTCATTCTCGACGACGGATTCATCGCCGAGGGGGCGTGGTCGTCGATTGTGTGGTGGCAAGACGACACCCTCCACGTCGTCGATTCCAGCATCCCTCGTCTGCCCGGAGTCACCGAACCCACAATTCGCGCCCACGTGGAGTTCATCGGCGCACCCGTTGTCGCGGCGACAGTCCGACCGGAAGACCTCGACGGAGCCGAGGTGTGGGCGCTATCCGCTCTGCACGGAATCCGCGTAGTTACCGAGTGGCGAGATGGACCCGCCGTTCACATCGAACCAGGTCGGGTCGACTACTGGCGTCAGCAATACCTTAATCGTCGCCAGCTGTGGAGCTCGGAACAGGTACGCTCACAGTCATGAATGCCTTCCTCGATTGGTTTCTCAGCGGAGTCGGATCCGTCGACCCGGTGCTCCGCGTTGGGCTGGCTGGTCTCGCCATCATGCTCGAAACGAGCGTCCTCGTCGGACTCGTGATCCCGGGCGATACCGTCGTTCTTGTGGCCGCGACCGGCACCGCGTCAACCGAGGAATACATCGCGCTGATTGTGGTCATCATCATCGGTGCACTGATCGGCGAGAGCATCGGATTTGCGCTCGGGCACGCATTTGGTCCGGCCATCCAACACTCGAAGGTCGGCAAATGGGTTGGTCACAAAAACTGGAAGGCCGCCGAACGCTTTCTCGAGCACCGAGGCGGATGGGCGATTTTCATTTCGCGGTTCTTACCCGTTCTGCACAGCATCGTCCCGTTGACCGCAGGAATCACGGGCATGGATTACCGACGGTTTATTGCGTGGACTGCACCAGCGTGCACGCTGTGGGCGATCGCGTATGTGACGGTCGGACGTACCGCCGCTCTGACCTATGAACAGCTGAGCCAGAGTCTGCACTTCGCAGGCTTCATCTTTGCGGGGATTATCGTCCTCTTCATCGTCGTTATGGCGTTAGTGAAGAAATCCCTGGAGCGCTATACCAAGCACCACCACGACGACGACTAGTTCGCGAGGCCGGACAACGACGCGACCGACGCCCGTGCGGCATCGACAAACACGGCGTCGCCTCGGTCATCATTGAAAAAGGCACGAGCGAGCAATGCGTCCACCGTGACCAGCGATTTCTCTATTTCCAGAACAGTCGCGGCGTTGTTCGCAAAACCGAAGCGAACGCTGAGCTGTTCCGTCATCGTGCGGGCGGCCGTGGTGAGACGAGATTCACGATTTCGAGGCCGAATGTCGAGCACGTCGCCCAGGCGAAGTGAACGAAAGCCGGGTTCTGTTCGGAACATTTCGAGATACATATTGAACATCACGTCCATCGCGGCGTTGGGTTCCGCGCCCGTTACCTGCTCGAGCGAGTCGCGGAATCGTCGATCGGTGCGTTCGAGGTTCCGAATCGCGAGA
Organism: Microbacteriaceae bacterium; assembly: GCA_021741825.1. Lineage (GTDB taxonomy): Bacteria > Actinomycetota > Actinomycetes > Actinomycetales > Microbacteriaceae > MWH-TA3. The sequence goes on from JAIOXB010000001.1 coordinate 35,455, forward strand.
GCCTCCAGCAACGTGACGCGGTCTTCGAAGTAGCGGTAGACGGTTCCGATCGAGGCACCGGCTGCTTCGGCAACATTCGCCGTGGTGAGCTCTTCGTAACCTTTGTCATGAACAACCTTGGCTGCCGCGTCCAAAAGGGCCGTGACTCGCGCGTTGCTGCGTGCCTGAACCGGCGTGTTGATAAGGAGTCCCGATTTGAATAATTCTTCGCTTGCCGGGATGTGTTGGATTGGCAATTTACTTTTCCTTGTTAGTGGGTGGCTAGCTAAATTTTCGAAGAATAAAACCTGTAGCGGCAAAGGTATCAGAGTAGTCTAAGAATGTGCCCTACGTGTTAGCAACTAACTGAAAAACCGTCGAGTTAGACCAAGCCGATAGTCTTGATGACAATGCCACCCGAAACGACCCCTACCGCCAAAATGCATATCGCGGCACGAATCGAAGATGCGTACACTGCTTTTCGTGCGAGATCTGCTCGTGCATCAGGGCAACTCCCAACCGTAGTCGCTTTTCGTGGCTACGGAACTGCCAGCTCGATTCGCATTCTTGCGCGAGTGTTGTACATCAACCCCGACCCACGCACTCACAAGGTTCGAAAATATGTCCGTGGATGGCGGGCATTCACAGGAGTGCCTGTTGCCCACACCAAAGTTACGGTCAAAATCGGCAACCACAAGTTCAAGGTAAAGAGCGACCGCGGCGGAGTGATTGATGCGAGCTTGCCCGTGAACTTGCCCGTCGGACTTCATACCGTGCTCATGCGCGTCACCAAAGGGAACGGCTGGGCCTCGAGCGACGTCACGGTAGTCGACATATCAACGACTGTCGGTGTTGTCTGCGACATTGATGACACGGTCATGGTCACGGCGCTTCCCCGACTTCTATTGGCGGCGTGGAATACGTTTGTGCTGGACGAGCACGCTCGGCGACCGGTGCCGGGAATGGCCGTGTTCCTCAACAAATTGGGCTCGTTCTATTCCGGGGCGCCAGTGATGTACCTGTCCACCGGACCGTGGAACGTTGCCCCCACTCTTGAGCGCTTCCTGTCTCGTCACATGTACCCCCGCGGGCCTCTCTTGTTGACCGACTGGGGAGCGACACCCGATCGAATCTTCCGAAGCGGCCGTGCACACAAAGTCAACAGTCTCGATCGACTAGTCGCAGAGTTTCCGAACATCAAATGGATCCTGATTGGCGATGACGGTCAGCACGACGAGACAACATATGGCGATTTCGCCCGCCGACACCCCGACCACATCCTTGGTGTCGGGATTCGGCGCCTCTCTCGTCCGGAGGCCGTCCTCGCGGGCGCTCCGATAACCCACCCCGACCCGGTCCCCGGGCTCCCCTGGGTGTACGGACATGATGGCGCGGAACTCGCGGAAAACTTTTTTGACGCCGGGTTACTCGGCGGAACCTTGCGCCACCGCTAACGCGCGGGAACCGCCGCCAGCATGTCGCGAACGAGCGGGACTACCTTGCTGCCGTACAACTCGATTGACGACATGAGCTGCGAGTGCGGCATCGGTCCGTTGGAATACTTGAGATCGAACTGCTGGGCGCCGACGGATGAAAGCGCGTGTGCGATCTTCCGTGCAACCGTCTCGGGTGACCCGGCGTAAACCGAACCGTGGGTTACCTCGCCCATGAAGTGTTCTTTCGTGATGGGGCCCCAGCCTCGCTCGCGGCCGATACGACCGAACGACGCGACGTAGTGAGGCCACAATTCTTCGGCGGCCTGTTCGTCGGTCTCTGCGATGTGCCCCGGTGAGTGGATCGCGATGGGCAATTCGTCCCGTCCGAACGCCTGTAATTGGTCCCGATACAACTTCGCGAATGGAGCGAAGCGCGCCGGGTCGCCGCCGATGATGGCAAGTGCCATCGGGATACCCAGACGAGCGGCACGCACGACGGACTCAGGGCTGCCGCCGACCCCGACGCGCAATCCGATTCGCCCGTTTTCCGTCTTGGGGTAAACCTCTTGGTTTGCCAGCGGTGCACGGGTGGTTCCCGACCAGGTGACGGGCTTCTCCTCGAGAAGTTGAACGAGCAGTTCGAGCTTCTCGTCGAATAGCGCGTGGTAGTCGTTGAGGTTGAACCCGAACAGGGGGAACGATTCGGTAAACGAGCCTCGACCCGCGGTGATCTCGGCGCGACCGTTCGACAGCGCATCGATGGTGGCGAAGCGCTGGTAAACCCGGACCGGGTCTTCGCTCGATAACACGGTGACACCCGTCCCGAGGATGATCGACGACGTGCGGGTTGCGATGCCCGCGAGCACCGTGTCCGGGGCACTCACGGCGAAATCGTCACGGTGGTGTTCGCCGATGTGGATCGCGTGAATTCCCAATGAATCGGCGAGGACGGCCTGTTCAACGAGATTCCGCAGGACCTGTCCAGCGGTCTCTGGGGTTCCGTCGTCCTTGAACGTCATGTCGCCGAACGTGTCGAGCCCGAACTTGATGTCGTCGATGTTTGTCGTCATACCTGTTCCCAGTTGTGTCGCGGTCAAGTTATTCCCTAGGGCTGCAATCGGGTGACGTTCCAGACATCACCGTCGCGCTCGAAAGCGATGCGGTCGTGCATTCGATTCGAACGACCCTTCCAGAATTCCATTCGGGTCGGGACGATTCGATAACCACCCCAGTGTTCCGGTCGGGGCACGGTGTCGTCGTTCGCGAAGCGTTGGGTGGTGTCCTCGTATTGCTGGTCGAGCGCATCACGCGACTGGATCGGACGGGATTGTTCACTCGCCCAGGCGGCGAGCTGTGATCCGCGCGGTCGTGAATCGAAATACTCATCCGAATCGGTCACCGAGACGCGCTCGGCGCGACCTTCGATGATGACCTGGCGGTACATCGAATACCAGCCGAAGACGGCAGTGACATCCGACCCACCACCGATTGCGTCACCCTTGCGCGACAGATAATTGGTCGCGAACAACAGTCCCGAATCGAGGCCCTTCAACAGAACTGTTCGAGCCGAGGGTCGCCCCGTGGAATCGATCGTGCCGAGAACGAATGCGTTGGGTTCGTAGATCTCGGCTTGTTCGGCATCCACCAACCAGGCCGCGAGCTGCGCGAGTGGGTCACTGACCATGTCGGTCTCGCGTAATGAGGCTTGGCCGTAGTCTTCGTGACGCGAAAGAGAATCCATGCGTCTATCTTCGCATCAGCGCGACTAGACGCGAAGTCGGCGCGATATCTCGGTGGCGGTCGCCTGTGCCTCGCGGGCGAGTTGTTCAACACCGACGGTGCCCTCGGGGAACGTCAGCGCGATCGATGCGAGCGGCCATCCGACCCGATCGAGAACCGGGACGGCCACCGACTCAAAACCGGCGGTGATTTCCCCGTGTTCTGTTGCAAATCCGCGTTCCCGCGCCAGCCGCAACACTTCGCGCAGTCCGCGCCGGGTCAGTGCGACGTCTCCTCGGCTGGTCAACGATTCGTCGTTCGGGTACAGCGCAAGAACCTGTTCGCGTGACATCGCCGCGAGCATTGAGCGACCGCTTGCCGTGAGATGCGCGGGAAGTCGAACACCGACGTCGGTGATAAGGGATGGTCGGTCGGGCGCCCGGCCTTCGACAACGTAGACAACATCCCGACCGTGCAATACGGCCAGGTGGGCGTTCTCCCCGACCGAATCAGCCAATCGGGTGATGAGGTTTCGGCCGACCAGTGCCAGTGGTTGTTGTCGCAAGTAGCCGGTCCCGAGGTCATGCGTTGCAACCCCGAGCGCCCAGCGACGGTCACCGTTGACGACATAACCGTGGTCGAGCAGCGTGGTGAGCAGGTGATACGTCGTCGATCGCGGCAAATCGAGTGCCGTGGCGATGGTCGTGGCGGGAACACTTCCGCGCTGACGCGCGAGAAAACTGAGAATGCGAAGCGCGCCATCCGCTGCGGGCACTTGCACTTTGTCTGGCATACCAGACAGAATACCGCTGTGGACCAATGACAGGCTCGCGCGCGGGGTGTGTAATCGAGACATGGTCGTCATCATGGGAATTGGTCCGCTCACCGACAACGAGCTCATCCGCATTTCGCGCCACGGAGACACCGTCGAGCTCGATGTCGCAGCCGTCACGAACGTTGCCACGACCCGCACCGCGATCGAAGCGCTGGCGAACGATCCTGACCCGCACTACGGAATCTCGACTGGTTTCGGCGCGCTGGCAACCACCTTTATTCCGGGGGGCCAACGAGCTCAACTGCAACGTTCACTCATCCGTTCACACGCTGCCGGAACCGGACCCGAAATCGAGACCGAAGTCATCCGCGGATTGATGGCGCAACGTCTATCGACGCTCATGACCGGTCGAACCGGCGTTCGCCCTGTCGTGGTCGAAACATATGCCGCCGTCTTGAACGCAGGGCTTACCCCCATCGTCTACGAGTACGGATCGCTCGGTTGCTCTGGCGACCTCGCCCCGCTCGCCCACTGCGCACTCGTGCTCATGGGCGAGGGACGCGTTCGAAACCGCGCCGGTGACGCACTCGATTCCGCCGACGCACTCACCGCCGCCGGAATCACGCCCGTTGAACTCCGCGAGAAAGAGGGCCTCGCCCTCATCAACGGAACCGACGGCATGACCGCGATGCTTGTCCTGGCAATCGAGGACATGCGTCACCTGTTGCGTGTCGCCGACATCGCTCTGTCGATATCGGTTGAGGGACTTCTCGCGACCGACAAGGTGTTCGCCGATGACCTGATGATACTGCGTCCGCACCCCGGTCAACGGGCGTCCGCCAGTAACGTTCGTGCGTTGCTTGACGGGAGCCCGCTCGTCGCTAGCCACGCGGGACCCGACGACCTGCGCGTCCAAGATGCCTACTCGATTCGATGTGCGCCGCAGGTACACGGCGCCGCCCGCGACACGGTCGATCACGCCGAGCGCGTGGCCCGCCTCGAATTGGCGTCGGCGATCGACAACCCCGTCGTCACGCTCGATTACCGCGTCGAATCGAACGGGAACTTCCACGGCGCACCTGTCGGATACGTCCTCGACTTTCTTGCGATCGCCGTTGCCGACGTTGCCTCGATGAGCGAACGTCGAACCGACCGGTTCCTCGACCAGACGCGAAGCTATGGGCTTCCCCCGTTCCTCGCGCACGAGGCCGGCGTGGACAGTGGCTTGATGATTGCGCAGTACACCGCGGCCGGAATCGTCAGTGAACTGAAGCGCTTGGCGATGCCCGCCTCGGTCGACTCGATTCCGTCTTCCGCGATGCAAGAAGACCACGTGTCGATGGGCTGGGCCGCTGGGCGCAAGCTCCGTCGGGCGATCGACGGTCTCTCGCGCGTTCTTGCCATCGAACTCCTTACCGCTGCGCGGGGTGCCGCGTTGCGCGACGCGAAAGCATCCGCAGCCACGGGGCCCGTTGTTGACCTCGTCAACGCGGCCTCCGGAGGTCCCGGCCCCGACCGATTCCTCTCCCCCGAGATTGACGCCGTTGTCGCACTCGTCCAATCAGGACAGATTCTTGCGACAGCGGAAAAGACCACCGGAACACTCGACTAAAGGACACACAGATGGCTATCATCCCCGTAGGCGGTTCGGTACCCGGACACGAACCACGAATTGTTCGCGCGGCGCACGGCAACACCATTTCGACCAAGCACTGGTCGACCGAGGCCGCCAAGCGGATGTTCATGAACAACCTGGACCCCGACGTTGCCGAGCGCCCCGAAGATCTCGTCGTTTACGGTGGGACGGGTCGCGCGGCACGCAACTGGCTTGCCTTCGATGCCATCGTGCACGCCTTGGACGATTTGGAGCCCAACGAGACGCTCCTGGTGCAGTCGGGCAAGCCGGTCGGAATCTTTACCACCCACGAATGGGCACCTCGAGTTCTAATCGCGAACTCGAACCTCGTCGGTGATTGGGCAAACTGGCCCGAGTTCCGCAAGCTCGAAGCCGAAGGGCTCACGATGTACGGTCAGATGACGGCCGGGTCGTGGATCTATATCGGCACGCAGGGAATCCTGCAGGGAACGTATGAGACGTTCGGCGCGGTCGCCCGTGAGAAGTTCAACGGGACCCTCGCCGGCACGCTGACTCTGACCGGTGGTTGCGGTGGAATGGGCGGCGCACAGCCGCTCGCCGTGACGATGAACGACGGAGTGGTGCTCATCGTGGACGTCGACGCGGACCACCTTCAGCGTCGCGTCGACCACGGTTACCTCGACGAGATGACGGACGACATCGATTTCGCCATCGAACGGGTGTTGGATGCGAAAGAGAAGCGAATTCCGCGCTCGGTGGGCCTGGTCGGAAACGCCGCCACCGTCTTCCCCGAAATGCTCGAGCGCGGCGTCGCGATCGACATCGTGACCGACCAGACGAGCGCACACGACCCGCTGTCGTATCTGCCCGAGGGCGAGACCGTCGCGGACTGGCTCGGCGACGCGGCAAAGGACCCGGAGGGCTTCACCGACCGTTCACGCGCCGCCATGGCGAAGCAGGTCAAGGCGATGGTCGAATTCCAGGACAAGGGTGCCGTCGTATTCGATTATGGCAACTCGATTCGTCGCGAGGCCGAACTGGGCGGATACGAGCGCGCATTCGATTTCCCGGGATTCGTTCCCGCCTATATCCGGCCCCTTTTCGCCGAAGGCAAGGGCCCGTTCCGTTGGGTCGCGCTATCGGGCGACCCTGCCGACATCGCCGCAACGGACAAAGCGATTCTCGAGTTGTTCCCCGACGACGAGCACTTGAAGCGCTGGATCACCAAGGCTAGTGAGAAGGTCCACTTCGAAGGTCTCCCCGCACGCATCTGCTGGCTCGGGTACAAGGAACGCCACCTCGCCGGACTTCGGTTCAACGAGATGGTCAAGAACGGTGAAGTCAGCGCACCGATTGTCATCGGGCGCGACCACCTCGATTCCGGTTCTGTTGCGTCGCCTTATCGCGAGACCGAAGCGATGCTCGATGGCAGTGACGCCATCGCCGACTGGCCGCTGTTGAACGCGTTGTTGAACACTGCCAGCGGCGCGACCTGGGTGTCACTCCACCACGGCGGTGGCGTCGGCATTGGTCGCTCGATCCACAGTGGGCAGGTGCTCGTCGTGGACGGCACCGATCTCGCCGCTGAAAAGGTATCGCGCGTATTGGTCAACGATCCGGGTTCAGGCGTCATGCGTCACGTCGATGCGGGCTATGAACGGGCCGAAGAAATCGCCCGCGAACGCGGCCTTCGCGTTCCGATGTGGGAGATTTGAGTAGCCTGACGTCATGACCACTCTGCTTCGCAACATCGGCGAACTTGTCACGAACGATCCGCGGTGGGGCGACCGTTTCGGAATACTCCACGACGCCGCACTCGAATGGTCAGAGGGCGTGGTCACCTGGGTCGGGTCCGACTCCGACGCCCAGTCTCGCGTAAGCAACGCGACCGAAGTCCTCGACGCAGAGGGACGAGCAGTAATCCCCGGTTTTGTCGACTCGCACACGCACATCGCATTCGCCGGCGAACGATCGCTCGAGTTCGCGGCACGCATGGCAGGGACCGCCTATAGCGCAGGTGGCATCAACACGACGGACGCGGCAACTCGAGCCGCGACCGACGATGAATTGCGTGAACTCATTGGGGGGCGCATCAGCGAGATGCGAGCCCAAGGAACGACGACCGTCGAGGTCAAGACCGGATACGGACTCACCATCGAGCACGAAGTACGTCTCGCTCGGATTGCCCGTGAGTTCACCGACCACGTAACATTCCTCGGCGCACATGTCGTCCCGGAGGAATATGTCGGTCGAACCGACGACTATGTCGATCTCGTCTGCGGTGAGATGCTCGATGCCGTCGATTCTTTTGTCACCGCGATCGATGTCTTTTGCGAGGACGGCGCCTTTTCCGTTGACCAGTCCCGGCGAATCCTCGAAGCAGGTGTAAAGCGCGGATTGAGGACACACATACACGCGGCTCAACTCGGGTCCTCCACTTCTGTGCAAATGGCTGTTGAATCCGGGGTCGCGAGCATCGACCACGGAACGTTCGTGACCGATGTCGATGTGCACGCTTTGTGTAAGTCGGGGGCAGTGCTGACACTGTTGCCGGGGTCCGACTTTTCGACGCGCCAGCCCTATCCCGACGCTCGCCGATTCATTGACGCAGGAGTCACCGTCGCGTTGGCCACGAACTGCAACCCCGGCTCGTCGTACACAACATCGATGGCGTTCTGTATCGCGATTGCGGTGCGCGAGATGGGGATGACCCCCTCCGAAGCTCTGTGGTCCGCGACCAAAGGTGGATCGATTTCTCTCGGGTCGCCTCTCCTCGGAAACTTTGAGGTCGGTTCGCTCGCGCACATCGTCGAACTCGACGCCCCGAACCACATTCACCTCGCGTATCGCCCCGGCGTTAACCTGGTTCGCACAGTCTGGGGCTAGCGCTCAGCCAGTCCCGCAAGCGCTTCGAGAACACACAACGCGGTGAGGCGCACGGTTCGGCCGTCCTCGGCATCTACACCGGCATCGACTTCGGCGAGATCGATTGTCGAGACGCGGTCATCGCGGGCGAACCCGCGGGCGAATTGCCGCATCTCGTAAGCACTGAGTCCGCCGGGGATTGATGCCGGGCAGGCCGGCGCCACCGATCGGTCGCAGGCGTCAATGTCGAGGTCGACGTGAATCGGTCCACCGTCAGCACCCGCGATGGCGAGGGCTTCGTGAACAACGGCGTCGACACCTCTGCGGGCAACGTCATCCCGCGTGATAACAGTGACGCCCCAATCGCGAACGCGGCGAAGGTACTCGTTCGAGTTAGCGAAATCAGCAATCGCAATCTGAACAACCCGCGCGGGGTCGACTCCGAAATCTTCGATGAGGCGGCGGACGGGCGAGCCGTTGCTCACACCGTCGCGAACATCAAGGTGCGCGTCGACCGTGATGAGCCCGGCCGTCGCGATCTGGTCTCCCCACGCCGCGACCGCCACGGGGACCGTGAGCGCGTTGTCTCCGCCGATAGCGACTAACAGGCGTGTGCGGGAAACCGCCTCGGCAATCACGCGAATCGCGCCGGCTTCGTCACCGTCGGGGTCAACGACGTCACCGAAATCGTTTCGTGCAAGCGCGGCCGAGGTGAGGATGTCGGAGCCCGATTGAAACGCTTCGGAATAACGCGGAAGTACTTCGCGAACCGCGTCCGGTGTCAGGTTTGTCGAACCGGGCGTGATCGACGTCGAAAAGGTCGGTACGCCGATGACTCCGAAATCTACGTCACCATCAGGCGCACTCCAATTGCCGGCCCGGGGCCAAAGAGGATCGTGTGACAGTGCCATGTGGTTGCCCGTTAACGTTGGAGCACCTAGCAGCGCGCCTCTGGCCGGGGTGCGCACATCGACTCAAAGTAGACTTTGACCGCGGTCGGCTCGAAAAAGTCTGCAAGACCCATGATGCCGTTCGGACCAAAATCAACGCCATGAAGATTAACGAGTGGTGCCGATTGCGGGTACCACGTCGCCGGCGTCACCGAACTGCCGTACACAGATGAGTCATAAATGGCGACGCCAGTTGACCAATAAGCGACTGCTACTTTCCCGTCGGGCGTGAGCGCAATGTCAGTTGAAGTAAGCGTTGCCAGTGCCGAATCGATGAGTATCGTCTTCGTCGGCTCCGAGACTCCCGATGCGCTGGGGCTGTAAACCTCGATCGGGGTGTTATTACTATCGCCCTGCATCACGAAAACCGTGCCGTCTGCTAGCGCAACCAACTTGCTGAAATACCGGAACTCGCCTTTTATCGTGCGAACCGGACGTTCATTTCTGCGAAGCGGCAAGACGAATTCATCAATTCGATTGCGGTGGAGAACGAAAAGGCTGCCGTCCGCGTTGGGAAACGCATCAAGGGGAATTGATCGCCCACGGAGTTCTACTCGGCGCTCCTTCCGAACCGTGCCCGAATCGGTAACTCGCCATGTAACGATTTCCTTCTTACGTGAATTGGTGGCAAAAGCTCTACCGTCCGGCCCAAACCTTAGCGTGTTGACGATCAATTTCTTAGCCCTGACCGTCTGGACGCGCGCCCAGCCTCCCGACACTTTTTCATAAATTGCGAGGCGGGGTCCAATTGTTTCATTGCTACCAGTGTTCCAAATCCAGGCACGGCCAAGAGCGTCAAAACGCATTGATTGCGACAATTGGTTGTCGAACGTAATCTCGCTCGACGGCGAAATACTTTCCGTCGCGGCAGTGGCAGGAGTCAAGGGCACGAGTAACGCACTAATCAAGGCAGCGACAAGTGCTTTAGATATTCTTCTCATGGGGCAAGGATAATCTACGCAGCCGCTCAGTGGGAGTTAGCGGAAGGCGTCTTCACCAGTCAAGGCGCGGCCGACCACGAGTGCATGGACCTCATCGGTGCCCTCGTAGGTGCGGACCGATTCCAGGTTCATCATGTGGCGCATGATCGGGTAGTCGGCCGTGACACCGTTTCCGCCGAGGATTGAACGAACCGTCGCGACGATTCCAACAGCCTCGCGCACGTTGTTGAGCTTGCCGACTGAAATCTGGTCGTGAGTAATCGTGCCCGCATCCTTGAGTTTGCCGATGTGGTGCGAGAGCAGGACACCTTTTTCAAATTCGAGGAAGCAATCGGCGAGCTTGGTCTGCGTGATTTGCGTCGCAGCGAGGGGCTTGCCGAAAAGGATGCGCTCTTTCGAGAACTTCACCGCGACGTCGATGGACGCGCGGGCGGCACCCATGACACCCCAGATGATTCCGTAACGTGCCTCGTTGAGACAAGAGAACGGTGCGCCGAGCCCCTTGGCATTCGGAAGGCGCAATGCCTCGGGGATGCGAACGTCCTTGAGGTCGATGTCGCACTGAATCGATGCACGCATCGACAACTTGTTGGAAATCGGCGTGGCCGTGTATCCGGGCGTGTTGGTCGGAACAATGAAGCCCCGGACGCCGTCTTCGGTGTCGGCCCAGATGATGGCGTAGTCAGCGATGCTCGCAATGCCGATCCAACGCTTGGCACCGTTGATGACCCAGTGGTCGCCGTCCTTGACGGCCTTCGTGAGCATGTTCGATGGGTCAGATCCACCGTGGGGTTCCGAAAGACCAAAGCAACCGGCCATTTCGCCGCGGGCGGATGCGGGCAGGTATTCCTGCTTTTGTTCTTCGGACCCGAACTTCGAAATAGCCGCCATCGCGAGCGAACTGAGAACCGAGATGTGAGTGCGCCACGAGGTGTCGACCGCTTCGAGTTCGTAACACACGAGACCATAGGAGACGGAGCTAGCACCGGCACACCCGTAGCCCTCGATGTGCATTCCGAGCATCCCGAGTTCGCCCATTTCACCAATCAACTCGGTGCGAAGGCGCTGAATTTCGAAGTCTTCGTCGATCTTCGGCTGAATGCGCTCGAGTGAGAATTTCCGCGCCTTATCGCGCCAGGAGAGTTCCTCTGCGGTGAAGAGTGCATCGAACCCCATCACGGATTCTGCGGTGGAGAAATTCGACATCCTGGCTCCTTCGCGCCTCTCTAATACATTCAATACTAGTGTTTTTTGCGAAGTGATGAGAGTGGACCTGAGGGGATTCGAACCCCTGACCCCCTGCATGCCATGCAGGTGCGCTACCAGCTGCGCCACAGGCCCTTTCGGGCAACCTGTTCAGATTAGCCTACGGGCGAGTTTTCTCACAAATCGCCGGCGAGTGTTTCCTGCTCAGGCAGAACAATGGGAATCACGGGGCAGTCGTGCCAGAGTCGCTCGAGGCCATAAAACATGCGCTCCTCCTCGTGGAAGACGTGCGCGACGACGTCACCGAAATCGAGCAGGATCCAACGGCCGAGGTCACGGCCTTCTCGTCGAAGCGTCTTGTTACCGTTCGCCAACATCTGGTCTTCGATTTCGTCGGCGATTGCTTGGACATTTCGCTCATTGCGCCCAGTGATCATGACAAACGCATCGACTATTCCGATGGGCCCGCTCACATCGAGAGCGACAATGTCCTCGCCTTGTTTGGCGTCCGCCGCGGAGGCGACGATGGCGACGTGGTCGATGGCATTTACGGTTGCGGGCACTGTGTTCCTTTAGATGAGGTCTGTGAAAAAAGCGAGCCACACGAGTACCGCAACGGCTAATCCGAGGAAGGTGGCGAATCCCGCCGTGATTCCTTGTCCGGTAGACGAAATCTTGCGACTTTCGGTGATGGGTGAGGCTCGACCGATGATCGAGAGAGCCTCGGTCGCACGCCGCGGGATTCCGAGTGATTCGAGCTGCGGACTGGCATCAATGGCGACGGGAGCGGACATCTTGCTGGGCACGCCGGCGACGACAATCGGGCCGGTGAGGATGATTTCACCGGTGTTGTCGATGGGTCCAGAGATTTCGCCGGTCGGAAACTGTTCGACGTGGAGCGTCGTGACAGCCGCATTGGGTTGCCCCACGGGGGACGATGGGGTAATCCACTCGCTCCCAAAATCGTCATAGCCGTAGTCGTGCGGAAGTCCGCTGGATGGTTGCCGCCGAGACCGTCGCGATGGCAGTTCTTCTGCTGGTCGGACTGGAACAATCGTGGACGGCGCGGCCAACAAACCATCTGCCGGACCTTCCGCCACTGCACGAGCCTCGCGCTGCGCGCGTCGGCTAGGCAGTGCAGTGAAGTTGTCCGTCATGTCTGACCACGATACAACGCATGCTTTGCAATGTACTGAACGACGCCGTCGGGCACGAGGTACCACACGGGCGCCCCAGCGCGGACTCGCGTGCGACAATCGGTCGACGAGATGGCAAGCGCGGGAATCTCGAGTTGGCTCACTTTCTCGACGGGTAGTCCGGAAACGGACAGCGTGTGCCCGGGGCGAGTGACCGCGACGAAGTTCGCAAGCCCCCAGGCGTCGTCGATGTCTTTCCATTCGAGAATCTGCTCGATGGCGTCGGCCCCCGAGATGAAGTACAGGTCGGAATCCGGATAGTCGTGTCGCAGGTCTCTCAACGTGTCAATCGTGTACGTCGGTCCTTCGCGATCGATATCGACTCGTGAAACGGTGAAGCGAGGGTTCGCCGCCGTCGCAATCACCGCCATCAGGTATCGATGCTCCCCCACTGTCACGTTCTTTTTGTGGGACTGCTCTCCGGTGGGAACGAAAACGACCTCGTCCAGGTCGAAGTGAGTTGCCACTTCACTCGCGGCAACAAGGTGCCCGTTGTGAATGGGGTCGAACGTCCCACCCATGACGCCGATTCGTCGGCGGGTGCGTTCGACGGACACGTGAGACCTAGTGGTGTGAGGATTCGCTCGAGCCGCGACGCGGGTTACGGTGCGCAACGTCGCGGTTCGCGAGAACAACGACCGCAAGAGCGATGAACCCAAGGGCAAAGATGCCGGCCCAGACGATGGCCGGAAAGACGAGCGGCGCAAGTTCTTCCGTGGCGCGGATGACGATGTTCACGTTGTTCTCCCTCAAAAAGCTGTTATGACAAGATTACTCGCGCCACTGCCCATTTCCGCGCACAATCCACTTCGTGCTCGTCAATTCGCTCAGCCCCATCGGTCCGCGGGCATGGAGTTTCTGAGTCGAGATTCCTACTTCGGCGCCAAAGCCGAATTCGCCCCCGTCCGTGAACCGCGTCGAGGCGTTGACCATCACAACCGCAGAGTCGACCTCGGCCAAGAACTTTTCCGCATTCGCCATGTCATTCGTAATGATCGCGTCCGTGTGATGAGTCGAATGCAGACCGATGTGTTCAATGGCGTCCTCAAGAGAATCGACGACCTTCACCGCGAGGTCGAGCGACAGATATTCGTGTCCCCAGTCGTCGGCGGTCGCCACGTCGGCGCGAGGGAAAATCTCACGCGTCGCTTCATCGGCGTGGATCGTGACCCCCGACTCGACCATTCGTTCGAGGATTGCAGGAATGAGCCGTACCGCCGCATCCCGATGGACGAGCAGAGTTTCGAGGGCGTTGCACACGCCGACCCGCTGTGTTTTGGCGTTGTGAACGATGTCACTCGCCATGTCGAGTTCTGCACTGGCATCAAGGAAAATGTGGACAACGCCGGAGCCAGTTTCGATCACGGGAACACTCGAATCGTTGACAACAGCGCTAATCAGCGAGGCACTGCCGCGCGGAACGAGAACGTCAACGAACCCTCGCGCGTTCATCAGCCGGTTCGCGCCGTCTCGACCAAACGGATCGATTGTCTGAACCGCTGTTCGCGGCAAACCGCAGTTCTCGAGCGCAGTGCCGATTACATCAACCAGGACCGTGTTCGTGTTTTCCGCGGCGCTTCCACCTCGCAGGATTGCGACATTGCCACTCTTGAGCAAAATGGCGGCAAGATCGACCGTCACGTTCGGCCGCGCCTCATAAATCGCACCAACCACACCGAACGGAACGCGAACCTGAGTGAGCTGCAGACCGTTCGGCAGCGTGCTCCCGCGCAGTACGTCACCGATGGGGTCCGGCAGCGCCGCGATGTCACGCACCGCGAGCGCGAGCCCCGTGACGCGCGCGGGCGAAAGAGCCAGGCGGTCGAGCAGCCCCTCGGCCATCCCGTCGCCTCGGGAAAGATTGAGGTCGTGGGCGTTCGCGGTCACGATACGATCAGAGTTATCTTCGAGCGCGGTCGCGATGGCCAACAGCGCCTGATTCTTAACCGTCGTCGGGGTTTGCGCAAGAACGACGGATGCTGCACGAGCATCATCGAGGATTTGCTGGAACGCGTCGGTCATGGTTGACAGTTTAGGTTCCCGACACTATCGAGACGAAGCCTCAAACCATGTGCCGACCGAATCACCCGACAGGGCCGGCCCGATGTTGGCCGCAGAGGTGAGTATCACCGGGATACCCGCACTGGTGGCGTGCATTGCCGCCGCGATTTTGGTTTCTGCTCCACCCGTACCGACACCCGCGGAACCGATTGATCCGATTTCGATTCCGGACAGGTCGTCTCCGTGGGTGACGAACTCGATTTTTTCCGCTCCGGGCTCTCCTGGCGGGCGCGAATACAGCGCGTCCACATCACTCAGCAACACCAACAGGTCAGCACTGACGAGTTCAGCAACCAGGGCGGCGAGCCGGTCGTTATCGCCGAACCTGATTTCGTGGGTCGCAACGGTGTCGTTCTCGTTAACGATCGGGAGGAACGTGAGTTCCAAGAGTTTGTCGATTGCGGCCTTTGCGTTCTCGCGCGTTGCGTCGGATTCAAGGTCGCCCGAGGTCAGCAACACCTGTGCCGCAACGATCCCAAAACGGTTGAGACTGTCCTGATAACGAACCATGAGCATCGTCTGACCGACCGCTGCGGCCGCCTGTTCCGTGACGAGGTCGTTCGCGGGGCGGGCGGTTAGTCCGAAGTGCGGAAGGGCCGTAGCAATCGCACCACTCGACACGAGCACGACGTCGACGTTTCGCGAGTGAGCGTCGGCCAGTGCATCGACGATTGTTGCCAATTGGTGAACGTTGTCACCGCTAATCGACGATGACCCGACCTTTACGACGATTCGCGTCGCCGCGGTCACCTCACTCCGCTTTTCCACCATCGCCCTCTTCTGTCCAAATCCCTGCTTCACGTTCTCGTTCCAACTCGGCTCGGGCGGCGGCTTTGGCGTCCATCCGTTCCTTGTACGACTTTCGTCGGTCGGACGTCGTGGCCCGATCGCTCTCGTGCAGTCGAGCGTCAGTTCCACGCGGGCTGACCATCATCTCGGCGGCACTCGTCATCGTCGGTTCCCAATCAAACACAAAACGGTCGCCGTCGCCAATATAAACGGTAGCCCCCGGAACCGCGCCGGCCTTGTAGAGGTGGTCGTCGAGGTCGATCTTGGCGAGACGGTCGCTGAGATACCCCACGGCTTCCTCGTTGTTAAAGTCAGTCTGTTGGACCCAGCGCTCAGGCTTTGGTCCGCGAACCCGATAGGTCACGTCGTCGCCTCGGTGCTCGACGAGGACGGTGAGTTGCTTCTCGTCAACCGCGCGTGGGCGGATGATGATCCGCTGGCGCGATTCTTCCGCCGCGAGTCGCTCGGCACGATCGGCTCCGACCATCTGGCCGATTCGAAGCGTGAGGTCACGCAGACCCGCGCGCGTTGCGGCCGACACGGCAAACACCTCGTATCCGAGAGCTTCGAAATCAGCACGGACAAGCTCGGCGAGGTCGGCCGCTTCGGGAACATCAATCTTGTTGAGGACAATGAGTTGTGGGCGTTCAATCAGCGAAACCGAACCGTCGGGAACCGGGTAGGCCGCAAGTTCCGCGCGAATTATGTCGAAGTCACTCATCGGATCGCGCGCCGGCTCGAGGGTCGCGCAGTCAATCACGTGAATGAGGACGCGGCAGCGTTCGACGTGGCGAAGAAAGTCGAGCCCTAGTCCCTTACCCTCGGACGCACCCGCGATGAGCCCCGGGACATCCGCGATTGTGTAACGGTACTGTTCGACGTCGACGACCCCGAGATTCGGGTGCAGTGTCGTGAAGGGGTAATCTGCGATTTTCGGTTTGGCTGCAGACACCGAGGCGATCAGCGAGGACTTTCCCGCGGACGGGTAACCGACCAGGGCGACGTCGGCAACGGTCTTGAGTTCGAGAACGATGTCGCCGTCCCACCCGAGTGTGCCGAGAAGTGCGAAACCGGGAGCCTTGCGTTTGAGCGATGCGAGTGCCGAATTCCCGAGACCGCCCTGACCGCCAGGCGCAACGACGTATTCCATGTTCGGTTTGTCGAGGTCAATGAGCACCTCGCCGTCGACGTCCTTGATGACCGTTCCGACGGGGACGGGCAGCGTCAACGATTCGCCCTTGTGTCCGCTGCGGTGGTCACCCATGCCGAAGCCACCGTTTTCGCTCGAGCGGTGTGGTCGATAGTGGAAGTCGAGGAGGGTCGTCACCTGGGGATCGGACACGAGAATGATGTCTCCGCCGTTTCCGCCGTTTCCGCCGTCGGGACCGGCGAGGGGCTTGAACTTTTCGCGCTTGACCGAGACGCAACCGTTGCCGCCGTGCCCAGCTTTGAGGTGCACGGTCACTTCATCGATGAACGAGACCATGTGTCACCTCCTTCTACTGCGAAAATACGACAAGGCGGGCCGAAGCCCGCCCCGCCGAGTGAAAAACTTAAGCGCTCTGAACGATGTTGATGACCTTGCGGCCACCCTTGGCACCGAACTGCACTGATCCAGCTACGAGAGCGAAGAGAGTGTCATCGCCACCGCGTCCGACGCCGGCGCCGGGGTGAAAGTGAGTGCCACGCTGGCGCACGATGATTTCGCCAGCCTTGACGACCTGGCCACCATAGCGCTTGACGCCCAAGTACTGGGGGTTCGAGTCGCGTCCGTTACGAGTGGACGACGCTCCTTTTTTATGTGCCATGTCGCTATTCTCCCTCGACTACTTGATGCTCGTAATTTTCACGCGGGTGAGGTCAGCGCGGAAGCCCTGACGCTTGTGGTACCCGGTCTTGTTCTTGAACTTGTGAATGACGATCTTGGGGCCACGAAGGTCTTCGAGAACCTGAGCCGTGACAGTCACTTTCGCGAGCGCAGCGGCGTTCGATTCGATCTTGTCACCGTCCACGAGAAGGACCGGAGCGAGGGAAATCGATCCCTTGTCGTCGGCCTTGATGCGGTCGACAGTGAGGATGGTCCCAACCTCGACCTTTTCCTGTCGCCCTCCGGCGCGCACAATCGCGTAAACCACGGTGATGTCCTTTCGAAAACTCGGTGCGGGCCTGAACTTTGGCATTGCGCACCAACGGTCAAGAATAGCCGAATGGTGCCGTTCAGGCAAATCCAATTAGCCGGTCGGCGTCGATTCGTCGGAAGAGGTGTCCGAGGTTGCTTTCTTTGTGGCCCGGCGAGGTCGACGAGCGGTTCGCGCGCCTGGTTCCGGTGCCTCGGGAAGCGAATCGAGAAGTGAATCGAGATCCGCGATCGGCTTGCCCTTGACGCCCGCCGTTGCGCCTTCGGCGCTGTCGTGGTTTACGGTCGCCGTTGCGATCGCGGCGAGTGCACTACGGGCGCTGTCGGTGATTTCGTGAGTACCCGTCTGGCCTTGTTGCTGCTTGGGCTGAGTCATCTGTTTCCCGCGACCGCGACGCGATGCGCCGGGCTCTGGGGAGCCTTCGACTCGAGCCTTTCCAACGGGTTCGTGGTGAATGATGAGTCCGCGGCCTGCACAGACCTCACACGCTTCTCCAAAGGTCTCGAGTAGTCCAAGACCCAGCTTCTTTCGAGTCATTTGGACCAGACCGAGGCTCGTGATTTCGGCGACCTGGTGTTTGGTTCGGTCTCGCGACAAGCACTCGATGAGGCGGCGCTGAACCAAGTCGCGATTGGTTTCGAGCACCATATCGATGAAGTCGATGACCACGATTCCGCCGATGTCGCGCAAACGCAGTTGGCGAACGATTTCCTCGGCCGATTCGAGGTTGTTCTTCGTCACGGTTTCTTCGAGGTTTCCCCCCGAACCGATGAACTTGCCGGTGTTGACGTCGATGACGGTCATCGCCTCGGTACGGTCAATGACGAGCGAACCGCCCGACGGCAACCACACCTTGCGATCGAGAGCTTTGATGATCTGCTCGTTGATCCGATAGGTGTCGAACGGGTCAGTTCCATCGTTGTGATCGATGATCCGTTCAATCAAATCAGGCGCAACCTGGGCGAGATAATCCGAGATGACGGCCTTGGCTTCGTCACCGTGGA
>JAIOXB010000066.1 GCA_021741825.1 Microbacteriaceae bacterium
ATCCGCCGTTAGTTTTCGGCGGAACTGTTCGGGATAATGGAGAGATGTATCTGAAGTCCCTGACCCTCAAGGGCTTCAAGTCGTTCGCTCAACCGACGACCTTCCAGTTCGAACAAGGGGTCACCGCTGTCGTCGGCCCTAACGGGTCGGGGAAGTCGAACGTCGTTGACGGACTCGCGTGGGTCATGGGCGAGCAGGGCGCAAAAACTCTTCGCGGCGGCAAAATGGATGACGTCATCTTTGCGGGAACGTCAACCCGCGGACCGCTCGGTCGCGCCGAGGTCACGCTCACGATTGACAACTCGGATGGCGCTTTGCCGATCGAGTACACCGAAGTCACCATTTCGCGAATCCTGTTCCGCAACGGTCAGTCGGAATATGCAATCAACGGCGAGTCCTGCCGCCTTCTCGATGTCCAGGAACTGCTATCCGATTCTGGGTTGGGCCGCGAAATGCACGTCATTGTCGGGCAGGGACGCCTCGACACCGTCTTGTCAGCCACCCCCGAGGACCGCCGAGGTTTCATCGAAGAAGCAGCCGGGATCCTCAAGCACCGTCGCCGCAAGGAGAAGACGGTGCGCAAACTCGACGCGATGCAAGCCAACCTCACGCGACTCACTGACCTGTCGGGTGAAATCCGTCGTCAGCTCAAGCCGCTCGGTCAACAGGCCGAAGTCGCCCGCGAGGCTCAGAACATCGCCGCCGTCGTTCGAGACGCCCGAGCCAGAATTCTCGCCGACGACGTCGTGTCGTTGCGGCGGGACATCAACGATCACCAACAGACCGAAACCGAACGTCAGACCGAGCGCATTGCCGTCGCCGATCAACTCGACCAGGTCTCGCTTCGGATTCGAACGCTCGAACAGGAATTGACCTCGGATGCCGTTGACGGCCACCGCCGAGTTTCGTTCGAACTCGAGCAGGTTCGCGAACGCTTCCGCAACCTCAGCCAGATCATTCGCGACCGCATCACGCTCTTGTCGCAAGACATCTCGGAGTCCACTCCGATCCTCGCGATTTCCGACGAGATGGTCGACGCCGCGCGAGTCGAGGTCGCCGCACTCGAGACACAGGTGACGGCCATGGAAGCCAGCGTCGGAGCCGCTGCCGCTGCGACGGCGACCGCCGCCGCGAACCTCGATGCCATCGACCACGAGATTGCCGAGCAGGGAGTGCTCATCACCCAGCACGACCTCGACCGAGCGTCACTCGAGGGACGCGTCGATCTCGCGCGTTCCCGTGTCGCTAGCGCGCAGGGCGAATTGTTGCGCAGCGAGAGCGCCCGCGAGGCGGCCGCGATGCGTCAGTCCGAGGCCGAATCGGCGCTGTCGGAAATCGATGACGCGCCCGGCGGAACGAACACGGAACTCGAAACCGCGGTCACAACAGCGGATGCGCGCGTACTCGAATTGCAGTCCACGGTCGACGCCGATCGTGAAACCCTTCACACTCTCGAGCGCGAGCGCGATGCTCTTGCCGCCCGCGTCTCAGCCTTGTCATCGGCGTTGGAATCGAAGGACGGGCGCGATTCGGTCGCGGGTCGTCGCGGAATCCGCGGGCTCGTCGCCGACAACATCACGGTCACCCCCGGATTCGAGGCAGCGATTGCCGCGGCCCTGGGCGGACTGGCCGATGCGATTCTTGCGGACACGCGGGACAGCGCCCTCGATGCCCTCGCGCACGCGACCGAAACCGACGCGGGTCGCGTCGAAGTAGTGCTCGCGAATACGGAAGGACCTGACCCGAGAATCGTCACCGTCGCTGGCGTTCAGTCGGCATCCGAACTCGTGAAAGGCCCCGCCGGAATTACCGGAGTTTTGGCACACACGTACGTCGCCGACGACCTTGACGCCGCCCGAGCAGCGTGGCCCGCCATCGTCTCGGCAGGAATCGCCGATTCCGCGGTGCTCGTGACGCGCGCCGGTGAAGTTCTGACCCGATTCGTGTTGCGCGGTGGCCACGGCGCCCAGCGCTCGCGCATCGAACTCGCGGGTGAACGCGACGAGGCGAAGACGACACTCGGAACCGTCTCGACGGAAATCGAACGGCGCCGAAACGCGCTCGACACGCTTCGCGAAGACCTGCAGTCAGCCAAGACGATTGCCGCGACAGCCCTGGCCGACTTGCGATCTGCCGATGCGCGCAACGCCGAAATCATCTCAGAGAAGTCAAGGCTTCGAGCCCAAGCGGAAGCCGCTGGCTCGGAAATCGAGCGCATCAGTTCGGCACTTGCGAAGGCAACGGCCGCGGTGGACGAAGCGGACGCTCAGTTGGGCGACGCCGTTCGCGCGCTCGAGGCTTTTATTGCCGCACCGCGCCCGACGCTCGACGCGTCCTCCCGCGACAACGCCGTCATCGCTCTCGAGGCGGCCCGCGCGGCGGAACTGCAAGTACGCATCGACATGGAAACCGTCCGTGAACGAGTTCGGTCGGAACGCGATCGCGCCGAAGAAATGGCCCGCACGCTCGAAGCCGACCGGACGGCCGCCGCGGAGCGCGCGGCCCAGCGCGTCCAACGACGCGTACAACTCGAGAACGCCGAGCGAATCTCGAGCGACATCCCGCCGATTCTTGTCGCACTGGATGCGAGCGTTTCCGAGGCACAGGTCAAACTCGCCGAGGCGGAACGCACTCGCGCTGCGAGCTCGGGCGAACTCACCGACCTTCGTGCCCGCGAGACCGACCTCAGAACACGCCTGAGCGCAGTCACCGATGGGGTTCACGGGCTCGAGATGCAGATCTACGAGAAGAAGCTCCACCTCGGCAACCTCCTCGAACGAGCCGCCGACGACATGGCGTTCACCGAACAGGTCCTCGTCGACGAATATGGCCCGGACACCCTCGTTCCCACTCTCGGTGGCGACCCGGTCCCGTTTGTGCGAATCGAACAAGAAGCGCGATTGAAAACGGCCGAGAAGTCGATGGACCAACTCGGCCGAGTGAACCCGCTCGCGCTCGAAGAATTCGCCGCACTCGAACAGCGCCACCAATTCCTCACCGAACAGTTGGCCGATCTCGAGAAGACGCGACTCGACCTGATACAGATCATCGACGAAGTCGACGACCGCATGCAATCGATTTTCATCGACGCCTTCCGCGACACGAAGGCCGCGTTCGACGCGATTTTGCCCGTCCTGTTCCCCGGCGGAACGGGTCACCTCACGCTCACCGATCCGGATTCACCGTTGACCACTGGAATCGAGGTGAGTGTCAAGCCCGCGGGAAAGAAAATCGAGCGATTGTCGCTGCTGTCGGGTGGTGAGCGCTCGCTCGCAGCGGTGGCGCTCCTCGTCGCCATCTTCAAGGCGCGTCCGTCGCCGTTCTATATTCTCGACGAGGTCGAAGCGGCGCTCGACGACGCAAACCTCGGCCGTCTTCTCAGCATCTTTGAAGAACTGCGCACGTCGTCGCAGTTGATCATCATCACCCACCAGAAGCGGACGATGGAAATCGCCGACGCGCTCTACGGTGTGTCCATGCGGGACGACGGGGTAAGTGCTGTCGTCGGGCAACGCATCGCGGCGAAGGTCGAAGCGTAGGCTCGGCATATGGCGTGGTCCTTTTCTAAGGCGTTCACAAACCTCTTTTCGGGGGCGCGACAGATCGAGCCCCAGGACTGGGAGAACCTCGAGGACACGTTGTTGCAGGCCGACTTCGGCCCGCGCGTGACGGACGAGGTCATCGAGGCGGTCCACGCGATTGCGGACGTGTCCGCGACCCTCGACACCGATGACCTTCGTCGAATCCTCGGCGAAGTCCTCGAAGAGCGCCTCGACGCGTTTGATGCGACGCTGTCGTTGGCATCCGAACCCGGTAAGCCCGCCGTCGTGCTGGTCGTCGGTGTCAACGGTGTCGGTAAAACCACGACCATCGGCAAATTCGCGAAGTTCATCAGGGCGCGCGGCAAGCGCGTCCTTGTCGGGGCGGCGGACACGTTTCGCGCCGCAGCCGTCGATCAACTAGCCACGTGGGCCGAGCGCGCCGGCGTCGACATCGTCAAACCGCAACAGGACGGTCAAGACCCTGCCGCGGTCGCTTTTCAGACCGTGGAACGCGCGATCGCCGACGGTCACGAGATTGTGATCATCGACACCGCGGGCCGACTCCACACCAAGTCGGGGCTGATGGACGAACTCGCCAAGATCAAACGAGTGGTCGAGAAGAGCGTTCCGATCGCCGAAGTTCTTCTCGTTCTCGATGCGACGACGGGTCAGAACGGGCTCAATCAGGCAGAGGCCTTTCTCGAACAGGCCGGAGTCACGGGACTGGTCCTGACGAAACTCGACGGAAGCGCACGAGGCGGTTTCGTCTTCGCGGTTCAAGAGCTCACCGGCATTCCGGTCAAGTTGGTCGGGCAGGGCGAGGGCATCGACGACCTCACGGGGTTCACCCCACACGTGTTTGTCCGCCAGTTACTCGACTAAACCCATAATCTTGAGAGCATGAAGCGCGCATTCGATGGGCACGAACCCGTTGTCGCCGACGGCGCGTGGATCGCTCCCAGTGCGATGCTCGTTGGACGGGTGACAATCGGTGCTCACGCCTCCGTGTATTTCGGGGCAGTCTTGCGCGGAGACGTCAATTCGATTTCGCTCGGTGAGGGCTCGAACATCCAAGACAATGTCGCTGTTCACTGTGACGACGACAAGCCGACCGTCATCGGTCGCGGGGTTTCCATCGGTCACGCTGCCGTCGTTCACGGCTGCACAATCGGTGATGACTGTCTGATCGGAATGAATGCGACGGTGTTGTCGGGAGCGATCATCGGAAACGAATCACTCGTCGCAGCCGGTTCCGTCGTCCTCGAGGGGACGGTCATTCCACCGCGGTCGCTCGTCGCGGGAGTCCCCGGCAAAGTGCGTCGTGAACTCACTGACGCCGAGGTCGAGGACATTCGCCGAAACGGTATCCACTACCGCGAACTCAGCGCTCTGCACTCGCTCGAAGACTAGTGTGGAGGGGTTATGGCCGTCTTTGGAACCCTCTCTGAGAAACTCACTTCTGCGCTGTCGAGCCTCCGGACGAAGGGGAAACTCAGTGCAACGGACGTGGACGGAACCGTCCGCGAAATCCGCCGAGCGCTGCTCGATGCCGACGTTTCGCTCGAGGTCGTCAAATCGTTCACGGGCAAGATTCGGGATCGTGCGATGTCGGACGACGTCAATAAGGCGCTCAACCCGGCACAGCAGGTCGTTCAGATTGTCAACGAGGAACTCGTCGAGATTCTCGGTGGTGCTCAGGCGCAACTGACCTTTGCCAAGACCCC
>JAIOXB010000067.1 GCA_021741825.1 Microbacteriaceae bacterium
GATCCCACAACCACGTCGAGCGCTCCGCGATTTCTGCGGTAAAGTAATAACAACGCCCGCCGCGAAACCGCGACGTTCAGGGCAAATTCTTCACCCTCGCAGTTCAGGGCTTCGGCCGCTTCGATGGTGGTGTGCAATCAAGGAGAACAATGGCCCAGACCGGCCGAAGCAAGACGAACACTCGTTCGAAACGTCGTCGTCCCCTCGACGAAGAGGGAATCATTCCGATCCTCGCCCGCGCCGTGCGCGAGGTCGAGAACGCGGTCAACCGCGACGGCAAGGTGAACGCGTCGAACCGCACCAAGTTCCACGCCGCTGGCCTCCTGATTCGTGAAGAGAAGCAGCGCATCGACGAGGACAAGAAGATTCCACAGAAGGAACGCGAAGACATCAACAAGCGCCTCGACGGGCTCGCGATGATCATGGTGAAGGCTCTCGCGCGCGACCAGTCGCTTGGCGCTCTGCTGGACCCGAACGCCCCCGTTTCGCAGGCGACACAAAAGCTAAAGCGCGACATGCTGCTGGCGTCCGGTGCCGAGCTCGACATCGATGACATTCTCATCGTTGACGATTCGCCCGCCGCGTCCTCCGAAGATTCGAGCAAGTCGGTTCTGCCGCAGAGCGTGCGTCGCGCCGAACTCGCGAACCCGTTCCTTCCGCCTGTCTACGCACCGAACCCGCGCGTGACGGGTCGCCTGCAGAACTGGGAGCTCATCGAACCCCTTTTCCGCGCGTTCGAGCAGGGCGGACAGGCCGCCAGCATGGATTTGCCCGAAGCGAAGTCGCTCGAGACCCCTGGCGACCTCGACCTCATGCGTCACCAAGCGCGGTTCGTCGAATCCGCCAAGGCGGGTCACCGTTCCTACCTTCTCGCCGACGAGCCCGGCCTGGGCAAGACCGCACAGGCGCTCCTCGCCGCCGAGGCGACGGGTTCGTTCCCGCTGCTCGTCGTCGTGCCGAACGTCGTCAAGCGCAACTGGGAACGCGAAGTCGAGCGCTGGATTCCGCATCGCGCCGCATCGGTCATTCACGGCGACGGAGACGACCTCGACGCCTTCTCAGACGTCATCATTATCAACTACGACATTCTCGATCGCCACGCGGGCTGGGCGAGCCGTTTCGGGTTCGCCGGCATGGTCGTCGACGAAGCGCACTTCATCAAGAACCGCGAGTCACAGAGGTCGATGAACGTTCAACGCATCGCCACCGCGATTCGCGGTCGTCACGGCAACCCGCTCATGATCGCGCTGACCGGAACGCCTCTCATCAACGAGGTCGAAGACTTCCGCATGATCTGGAAGTTCCTCGGCTGGATCGATGACGACAAGCCGCTCACGGCGCTCATGGCGTCGCTCGAGGGACTCGAGATGACTCCGGCCGATTCCGGTTTCTTCCCCGAGGCGCGCCAAGCCGTCATCGACATGGGAATCGTTCGTCGCCGCAAGGCCGACGTCGCCAAGGACATCCCGGCGCGACGCGTCGCCGACATTCCCGTCGAACTCGACGACGAAATTGGTCGGTCGATTCGCGATTCCGAGATGGCGCTGATGAAGCGACTCCTCGAACGGTACGACCGCATCATCGCGGGTCGCGGCGATCGCCCGACGGGAATCGACGCGGACATCGTGCGACTCGTCGCGAATTCCGAGGTCGAAGAATCCAAGAATTCGACCGCGCAAGACAACGTCTTTGCCATGGTTCGTCGAATCGGTCAGGCGAAAGCGACTCTCGCGGCCGACTACACCGTTCACCTCGCGAACAGCGTCGGCAAGGTCGTGTTCTTTGCCAAGCACATCGACGTGATGGACGCCGCCGAGGAACATTTCGCCAAGGCGGGATTCAAGACGACCTCGATTCGTGGCAGCCAATCTGCCGACGCTCGCACCAAAGCGATCGACGACTTCATGAACGACCCGGACGTCAAGGTCATCGTGTGTTCGCTCACGGCCGCGGGGGTTGGAATCAACCTGCAGGTCGCGTCCAACGTCGTTCTGGCGGAACTGTCCTGGACGAGCGCCGAGCAGACTCAGGCGATCGATCGCGTTCACCGCATCGGGCAGGAACTGCCCGTCACGGCGTGGCGCATCATTGCGGCGCAGACGATTGACTCGCGCATCGCCGAGCTGATCGATTCCAAGGCGGGCCTTGCGGCTCGAGCCCTGGACGGCGATGACAGCGAACTCGAACAGAGCATCTCGGTTCAGATGGCCGCGCTGATCGCGCTGCTAACCGATGCGCTCGAGCAGCGCCTCGCGGCTTAGACCTCGCCGAACTCGTGGCTGCATTCGCGGCAGCGATACGCGGGGCTGTCGTCGCCAATGACGCAACCGCCGAGGGCGATGCTGCCCTCAAACTCGGCGATCTGCATTTCATTGCTCGGCAGCCCGTACAGGATTTCGAGCGGGTTTGTCGCGGTGCACGACGGGCACGCGATGTCTTCGGGGTTGTCAAACAGGGTCAAGGTGGTCCTTCCGGCCAAGGTGAACATCACTCAGGCTAAAAGGCACCTCTGACAAGAAACTCAGATGCCGGTGCGGTCCAACTGAAATCCGACGAAAACCCGCGAATGAATCCGCCCGACAGCCACCGCGATGGCCGAGTTCCCGATGACGAATGCGGCGATGGCGGCAATGTACGCCGCAACGCCCGCGATGCCCATGTCGTTGACATTGAGGAAGAAATACGGGACCCAACCGTCACCGACGAGACCGCGGAGCAACGAGCCGACGACCCACAGCAGCGGGTAAACCGCAGAAATCCACAGTACGCCCCACTGCAGACGGGTGCGCCCGGGCATGAGCAACCACTCGATTGCGATGAACAGCGGCGCCCAGATGTGTTGCATGTCTCCGGGGTACGAGAATGTCGCGATATACCCGTGGACTGACGGAAAGCCCGACAGCAACAGGTTGTAGATCACGCCGGTGACGATGGCGTAGGACACAACGCTCGCCCTCACGATCGAATACCAGCGCGGGTCGTTCTTGCGCATGACTGCAAAGATGCCGCCCATCAACAGAACCACGATATTGATGATGGAGGTCTGAATCGTGAAGTAGTGGAAATAGTGGGTCGGGTTGAAAATCCCCTGAATCAGACGGTCCGAGATGTTGATGGTCATAGCAATCGCGATCGCGAATGCCATAACCAGATTGAGAACCCCCAAACCCTTGCGCAACCACAGAGCGAGGACGTGAGGTGTCTCGGTGGGCGCGGCTTTCGACGCGGGCACGGCGGAGTGTGACATTGTGCGGTCCTCTTATGGCTCGAAGGTCGTGGTTACTGTTCGACAATACCGCGCCCGCCGCCCTTAGGGTTAGACCGTGTACGACGTCTGTGTGGTCTATTTGATGCGGGAACGCGCGATCGACGGCGAAATCGTGACCGAGGTCCTGCTCGGCGAAAAATTGACGGGGCTCGGCGTCGGAAAGTTCGTCGGTGCGGGCGGCAAACTCGAGCCGGGGGAGGGCGCCCGTGCCGCCGCCATTCGCGAAGTCGCCGAGGAACTGGGTGTGGCCGTGAACGCCCGAGACCTCGAGGGCATCAGCGACATCACTTACCCGTTCGTCGACAAGGACGAGTGGAGCCAACGCTCGTTCGGCTTTGTCACGCGGGTGTGGGCCGGGACGCCGGCAGCCAGCGACGAACTGGCACCGAGCTGGTTCGCGCTCGACGACATTCCGTTCGACCGCATGTGGGCGGACGCGCGCCTGTGGCTACCCCGCGCTCTGGCGGGGGAGTTCGTCGAAGCGACCTATTACTTCAGGTCGGACGGGACGTTGGTCGAGTCGGCCTGAGCTTTGCGGCGCTTCGGGCGAAGGAAGACCGCCGCGAGGACCACGAGTCCACCGAGCGCGGCCCAGATGATCGCGTTGGGGTCGCTGCCGGTGGTCGCGAGTTTATCGACGACCGGCGGCTCATCCAGACCACTGAGCGTCAAACCCTGTGCCGACGAGTATCTCAATACTGCCGTCGACATCTTGAGGTATTCAGGATTTTCGCCAGCGTCTCCCACAACAAAGTTGAAGAGGTAGTAACCGTCTTCGGGTTCTGTGTCAGCAGTGAACTCGAAGGTAAACGGTTCGGTCAATGACTGGTCTCCTACGACCTCAAAGGTCGTCGAGCCCGCCCCCATAAACATTCCCTCGAGTGAGAGAAGCCACAAATCGCCGAGGCTAGCTCCATCGAGCGTGAAGTCGTCCTCGCCGGACAGCGGAGCATAGGGGTCGTCCTCGCCGAGGTACGCCAAAGTAACGTCCATCCCGATGTCCCCGATAGCGTCCGGCAACGCATCGACGATGTCCGCGGGCAACTCCATGCGACCACGTATGCCGTTATCGATTGCCCGCTGGCGCGTCACGTTGGGGGCATCAACGTACATGAAATTAGGGAACAAAGGTTGAGCGACGGCAACTTCAAAAGATTCAATCACGCCGTCCATATCAACCGACGGCCCCGGCAACAACAGTGACGGAACGTCCTCCTCGCAGATCACCGCAATCGTGACGGGAAACAACCTGTCAAAATAGGCCAACTCCGGCTCGGATTCGGCGACGTTGTAAACAAAACCATCAACCAGGGAATTCACTGAACCATCAAACACGGCGCTAATGGTCGAAGCACTCATCGAGGTCAGGGTCCACGGTGCAGATTCGAAATTGAGAGCATTGAGAGCGTAGTCATGGGGGGCATCGCTGTCCCCCACGGGGTAATTGAAAATCACCGACTCAGATGCGGCCTGGCCCCAAAACCGAGTGTCGCTGTAGAAACCCTGGTAGGCGACGAGCGAAACGTCGGATGGCCCGTTGTAATCAATCACCACCTCGTCGCCTGCGGTGTTTTGTGTGACCGTGAGCGTAAGCGGGTCTGCCCCACACACGCCGATACCCTGGGGGCTTTCGACCGAAATGTAAGCCGACGCACAGCCCGTAAGCGCAAGTGTGGTGGCCAAAATCCCGACGGTGGCGATTGAGGTACGAACTGAAATCATGAGAAACCTTCCGGTGATTGCGTAACCATAATGCTAGCGGTCGCCACTCGAAAGTGGCACGGTTTAGTAGACGTACAAGTCGCCGCTCTTCAGCCTCGCCGGGTAATCTGTCGAATACATCTTTTGCCTCGGGCACGTTGTCAGCACCGCCTGCATCGCGATCTTTTCGTCAGGGGTCACCCACAAGCGATACGCGCGCTTGACCGAGATCTGCCGGGCGACGTACTTGCACTGATAGCCGCGCCTCGGCGGCAACCACCA
>JAIOXB010000002.1 GCA_021741825.1 Microbacteriaceae bacterium
ACAATTCCTCCGATAACGGCCGCCGCTATCACGAGTGGCACGAACACCGCCGAGATGCGGTCAACAAGTTTTTGGACGGGGGCTTTCCCCGCTTGGGCTTCTTCGACCATTTTGGTGAGCCGAGCGAGTTCGGTGCCGGAACCAACCGCGGTGGCCTCGGCGACAAGTCGACCACCCGCATTGATTGTTCCGCCAATGAGTGTCGACCCAGGGCCTACGGGAACGGGCACGCTTTCGCCCGTCACAGCACTCGCGTCGATCGCGGACTGTCCCTCGATAACTCGCCCGTCGGTCGGCACGATCCCACCGGCCAGGACGACAAAGGTGTCGCCTTTCTGCACGGCACCGGCTGGGACGGTCACTTCACGCCCGTCGACGAGCAGAATTGCCTGCTTGGCGGCCGTGTTGAGAAGCGCCGTGAGCGACATTTTCGCCGCTCGTTTAGCGCGCGATTCCAATAGACGACCAAGCAAAACGAACGCGGTGACCACGGCGGCCGACTCAAAATAGAGTGAATGGGTACTGTAGCCAAACAGCGCCAAGTCCATACGCATTCCGATCATGCCCGCCATCGTGAAAAACAGTGCATACATCGACCACAGGTACGCCACCGCGACGCCGAGCGAAACGAGAGTGTCCATCGTCGTTGCACCGTGGCGCGCATTGCGCAGGGCGGCTCGGTGGAACGGCCACGCTCCCCAGGTCACGATCGGCGTGGTGAATGCGGCGGCCACCCACTGGAATCCGTCGAATTGCCAGGTGGGAATCATCGAGACAAGAAACACCGGTATCGCCAGCGCCAACGAAACGATGACCCGAGCCGTGAGCACAGGATCGCGGGGGGCTTCCGCTTCGCGGTGGTCGCGGTCGATTACTCGCGCGCCGTATCCGACCTTCGTGATGGCTGCAATGAGGTCGGTCGCGTCCGTCACGCCATCAATCTCGACTGACGCACGTTCGGTCGCAAAGTTCACCGTGGCGGTCACGCCGGGAACGGTTGCGAGCGCGCCTTCGATTCGTCCCGCACACGTCGCACACGTCATTCCCTCCAGTGCGAGATCGACGTGTGTCGCGGCCATTAGCGGACTAGTTCGTAACCGGCTTCGACGATTGCCTTGTCAAGGGCGGAAGCGTCAACAGCCCCATCGCTCTCGACGTGCAGCGTCGACTGGCCGTTCGCCACGAGGTCGATTGAGACCCCCGTTACGCCGGGCACGAGTGCCGCAGCGCGCGACACCGTCATCACGCAGTGGTTACAGGTCAACCCCGTGACGCCGAAATCTGTTGTGCTCATGTCGTCATCCTTTCACTACATCGTCAAACCACGTTGGGATCCCGCTTATTCCGAACAATCGGTGAATGAGGTAGTTGGGTGGTGCGCAAGAGGGGACTTGAACCCCTACGCCCTTACGGGCACTGGCACCTGAAGCCAGCGCGTCTGCCATTCCGCCACTTGCGCGCGTCCGGGGACGTGCCCGTCAAGGCTATCACGGCGAGCGCCGCCCAATCCCGCGAGGCGCAGGGGCTCAACACCCACCGCGGATAGAATTGGGGCGACCGTGGAGGGGGAACCGTGGGCTTACTGGACAACGTTGAACGTGGTCTCGAGCGACTCGTCAGTGGCGCTTTCGCGAAGTCTTTTCGGGGCGGTGTTCAGCCGATCGAAATCATTGCTGCGCTCAAGCGCGAAATCGATTCCCACGCTGTCGTCGTCCAGCGTGACCGCATCCTCGCTCCTCACGCCTACACGGTTGGCCTCAACTCGGAAGACTTCGATCCGCTCAACGCCCATGGCGCTGTTCTCATCAGTGAATTGACCGACGGCGTCCGCGCTTATGCGAATCGTCAGCGTTACAGCTTTACCGCCCCCGTCTCGATTACGCTCGTCGCCGCGTCGGACATTGCGCGCGGCGTGATCAAGGTGGCGTCGCAAGCACTCGACGCAGTGTCGGAGTGGCACCCCGCGCTCGAGATCAATGGCGAAACGGTTCACCTGACCGGTCCCGAAATCATCATCGGACGCGGTTCGACGGCAACGGTCATCCTCAGCGATAGCGGCGCATCCCGTCACCACGCTCGAATCCTGTGGAGCGGAAAAATCGCGGGTCTTGAAGACCTGCAGTCGACAAACGGAACCAAACTCAACGGAACCCGAGTGACCTCATCGCCTCTCGACCAGGGTGACGTCATTCACATCGGCGGGACCCAGCTGGTCTTCCGCATTCTTCCGGGGGTTTCGGCGTGAGTGAGCTAACCCTGTTCGTGCTCCGCTTCGGTTTCCTCGGCTTGATGTGGGTTTTCGTGTTCGCCATCGTGTTCGCGTTGCGCAGTGACCTGTTCCGCCACTACGTTCGCCGAAGCGACCGGCCGCAGGGCGACATCACCCACAACCCAGGAGCCGAATCTTCCCCGTTCCTGCCGCCAACCTCCAACGGTTCTCCGTCAAACCCCGCACGGAAACTCGTCATCGTTGCCGGTGCCCGAGAGGGCCTCGAAATCCCACTCGAGTCAGACAAACTCACGATCGGCCGCAGTGCACAGTCGGGGCTCGTCATCCGAGACGAATACACGTCCACTAACCACGCTCGCTTGCAGTTGTGGAACGGCGACTGGGTCATTCAAGATTTGGGTTCAACCAACGGCACGTTTGTCGATAACCAGCGCGTCAGCGTGCCGACGCCCGTTCCGCTGTTCACCCCCGTGTCCGTCGGCTCGACCATTTTTGAACTGAGGCCATAGTGGACGCCCGCGTCCTCTCGGTGGCGAGCAGTCACATTGGGCGAGTCCGAGCAAGCAATCAGGACTCGGGTTACGCCGGTACCCACCTTTTTCTCGTCGCCGACGGAATGGGCGGTCACGCGGGTGGCGACGTCGCCAGTTCGCTCGCGACCCAGGCCGTCACCGCCGTCGCTGATGAACGCTTTGAATCGATCGAGATTGCTCAGCAGCGACTCGTGGACTCGGTGAAAAACAGTGCCGCCGAACTCATCGAGGCCGTGCGGGAACACCCCGACCTTTCCGGAATGGGAACGACGGTCAGCGCACTTCTTCGTCACAACCAGCAGGTTGTCATCGCGCACATCGGCGATTCGCGAATCTACCGCTTCCGCAGCGGCGTACTCGAACAGATCACGACCGACCACACGTTTGTGCAGAAACTCGTCGAAACCGGTCGCATCACGCCGGAGGAAGCGTTGGTGCACCCGCGTCGCAACGTACTTATGCGCGTGTTGGGCGATGTCGCGGGAAGTGTTGATGTCGACACCGCGGTTCTCGACACCGAACCTGGCGACGTCTGGATGTTGTGCTCGGACGGTCTTTGTGGGTATGCGAGTGAAACCGCAATTGCTCAAGTCCTTAAATCCGAGCCGGATGCGGCCAAAGCCGCCGGCAAACTCATCAATCTTGCCCTCGAACGCGGCGCACCCGACAACGTGACGGTGGTGATTGCCGGCGTCAACGAGACCAACATGAGCGCGACAGCAAAACCGATGCTGGTCGGCGCCGCGTCACAACCCCTCATTTTTGACGCGATCACGCAGCGCCTTCCCAAGATCGCCAACAGGAATATCGCGACTGGCTCAACCACAGAGCAAGAGGAATACTTCGAAACTGCCGACTACCTCGACACTCTCATTGCCGAGGACAAACGTCGCGCGGCGAAACGCCGAATCAGGTGGTCCCTTTATCTCACCAGTGCCCTCACCGTTCTGGCTCTAGTTGGTATCTACGGTTACGTCTGGACTCAATCGCAGTTCTTCGTGGGATCTGACAAGGACAGCGTTGTCATTTATCGCGGTGTCAATGCCGATTTTGGTTCCATCCCACTGCACACACTCGTTCGCGATACCAACATTCCCCTGTCATCGCTCTCGGATTTCGTCCGAACGTCCGTCGAGCTCACCATCCCCGTGTTGAGCCTCAAGCAAGCCCAGCTTGTCGTCGAAAGGATTGAGAATGTCTCTCAGTCCCAATAGCAGCGCGCATTCGACGATTACCGAGCAGCTGATGCTGCGCCTCAAGGTTCCCACCAAACTGCGAAACCTCGAAGCGGCTCTCATTATCTTCGCGATGATTGTCACCTCAGCCGCGCTTGCGCTCGTTGATCTGGGGGCAACAGGCAAACTGAATCCACCGATCATCGGTCTGACGCTGGGACTAGGCGCGATTGTGCTCGCCATGCACGTGGCCCAACGGTTTGTCGCCCGCGACGCTGATCCGCTGATCCTGCCCATCGTGACGCTTCTCAATGGGCTCGGGATTGCGATGATCCATCGGCTTGACCTTTCGGCCGGGCTGACCGGGTGGCAGGCCAACGCGACTCGACAGATGGTGTGGACGGCGATTGCGATTGTTGTCGCGATTGTCGTAATCATCGTGGTTCGCAACCACCGAGTTTTACAGCGCTACCGATACGTGTGGATGCTCGTCGGGGTTGGCCTTCTGATGCTCCCTCTCGTCCCGATCATTGGCACGACAATCAACGGTGCGAGATTGTGGGTCAACCTCGGTTTCGTCACCTTTCAGCCGGGCGAAATTGGCAAAATCGCCCTCGCGCTTTTCTTTGCTGGGTATCTCGTCACCGCGCGCGACTCGCTCTCGGTAGTCGGTAAACGAATGTTTGGCGTGACCTGGCCTCGAATGAAAGACCTTGGTCCGATCTTCGTCGTGTGGGGCGTCGCAATGCTGGTTCTCATCTTTCAGCGCGACCTCGGAACGTCGCTGCTGTACTTCGGTCTCTTCCTCGTCCTCATGTACGTCGCGACCGGGCGCGCCATCTGGTTCGTTGTCGGCGGAGGTCTCTTCGGAGCCGGTGCTCTGATCGCAAGCCAGTTTCTGACCTATGTTCAAGGTCGCTTCGCCGCGTGGCTCGATTCGTTCAACACGGAAAACTACGAGGCAATCGGTGGTTCCTACCAACTCGTCCAAGGACTATTCGGGCTTGCGTCCGGCGGAATTGTGGGTACCGGCCTTGGTGCTGGTCACCCCGGAATCGTTCCTCTTGCCGAATCCGACTACATCATGGCCAGCCTCGGGGAGGAACTCGGACTGATCGGCATCTTCGCGATTCTCACGTTGTACTTGCTTTTCGTGGCACGAGGGATTCGCATCGGGGTCAACGGGGCGGACGACTTCGGGCGACTCCTCGCGGTCGGCCTCACCTTTGTCATCGCACTTCAGGTCTTCATCGTGGTGGGCGGAGTCACCCGTGTCATTCCCGTGACGGGGCTCACCACACCGTTCCTTGCTGCGGGCGGATCGTCGCTCGTCGCGAACTGGATTATCGTCGCCCTGCTGTTGCGGCTCAGCGACACGGTCCGTCACCAGCGCGAGGAGGTGACCGGAACATGATGAAAGAGCTGACCCGCGTCAGTCTGGGGATTGGCGCTCTATTCGGTGCGCTATTCATCTCGGCAACCGTCATCCAAGTTTTTCAAGTGGACAACCTCCGGGTCGATCCACGAAACGTCCGCACCTTGTACGACTCTTATGCAACCGAACGCGGATCGATTCTCGTTGGGTCCACACTCATTGCAGAATCAGTTCCGTCCGATGACGTCTACCGCTACCAACGCACGTATCACGGTGGTGGACTGTATGCGCCGATCACCGGCTTTTATTCGATCAATCAAGGGATCAGCGGACTCGAGTTTGCGATGAACGACAAACTCAGTGGAAAATCAAACTCCCAATTCTTCGATCAGGTCCTCGCGCTCGTCTCGGGCACCGATCCGCGTGGTGCCTCGGTGAAGCTCACCGTGAACGCCGCCGTTCAACAAGCCGCGCGTGACGCGATGGGCGAACTCACGGGTGCAGCTATCGCGATTGAACCGTCGACCGGGCGCATTCTCGCACTTGTCAGCACCCCTTCGTTTGACCCGAACGATCTTGCGTCGCATAACGGTGATGCGGTGGCATCCAAGTACGCAGGGCTCGTGAATTCAGCGTCACAACCCTTGATCAATCGAGCGATCGGTGGGGATCTGTACCATCCCGGTTCGGTCTTCAAAATGGTTGTCGCGGCGGCGGCTCTCGACTCGGGAATCATGTCGGAACGTTCAACCGTCCCGAACCCCGCTCAATTGACGTTGCCCCAGAGTAGTTCCACCATTCGCAACTGGAGCGGAAACCCCTGCGGCCCCGGAAAATCGGTGACAATCGCTACCGCTTTGCGCTTGTCGTGCAATATCCCTTTCGCCGAGATTGGTGCCCAAGTCGGTGAAACTCGACTGCGAGACTACGCCGAGGCCTTCGGATTCGGCGCCACGGTTGAAATCCCGATGGCCGTCACTCCATCGACCTTCCCCTCAGGAATGGACGAGGCGCAACTCATGCTCTCTTCATTTGGTCAGTTCGACGTCCGCGTGACTCCACTTCAGATCGCAATGATCAGTTCCGCGATAGCGAACGGCGGGGTGCTCATGTCGCCGACCATCGTCGACTCGGTTCTCGCGCGCGATCTGTCGCCTCTCGCGCCATTCACTCCCGTCGAATACTCGACACCAATCGGCCCTGACACCGCAAATGTGCTTCGCGACATGATGGTCTCCGCGGTTTCTGACGGCGTTGCCAGCGGCGCCCGGATTCGCGGTGTGGCGGTCGCGGGAAAGACCGGCACCGCCGAAAACGGAGAGGGACAGCCCTACACGCTCTGGTTCACGGGCTTTGCGCCGGCCGAAAACCCACGCGTCGCAGTCGTCGTTGTCATAGAGAACGGCGGGGGACTCGGTCAATCGGCCAGCGGCAACTCACTGGTTGCGCCCATTGCTCGAAAGATTATGGAGGCGGTGTTAGCGCAATGAGACCTCAAATTGGGCACGTCTTCGGTGGCAGATACGAACTTAAGGCCCGCCTCGCGATCGGTGGGATGGGTGAGGTGTGGCAAGCCGTCGATAACGTCATTGAACGCAACGTGGCAATCAAGATTCTCAAAGAAGAATATTTAGGAGACAAAGCTTTTCGTGAGCGTTTTCGCGCAGAGGCGCGTCACGCTGCGCTTGTCAATCACGAAGGAATTGCGAGCGTTTACGATTTCGGTGAAGAAGAGGGAAGTGCGTACCTCGTCATGGAACTCGTTCCCGGAGAGGCCTTGTCCACGATTATCGAGCGGGAACGGTTCCTGTCGTACGACCGAGTGCTCGACATTGTCGCCCAAACGGCGTCGGCGCTGCACGCCGCTCACCAGGCCGGACTGGTGCACCGCGATGTGAAGCCAGGTAATCTGCTGATCACCCCGGATGGTCGGGTCAAAATCACCGACTTTGGAATCGCCCGCGCAGTCGACCAGGTTCCGTTGACCGCGACGGGTCAGGTCATGGGAACTGTTCAGTATTTGTCGCCGGAACAAGCATCGGGAAAATCGGCGAATGCCCTCACTGACATCTACTCACTCGGGATCGTGGCCTACGAGGCGCTGGCCGGAAAGCGACCGTTTACCGGCGAATCCCAGGTGGCGATCGCGATGGCACACATCAAAACCCCGCCACCGCCATTGCCTGAAAGCATCCCGTTGGCGGTCCGAAACTTGATTCTCGCGTGTCTCGCCAAGAAACCCGAAAGGCGACCGACGTCGGCACGCCAACTCGCACGCGCCGCGATTGCGATCAAGCGCGGTCGTGTGGGCGAGGCGTTGGCGTTGGTCCCCGCTGTCGACGATGAGCCGCATGAACTCACGGAAGACACCTCAACCCGCATCTTGCCCGTGTCGGTTTCCGAGAACGACGCGGAGTCTCCGCGCAGATTCGCGCGATTGCCCAGAACCCGGGCGTTGATTGTTCTCGTTGTCACCCTGTCGGTGATCTTGATTGGGATCATCGTGGCCCTCGTCATCCGACCAACCGGAACACCTCCGACTCCTGTCCCTTCTGCATCGAGTCCCAGCACTCCGACGCCTACTCCGACCGACCCGCTGTCCGGAAATGTGACGGTCACCGAGGATGAGTTTGTCGGCCTGACCATCAATCAAGTGGGTGAGAAACTTGAAAGCATGGGGCTCCGACTCGACGCTGTGACAGGAAACATCGCGCCATCGCTCGACTTGGTCGGGACGGCCTATCGGGTCAATCCCGAAGGGAATGTGCCTCCGAACACGCTGATTGCGGTCTATTTCTATGATGCAATTCCGACTCCGACGTCCCCTGGAGGGCTTACTGTGAGCGCCGGTCCGTACACCGGTGGCTCGACAATCACGATTTCCTGGCCGACGTACAGCGAATGTCCGGCTGGATTTGACCTCGATTCCTATGAATTCACCGTCAACGGGGGTTCGTTCCCGAACGTCAGCACATTCGGTCCCCTCACGACCGCGGCCGATCTCGTCATCGACGACAACACCACCGAAATTCGTGTGTCCTACATTGTCCGCTGTGGAAACCTCGCGTCGAATCCTTCGGAGGATTTGGTGATTCCCGTTGGCTGACAATTCACTACCGCGACAAACCGGGTTGGACTCTATTCTTCAATCCGAGTTCCTCTTCGGAAATCGTTACCGCCCCGAGGCCCTGATCGGGCGAGGTGGAATGGCGAACGTTTACGTCGGTACCGATACTCGATTGCAACGACGAGTCGCCATCAAAGCATTGCGACCCGAAGTGGCGGTGGACGCGGATTCGCGCAAACGGTTCCAGCGCGAGGCGCATTCGGTGAGTGCGATGGGCCACCCGAACATCGTTCGCGTGTATGACGCGGGCGAGCAGATAATCCCCAATGCGTCGATGGAAACACCAATTCCGTTCATCATCATGGAATACATCGATGGCAAAATCCTCCGACGGCTCATGGATGCGGGCGCGTTTGAGCCCAAGGTCGCTGTACACATTGCTCTGGGAATTCTCGACGCTCTCGACGAATCCCATCGGTCGGGAATCATTCATCGGGACATCAAGCCAGGAAACGTCATGATCACCCAATCTGGGCTTGTCAAGGTGTGCGACTTTGGTATCGCCCAGGCAATCGAGGATCCGACGAACGACCCGTCTGCGATCGTCGGTACAGCGCAGTATTTCTCACCCGAACAAGCAAAAGGTGACATCATCGACGGCCGCAGCGACCTGTACTCGACAGCGGTCGTTCTTTTCGAAATGGTCACCGGTACCCCACTGTTCACAGGCGACACGTCTGTTTCCATTGCCTTTCAGCACGTCACTCAAACAGCACCTCGTGCGCGCAGTCGACGCCCCGAATTGTCCCCCGAACTGGACATGGTTATTGCCAAGGGCCTTGAAAAAGATCGTGACGCCCGGTACCGAACGGCGAGTGAATTTGCAACCGCACTGAGGTCCGTGTCCAAACTTGTTGGTGGTGACCGTGCGGACCGCGCGACGACCCCGCCAGAAACCCCGCCAATTCCCGTGGCGACCGTGACAACAGACGAGCCCGAGCCGCGGGCGAACCCACGAACCGCCGTAGGATTGGGGCTAACCAACAACATTAACTCCGATGGAACAGACATGGACATTAACGACCT
Organism: Microbacteriaceae bacterium; assembly: GCA_021741825.1. Lineage (GTDB taxonomy): Bacteria > Actinomycetota > Actinomycetes > Actinomycetales > Microbacteriaceae > MWH-TA3. The sequence continues at coordinate 9,467 of JAIOXB010000002.1, forward strand.
TCGCCCAATACTGAACAGCGACACGCCACCGAAGGGGAGTGTGGTCCGTTGGGCGCTTCTGGGCGCTGCCGGACTGTTGGTTGTTGCCTCTGTCGTTGTCGGAATGATGTACTGGGTACTCACCTTAAACTCGAGCAACGCGATCGGGTCACTCGCGATCACAATGCCCGATGTCACCGATGCCTCGTTCGACACCGCCGAATCTCAATTGACGAACCTGGGTCTCACCGTGGTCCGGCGGGTCCAATCCAGCGACACAGTGCCCGATGGCTCAGTTATTTCCACGTCGCCCGAGGCTGGCGTTAATCTCGGCGCTGGCGAGATTGTCACGGTCATCGAGTCCTCGGGGAAGCAACTCAGTGCGGTCCCGTCGATTAATCTCATGGCAATGGCGAAGGCGACTAAAGTCCTCGAATCAGCTGGATTTGTCGTCGGGAAGGTTACGAAAGGCTATTCGCCCACAGCAGCGGAGGGAGCCGTGGTTGGCAGCGACCCCGTGTCTGGGACAGAACTTTCAGCTGGCACCGTCATCAATATCATCGTCTCAAACGGCAAGGTCAAGATCCCTGACGTGGTGGGGATGAGCGTCGGCAAGGCAACCAGAATTCTCCAGGGATCGAACCTACAGCTCGATGTGACCGTGATTCCCGACACCACCTGTAGCGGACAGCAAATCGGTTCGCAATCGTTGAAGGGCGAGGCCCCTCAGCAATCCAAGGTTTCGCTCGTTTACTGCGCTGCCAAATAGTTCACGAGTTCATGAGCGGGCTGAGTGTTCGCGCAAGCCGCGAGACCCCGACCATCCCGGTCGATTCCAGCCAGTTTCCAATCATCGTGTAACCGCCCTCCGTCAGCACCGACTCCGGGTGGAACTGCACCCCCCACAGTGGTGCGGTGACGTGCTCGACCGCCATGATCACGCCGCCCTCGGTTCGGGCGGTGATTCGAAGTTCCTCCGGCGTCGTGCCATCAACAATCGCGAGCGAGTGGTACCGCGTTGCGCGAAATGGGCTCGGCACGCCGTCAAACATCAAGGATTCTGTGTGCACTACCGCACTGGTCTTTCCGTGCATCAATTCCTCGGCGTGCGTGACCACGCCGCCCAAAGCCTCGGCAATGGCCTGGTGACCGAGGCAAACCCCCAATAGGGGAATGTTGTTCGCCAACGCAAAACGGATTATCGGGATCGACAGTCCTGCTTCTCCCGGCGTTCCCGGGCCGGGCGAAATGAGAATTCCGTCAAAGCCGTCGAGGCGCTCGGCGATCTCGGCCTCGTCAAAACCGTCGTTGCGAACCACGACGATTTCTGCTCCGAGTTGTCGGATATATCCTGCGAGCGTGTAAACGAAAGAGTCGTAATTGTCGAGAATGAAGATTCTCGTCACTGCCCGACCGTCGATTCGGATTGAATGAAGTTTTCGGCGATCCACGGGAAAACCCATTCCACGCTCACGGAAAGGACGACGACCGCGAGGACGACTAACTCGACAATCTTCAGCCAACGTGGTCCCGGCAGAACTCGCCACAGTGCGGAGTACATGGTCAGTTGGTTCCCTTCGGTGGCGCTAATGCTGTTTGTCGATGTGCAATGAGGCTACAGTTCATCGTCACGGATTGCTCCGTTTGTTGGCAACTTCCAGGGGGGCTCCCCTGTCCCTGGGGACGAACGACTCAAAGAGTGAGTAGGCGATGAACCGTTCCGAGATCGACTGTTTCGGGTGGCAGGTTGTCATGGTGAGGATTCGGTCCTTGGCGACAACCGACATCTTGGGGACTTCGTTGAGCACTGTGGATTCGCTCGCGTAGACAAATTCCATGTTGCGGAACCGATAGACATACCACCCCGCTTCCGTCTCGATGTAGATTCTGTCCCCGACACGAAGTTCGTCGATCTGCCCGAACGACGCACCAAAAGTTCCCCGGTGTGCCGCGAGTGCGAAGTTCCCAACCTCGCCGAGAGCTGAGGTTGACGAATAATGTCCGACGCCGGTTGACGAGTCGTTCAGAACAGTTTTCACATCGACAGATTCCTCGATTGTTCGTTCAAATCGTTCGCCAAACCTCGGAATGATGATGGTTGCAAACGCGTGGCCTGCTTGCGGTGGTTGAAGAACGGGTGGTTTCGGGGTTCGACCCGCTCCTCGTGAACTGCCGATCTCGCGATCGAATTCAAGGATCCCTGCGGGTGGTTTTACCCATGATTCTGAGAGCGCAGTAGCCGCCGAATCCTGTTGTGCGCCGGCCACAAGATCACCAAGCCATACGTACCACACGTAGAACAACAGCACGAAGACGCCGATGGTGATGAGGACATCACTCAGAATCTCGCGCGCGACTGCTGTGTTGAGACTCCATTTTTTCTTGGGGCGAGTGGACATGACTCTCAGTTTTCTCTGGCCAGGGCAGAAACCTCTGCTGGGGTGCCGTTTTCACGAGGGACGAATGATTCGAACACTGAGTAAGCGATGAAACGCTCCGCAGCAGACAGTTTGGGGTGACACGTTGTTATCGTAAGGATACGTTCTTTTGCATCAATCGTTGTCTGTGGAACAGGATTCAGCACGGCGACTTCAGTTGGGTATACGTATTCCAGGTTTCGAAAACGATAGATATACCAACCTCTTTTTGTCTCAACGTAGATGCGATCTCCCACACGTAGATTGTCGACCCATCCGAATGCTGCGCCATACGTGGTCCGGTGGCCAGCGACGGCAAAGTTGCCGATTTCGCCCAAGCGGTTGCTGGAAGGATATCGACCAACTGAGGTCTCAACGTTGTTGAGAACGGTTGCAACGTCAACGGATTCTGCAATGGTCCGCACGTATCTGTCGCCGAAACGCGGAATGATGATCGTCGCGAACGGCTCAGCATCATTCACTGTCTTCATAACAGGCGGCTTCGCCGAGACAAAGGCGCCATCCGAGCTTCCAATCGAGCGGTCAAATTCGGTTTCCGATTTCTCGGTGAGTTGCCACTGTTGTGACAGCGACGCAGAGGCCTTGTCTTGGGCGGCACCCTGCACGAAGTCGTTTATCCACACGTGCCACCCGAGAAAGAGGAGAACAAACAACCCGGCAGTCATTAAGGTTTCACCGGCGATTCCAATCGCGCGGTCTACGAACTCTCTCGTCGTGACAAGAATTCCGATTCCGCGCCACTCGATTTTTGGCAACCAAAAGTTTGAGCGTTCGAATCGAGGGGGCACGTTCACAATTGTAACCGCGGTTTACGCGGTCAATCGGGAATCGGTATGCTGGAGACATGGCAAAGAAAACTCTCGACGACGCTGTCCCTGAGAACAATTCGTCGCGTGCCGCTCAGGACGCACCCAACCCGGTTTGGTTTAAACCCATCATGTTCGGCTTCATGCTCGTTGGCCTCGTGTGGATCTTGACGTTCTATGTCAGTGCCGGTCTCTTTCCAATTCCATCGGTCGGCGCTCTCAACATCGTCATCGGTTTTGCGTTGATGTTCATCGGATTCCTGATGACCACCCGCTGGCGCTAGACCCGAATTACACGCGTGTAATTATCCACTTTTGTGGATAACTAAGTGGATAAGTCGTGTTATCGTCGCGCTCGACGGACGACCAACGTGGTGATAAAACCGCCGATCAGACCGCCGATATGCGCTTCCCAGGCAATACCGGGGACGATGAATCCGATCGCCAGGTTGAGTCCGATTATCGCGAGGAGCGAGACGTTGTTGCCGCCAAAACCGCGGTTAATCATGAAGAGCGTTGCGAACAGGCCGAAGATTCCCGCAGACGCTCCGACCGTCAATGAGTCGGGACTCAAAACAAAGACGGCGAGACACCCAGCGATCACGGACATCGCAAAGACGAGCAGGAAACGTGCCGGGCCGAGGACACGTTCAATCAGATTGCCGAGAACCCACAGGGAGTAGCCGTTGAACATGACGTGCATGATTCCGCTGTGGATGAATGCCGACGTCAGCAGTCTCCACGGCTCCGACCACATGAGTGGTGGGTAAAACGCGAAGGTGTAAAGGAGCGAATCACCAACCACAAACTGCGCGACGTAGCCAAGAGCAATCACGCCAAGCAGTGCGAAGGTGGCCGGAGTTCGACTTCGTCGAATGCTCGACCACAGTTGGTTTGTCACGAGACGGTGACGTGCGACATAACCACGGGCTCAACCGGCTTGTCGTTCGCGCCGGTCGCGACCGATTCGATAGCGGTCACGATTGCGCGGGACTCGTCATCCGCTACCTCGCCAAAAATCGTATGCTTCGCCTGAAGCCACGGTGTTGGAGCAGTGGTGATGAAGAATTGCGATCCATTCGTGCCAGGCCCCGAGTTGGCCATCGCCAAAACAAAAGGTTCGCCGAAGTTCAGTTCAGGGTGAATCTCGTCCTCGAACTGGTAGCCCGGGCCCCCAAAGCCCATCCCGAGGGGGTCGCCACCCTGAATCATGAAGCCTGGAATGATCCGGTGAAATACGACACCGTCGTAGAGAGGTGTGGTCATTTTTTCCCCGGATTGCGGATGTGTCCACTCCGTGGTTCCATCGGCAAGACCGACAAAGTTCGCGACAGTTTTCGGCGCGTGATTTCCGAAAAGGTTTATTCGGATATCGCCGTGATTGGTCTGGATTGTTGCGGTCTGTGTGTGAATTGACATACGTCTATTCTGCCTCGTCTCGCTGTGCGAAGTGGACATCCGTGAGTCATAATGTAGAGGTCGAAGGAGTAACGATGGTCCGGTCATTTTCACGGGAGCGTGCTGTGCTTAGCGATGCCGCGCGTTCTGCCTTTGGCCGTCAGCGTGACATTCTTGAGTCTGCTGGACGAATCCTGTCCGGCTTAAACCAGATTGCGGGGCGAAAAATCGTCCGCAAAGCCCCACTCGCTCCCGCAAAGTCTGGGGTCGGTCTTTTCATCGCAGCCGGTTTTGCGGTCGCCATTGTCGCGGGTGTGGCCTACGTGTCGTGGCAAGTATTGCGAACCGATGACAAAGCCTGGGTCGACGACGAGTTCGACGTCGACTAAGCGTCGAGTGTGATTTCCGCGCCTTCCGCCCGCGAAACGCAGGGATACATGACTCCGAGCTTGTCTTTGTCGGCGTCAGGCATAACGCTGTCGAGGTGGCTCGGTTTGCCATCAATGATTCGAATCTCGCAGGTCCCACAGACCCCTTTGCCACATGATGTATCAATGGGGATGCCCGCTTTGGTGAGCGCCGCGGCGATAGAGACATCCGCGGCAACGTTGACTTTTCGTCCGGTCGATGCGAGACGCACAACAAATGGTTTTGCCCCACCCTCGATTTCGCGAAGTACAGGATTGAAGCGCTCGACGTGGGCTCGAGTCCGCTCGACACGTTGTTCGATCTCGGACATGAGGGTCTCGGGGCCGCAACAGTAGACATCCGCGTTGGTTGATTCCAACAGTCCAGCTAGGTCGAACCGCCCCGAGGTATCGGATTCATGAATCGTGACCCTTTTTCCGAACTCTGCCACGACGTCGTCGGCAAAAGCCATTCCGTCCTTGTTCTTTCCCAGATACAACAAATGCCAATCTCGCTTGGCGGGAAGAGATTCGATCATGGCGCGAATCGGGGTAATCCCAATCCCTCCGGCGATGAACAAGTATGTCCGAGCGGGGATCAGCGGGAAATGGTTGCGTGGACCGCTGACCGTGATGACCGTACCCGCTCTGACGTTGTTGTGTATCCATGTCGAGCCGCCCTCTGGCCCGTGGGTGTCGAGAACAGCAATGTCATAACCCGTGCGGTTAGTGCTGTCGCCGCACAGCGAGTACTGGCGTTCCATGCCATTGGCGAGGTGAAGAGTGATGTGAGAACCTGCGTCCCACCATGCGGTTCGTCCGCCACCAACCGGAATGAGGCGAATTCCGAGAACGTCCTTTGCTCGACGCGTGACGCTTTGGACCACCATTGTTCGCTTCTCGCGACTGTCTTCATCGGGGTTTTCAAGCACCAACGCCTCGCGCTCGGCTTGAGCCGCGAGTCGAAGCGCAGATACTTTCGTGTCGGCCACCGCGCGCCGTTCGCGCAGTGCAATCACGGCAAACCTAATCAACAACGCGATCATGGTCATCGAAATGACGAAGACGGATACGGCTGCGTACCACCAGGACCCGACGTCCGAACCCGAAAATGCCGCGTGGATACCGATGGCGAAGAACACCAGGTAGGACGAATAGTGGATTGCTTTCCAGACCACATGGGGCAACTTTTCCATGACGAGAGAGGTGAGATAGACAACAGACATGACCCACATCGCGATGACGCCGATTGCAAGAGCAAGGTTGACGAGATCGGACGCTCCCTCGTAGGTCGCGACCCCCGGAATGAATAGGTCGGCTGCATCAAACTTGACGTAGGGGTCGAGCGTGAGAGCAAGCGTGTGAACGCTGGCAAGAAGCACCGTCAACGTGCTGAGATATTTGTGCAGGTCTTTCAGCCATGCCGGATTATCGAGGCCGCGAAAAACGCGACTCGCAAGCAAGACGCCCCACACCACCGAGAACGACATGAGACCCCATGCGCAGAGTGCGCTCACGCGAGAGACGTACCACCAGATGTGTGGGTCGTTCACGAATAGTCCTTCCAGTTGACCGACTGTGCCGTCGTTCCATCACGATAGACGACAAACGCAGCGGCACCGAGGGTGGGAACCCAGCTGAGGAAGTCCTTTCGGGTAAATCCGGCCTTCGTGATGACCTCCGCGATACCGGACGACACCGCGACAACCGAGACAGTAACGACGTTGGACGCCATTGATTGACCGGTGTGAGCGTTGATGAGGTGGTTCACCGAGCGGCCATCGTTGTCCCAGGTTCGCTTGAGCGTGCTGGACGTCGCCACAGCACCGTCAGCAAGATTTACCCGAGCGATCGACCGCGATTCGACGTAGGGATCTTCGATGTCTATTCGCCAGTGACTGCCGTCCGGTGGTGTCCCGCCAATTCGAATGTCGCCGCCAATCTCGGCCAGGATTCCCAGCGCACCCCGTTCGAGAGCCATTGTGGCCAGGATGTCCGCCGCGATACCTTTACCAATTCCACCCGAGTCGAGAGTGACGCCAATCGGTAGGGTGACGACGTTGTCCTGAATCGTTGTGCCTTTCGTGTCGACGGGCCAGCGGGCACTGGCGGGCAAAACGGTGATGTTTGCGGGGTTGATGCGAGATGCCACATAACCCTCCTCCAGCAATTTTGGAAGAATTGTCGGGTCATACTCACCATCCGTGAGAGTGCGGGCCGCCAGCATCTCGCTCACTAGTTTTGCCGTCAACGGGTTCACGGTGACAGCAGCGCCTTCCGCGTTGTTCAGCCTCGTGATGTCCGATTCCGGCAAAAATCGACTCCATAAGGACTGCAGAAATTCGGCGGTGCGAACAAGGCCATCAAGCATGTCTTCTGTGCCGCCGACCAGGACGATATTAGCAACGGTCCCCATCGTGAAAAAGTTTCGAGAGACGGTGTGAGCACCGACCTCGCCTTGAGCCGCGCGAATGGCGTCCGAGGCGATGGATGAGTGCGAGTGTTTACTTAGATCCACCAGAGCTGCCGTGACTCTTCGGTGTCGCTTTTTTCTGTGCGACAGGGGCCTGAACCACTACGGCTGTCACTTTTGCCTTCTTTTTCTTCTTCTTTTTCGTGGTGGTGGCGGTCGCCGTCGGCGCCGCGATGGTTGGTGCGGTTACCGTCGACGCGGTCTCTGCTGCGTTCGCAACAGCGGTTGCTTCTTGAGCCTGGGCCTGAAGCCCTGCAACTCCTGCAAACATCGCTCCGGCGGTCGCAACCGTCACCAGGATTCGTGCCTTGGTGGCGATAAAGAGAGCCATTAGTCGTCGTCTCCTTCTTCATCATCTTCGGATTCGTCCTCGTAATCTTCGTCTTCACCTTCGTCATCTTCGGATTCGTCCTCGTAATCTTCGTCTTCACCTTCGTCATCCTCGTATGATCCGCCTGACGAGCCACCGGCCGAACCAGAGCTGGTTCCGTGCGACGTTCCCGAGTTCGTTCCCGACGACGTTCCCGCGTTGGTTCCCGCGTCTGTTCCATAGGAGCCGCCGGCCGAACCAGAGCTGGTTCCGTGCGACGTTCCCGACGACGAACCCGCGTTGGTTCCCGAGGATCCACCTGTCGACCCAGGGTCGTGAGAGGTAATTGACCCTCCCGTTGAACCGTGCGAGGTCCCGGGGATCCCGTCAATCGTCGCTCCAAAGAGTGATGTGTTGCCATCGGTGCCAAGTCCCGCCGCGGTTACGAGGGGAGAACCCGGAGTGGCCGCGGAGCCGAATGTGTTCGTTGCTCCTGCAACCGAACCTGATACCGCGTTGGTGGTCTCGGCGAGGAGACCCGATACGTCGTCAATATCGATCGCACCGGAGTTCACCGCTACGGTGCCGAGTCCGACACCAGTCGTTGCGGTCATGCCGAGAAGGAGGAGTGAGCCTTGGATGTTCATGTCCTCAGTTTCTCTCGATGGGCAGAGGCGAACAACCAGGTTTGGTAAAGAAACGTCCAAGGTTTTCTCGGTTTGCGCCGAAAGTGCTCTTATCGGTCGGATTCATGGCACTCTCTAATCATGACGATTTTGCTGGTTGAGGACGATCGAGCCATTGCGGACGCGCTCGTCGATGGGCTCCGCGACAACGGATATGCGGTTACGCATGTGGTTCTCGGCAGCGAAGCCGTCTCGAAGGTTCGAGCCGGCGGAATCACCACGGTGATTCTCGATCTTGGACTCCCGGACATTGATGGGACCGAAGTATGCCGTCAGATTCGGACTTTCTCCCATGTGCCCATAATCGTTGCTAGTGCTCGGGAAACCGAGATGGATCGCGTTACTGTGCTCGACATGGGAGCCGACGACTATGTTGTTAAACCGTTCGGCATCAAAGAGCTGGTGGCGCGAATTCACGCGGTGATGCGACGAGCCAGCGGGACCGTCACGCCGATAACCCACATCGAAGCCGGCGCCCTTGTGATTGATACAAAATCTCGAACGGTTACTGTTGGCGGGAATTCGGTTGCCCTCACGCCAAAAGAGTTCGATCTGCTCGCCTATCTCTCTCGAGAGCCGGGAACAGTTTTTCGTCGGGCCGATATTCTTCGTGACGTGTGGCAAACGACCTGGTACGGAACAACAAAAACGCTTGATGCTCATGTGGCGAGTATCCGTAAAAAGCTCGGTGACGCCGAGTGGGTGGAGTCTGTGCGCGGAGTCGGATTTACGCTAAGGATCGTGTCGTGAGGCGCATCTTCCTCGCCTCAATCGTCGGTGTCAGTTGTGTACTGCTTGTGGCTCAGGGCGCGGCTGTCGTCGGTTACGTCTCGGCGTCGGAACAAGACCGAATCATCACCGAATATGAGCGTGACGCGTTCATTCTCGGTGGTCGGGTCGAGATAGTGCTCGAATCTCCTGATCGCGTGGACCCCACTCTCGCGGTACTGGTCAATAAGTACGCGGCCGAACGCAACGCCCAAGTGATCGTGGTTGATTCGGTGGGTCTCGGTGTACTCACGAGCGATCCGACTGAATTGGCGCTGGGAACGGATTATTCGAATCGCCCAGAGATCGCCAGCGCTCTGCTGGGAAACGTGACGTCGGGCGAACGTTGGTCGGAAACGCTCCAGTCCAATCTCGTCTACGTTTCTGTTCCGATCATCAACGGTTCGTCCATCTACGGTGCCGTCCGCTTGTCCTTCCTCCACGGCGAGATCGACGTTGCCGTCTCGGAGAAAACCACAATTTTGTGGTGGGTCGCGGGTGGGTCGCTGCTTCTCGCCGCAATTATGTCGTTTGTGGTTTCCGGTTTGGTAACTCGCCCGCTTCGGCGCGTCGAGTCCCAGGCGAACGCACTGGCGGTCGGCGACTTCTCGGGTCGGCTTCCAGAGGACTCGGGTCCACACGAGATTCGATCGTTGGCTGTCGCCTTCAACTCCATGGCGTCAAAGTTGGATTCGCTCATCCGACAGCAACGCGCCTTTGCGTCGGATGCCTCGCATCAGTTGCGAACCCCCCTAACCGCTCTGTTGCTGCGAATCGAGCGTGCGCGCGAAGCTCTGCTGCTCGACCCTGTTTCTGCTGACGAGCGACTCGGTGACGCGGAGGTCGAAGTCGAGCGACTCACATCAATTGTCGAGGGACTCCTTGCGATTGCGCGATCAGAGGGCGGTTCCCACGACGTCATCAACGTTGACCTCGCTGTTCTGGCGAATGAGCGTGTCGAGAATTGGCGGGCGCTTGCCGAAGAACGTGAGGTCACCCTCGCCTATGAGGGACCGACCAACGCAATCGGAGTCGCGTTGTCGAACGCACCGGAACAGATTGTCGACAACCTGGTGGACAACGCCATCGGTCATTCCCCCAAGGGGACTGCGGTCTTGGTTCGAGTCCGTGAACTCAAAGACGAAATCGAATTAGCAGTCATTGATGCCGGCACCGGGATGACGGTCGATCAGTGCAACCGTGCATTCGATCGTTTCTGGCGCGCAGATTCGACTAAAGACGGAAGCGGTCTGGGTCTCGCAATCGTCAAGCACTTGGTTGAATTGAGCGGCGGGTCGGCAACACTCGTGCCCGGTCGCGGCGGATCTGGGGTGGTTGCCACGGTTCGACTGCCCAGGGCGGGGTCTGGCTCGCGATCCACGAAGTGAGCCACCCGAGTCGGCAACGACTTTGGCTTACACCGCGCCTTTGTCGCGCGGGGCTGCAGCTTTATTGTCGCGTCCCGCCAGATAGGACCCGGCAACGACCAACGGCAGTCCGATAAGAATCCCCGTCGTGATCGGTTCGTTCAGGAAAACGATTCCCAAGAGCGTTGCCACCACGAGATTGATATAGGTAATGAGCGTCGAGCGACGAGGCCCCACGTGTTTGATCAACGCGAAGAACAACACAAAAGCGATCGCGGAACTGATGACACCCAGCACGATGACGGCGACCCACGCCTCGATCGGTGGGCTCAGGGCAACATCGTGCGGGAGGGTCACGAAGGCGAACGGCGCATAAATCACCGAGACCATCGCCAGTGCCACCGCGCTCAATGACAAGCCCGACACGTGAGGCATTGTTCGGCCCGCCACAATCGGCGCGATGGCGTAGCAGATGGCCGAAGCAGCCAACATTCCGACCGGAATCACATCGATGGCTCCACTAAACGCGTCGATTCCAACGAGGGTGAAAACTCCGAGAAACCCAAGTATCAACCCCGCGATTGTGACGGGGTGACGGGCCGCACGGTCTCCGAGAAAAGTCCCCGTGATGAACGCCGCGATGAATGGAATTGTTGTCATCATGAGCCCGGCGAAGCTGCTCGCAATCGAGCGTTCCGCTTCCGTGATGAGCCACCACGGCCCGACCATTTCGAGTGTGGCAAACAGCAGAACTCCGCGCCAATTCCGGAGCGTGGCCCGGAGTTCACCGCGGTAAATCACAATCGGCAAAAGCACGAGCGCACCGAGGGTGACGCGCAACCATACGATGCTGGGAGTGCTGAACGATTCGATCGCGATCGCGATGAAATAGTAGGGAATTCCCCAGGCTACCCCCACAGAGAGGAACAGGACAAGTGCGCGCGGTGACACAGTTCGTCGAAACTATTTCGCCCGCGGAGATCTCGCGGCGTGTATCTCCGCAAGAATCTGTTGGGTTTCCCGATGAGCCGCCATCACCGCGGAATGGGTCTCGTTGTCACGCCGCTCGGTCTTCCGAGACTGCACGTTCTGCCCGACCATGATGATCGGGAGCAAAACGAGTTGGAGGAGCGTTTGAGCGACCCAGGCGACGATCACAACCGGGTCGCCGGTCGCGAGGGCGGCGGGAAGCGAAATCAACGCGAGGATTGTGAACGCGATTGCGGCCCACATCGTTCCAACAACAGAGGTGATTCGCTCACCCCAGCGCTCAAGCATTTCATTGGATGAACGGACGAACCGTGGGGATTTGCTCACTGGTGCAGTCTATGTTGTGGAGACTAGGGGAAACCACTGCCCCTGTTATTGCTTGGGTTGTAGGGGTCTGATTTGGATTTTCAGACTATAAATCAGACTATTTCGGTCTCGTATTTTCATGATTACTAGACTCTTGTTCATGGAGAAACGGACGCTATTGAGAGCCTTGTGGGTGTCTCTAGTTTCTACTGGGTTGCTGTTTGTAATTGAGTTGATTTATTCAGGTGGCTATCCACTTGGGGTGCCATGGGGTGTATTCGTGTTTCTAACAGCCATGTCATTTATCGCTGCATCTTCTGTAATCGAAGGGTTTAGTCGTAAACCAAAAAGCAGATTTGTTAGGTTTGGTTCAATTCTCGTGGGGTTGTTTGCTGTTGCAGCATGGGTAACACTGTTTGTGGATCAGCTGCCTTGCTTTTTTGGTGGTAAAGGCTGTTAGTTGTAGTCAGACTATAAATCAGATTATTTCTCCACACAAATAAAAACTCCCTCTATTTCTAGAGAGAGTTTTTTACTTCGTGGAGACTAGGGGAATCGAACCCCTGACCTCCTGCTTGCAAAGCAGGCGCTCTACCAATTGAGCTAAGTCCCCGTTTTTTGCGGTTTCGGGAAACCGTGTGGGGCTACCAGGACTTGAACCTGGGACCTCTTCGTTATCAGCGAAGCGCTCTAACCACCTGAGCTATAGCCCCCAAACCTACCCGAGCCTATCGCATTTCGGTCGGGCCGAAAAATCGCCTAGCTGATTCGTCGTTCTCAGTCGTTGGTGAACGCGACCCGGATTCCGCCGGTGATGCGGGCGATGAAGTTGAAGCCCAGGGCATAGAACGCGCCAAGTGCGGTTCCGCAGACAAGACCCGCGACTACCTGAATCAGCGTGAAGACCATTACGGACGGGAACGACATGAGATCCGTGAGTCCCATAAAGTCAATTCCGACGATCGAGCTCACGATTCCGTTGAGCGTGTCGACCACGCCGAGAACCGTCAGGAGGAGCCAACCCAAAACGTTGACAACGGCGAGGATCAGTGAGAGCGTGAGTGAGATGATGAAAGAGTTCTTGGTGGCTGACCAAAAGTCGATGTGGACGAGACGAAGCCGAACCTGCTTTGCGGCGGATTCTTTACTCATGAGTGGTGTCTTCCGTTTCTGTCATTTCTGATTCGTCGGATTCTGTCGAATCGATTTCCGATATTGAGTCTAGATTACGCTCAACATTACGAGCGATTGCCAGAATTCGATCGCCATCATCCGGGCGAGCAAAGACGACTCCCATGGTGTCGCGCCCCTTGGCGGGGACGCCGTCAACGCTCGATCGCACGACCTTGCCGCCTTCCATGATGACGAGAACTTCGTCGCCATCATCCACGATGAGCCCGCCCGTTAAACCACCGCGTTCGTCTGTCAGTTTCGCGACCTTGATGCCGATTCCGCCACGGTTCTGAACACGGTATTGGCTCACCTCGGTGCGCTTCGCGTACCCGCTTTCGGTAACAACAAAGACGTAACCAACATCAGAGACAACCGCCGCCGACAACAATTCGTCGCCGGTGCGAAGCGAGAGACCCTTCACGCCCGCCGTTTTTCGTCCGGTCGGTCGAAGGCTCGCGTCGTTCGCCGCGAAACGCAAGGACATTCCCGCCTTGGACACGAGCAGAATCTCGCTATCGGAGTTCACCAACATTGCCGACACGACAGCATCGAGGTACGTTGGCTGGGCCTCATCATTGAGGGTGGGCTTTCCGTCTTTGCCCTTTTCCACCGCAAGATCGATAGCAAAGACTCCGCCGGTGCGGTTTGTGTCGTAGTCGGTCAGTCTCGACTTTTTGACGAGGCCTCTGCCCGTTGCGAGCACGAGGTATTCCGCCGCCGCATAGTTGCGGACATCGAGTATCTGTGCGACAGATTCGCCAGGCAAGAGCGCGAGCAGGTTTGCGATGTGTTGACCCTTGGCGTCGCGCGCGGCCTCGGTGACCTCGAACCCTTTCGCGCGGTAAACGCGACCCTTGTCCGTGAAGAACAATAGCCAGTGGTGGGTCGTCGTGACCAGGAAGTGTTGAACCACATCGTCGGCACGCAGTTTGGCGCCCTTGATTCCTTTTCCGCCGCGGTTTTGCGAACGATAGTTGTCGCTGCGGGTGCGCTTGATATATCCATCGCGCGTGACGGTGACAACAATTTCTTCTTCTGGGATGAGGTCCTCGTTGCGCAGGTCGCCCTCGCTCGGAACGATCGACGTGCGCCGGTCGTCCCCGTACTTTTCGACGATCTCGGTCAACTCGGTGCTGATGATTCCGCGTTGCACTTCATCGTCAGCAAGGATCCGTTTGAACTCGGCGATCTGCAATTCGATTTCCGCAGCCTGGTCCATAATCTTTTGACGCTCGAGGGCTGCGAGTCGGCGAAGTTGCAGGTTGAGGATCGCCATCGCCTGGATCTCGTCCAGAACGAGAAGTTTGATGAGTCCTTCTTTGGCTTCGTCCACCGTCGGTGATTTACGAATGAGTGCGATGACCGCATCCAGAGCGTCGAGTGCCTTCAAGTAACCGCGCAAAATGTGCGCGTCCGCCTCGGCCTTATCGAGGCGGAACTGGGTGCGTCGCACGATGACGCTGACTTGGTGTTCGACCCAGTAGGTAATGAACTGGTCGATCGGAAGTGTTCGGGGTACGCCGTCAACAATGGCGAGCATGTTTGCGCCGAAATTGTCTTGTAATTGGGTCTGGCGATAGAGGTTGTTGAGAACGACCTTCGCAACGGCGTCGCGCTTGAGGACGATAACAAGCCGTTGGCCAGTTCGACCGCTCGATTCGTCACGAATGTCCGCGATGCCCTGAAGCTTGTTCTCTTTGACAAGATCCGCAATTTTCATCGCCAGGTTGTCGGGGTTGACTTGGTAGGGAAGTTCGGTGATCACGAGACACGTGCGGCCGTGGATTTCTTCGGTCTCGACAACCGCGCGCATCGTGATGGATCCGTGGCCGGTCCGGTACGCCTCGTCGATTCCCGTGGTCCCGACGATCAACGCGCCGGTGGGGAAGTCGGGTCCCTTAACCCGCTGAAGAATCGCCTCGAGGAGTTCTTCGCGTGATGCGGTGGGGTTGGTGAGGTGCCAGAGCGCAGCTTCGCTTACTTCTCGAAGGTTGTGCGGGGGAATGTTCGTCGCCATTCCGACGGCAATACCGACCGAACCGTTCACAAGCAGGTTCGGGAAACGGCTCGGCAGGATTGCTGGTTCCTTGGTGCGCCCGTCGTAGTTGTCCTGGAAATCAACGGTGTTCTCGTCGATATCACGAACCATCTCCATGGCGAGTTGCGCCATACGGGTCTCGGTGTATCGAGGTGCCGCGGCACCGTCGTTTCCGGGGGAACCAAAGTTGCCTTGGCCGGAAGCGAGCGGGTATCGGAGGCTCCACGGCTGGACGAGTCGAACCAACGCGTCGTAAATCGCCGTGTCGCCGTGGGGGTGGAACTGACCCATGACATCCCCGACAACACGGGAGCATTTCGAGAACGCCTTATCCGGTCGGTAACCACCATCGAACATCGCATAAATCACTCGTCGGTGAACTGGCTTTAGGCCATCTCTGACGTCGGGCAACGCTCGTCCGACGATCACGCTCATTGCGTAATCAAGATACGAACGCTGCATCTCCATCTGGAGATCGACTGGTTCGATACGTTCTTTGGGTTCGTCGGTCATGTCGCGGTGTCCTTAGGTCGATTCCTAGATGTCGAGGAAGCGAACATCCTTAGCGTTTTGCTGGATAAACGAGCGGCGGGCGCTCACGTCTTCGCCCATGAGAGTCGAGAAGACGGTGTCGGCGATTGCGGCGTCACTCAACGTGACCTGCAGCAGCGTTCGCGAATCCGGATTCATTGTGGTGTCCCACAGTTCTTGGTGGTTCATCTCACCGAGACCCTTGTATCGCTGGATTCCGTTGTCCTTGGGCAGTTTTCGCCCGGCCTTGGTTCCGGATTCGATGAGTGCGTCCCGTTCACGATCGGAATAGACGTATTCGTGCGCGTGATTGCTCCACTTGAGTCGATAGAGCGGTGGTTGTGCGAGGTACACAAATCCCGCGTCGATGAGTGGTCGCATGTACCGGAACAGAACAGTGAGCAACAAGGTGGTGATGTGTTGCCCATCAACGTCAGCATCGGCCATGAGAACGATCTTGTGATACCGGACCTTTTCCAATGAGAATTCGGTATCGATCCCCGCACCGAATGCCGTGATCATCCCCTGGATTTCTGCGTTTCCGAGGGCGCGATCAAGCCGCGTCTTTTCGACATTCAGGATCTTTCCGCGAAGCGGCAAAATCGCTTGCGTTTCCGGATTGCGGCCTTGAACAGCCGAACCACCCGCGCTGTCGCCCTCGACGATGAAGATTTCAGACAACGATGGATCTTTGGACTGGCAGTCCTTCAACTTGCCGGGCATCCCGCCGGATTCGAGAAGTCCCTTGCGTCGAGTTTGTTCCCGTGCCTTTCGCGCGGCGATCCGCGCGGCCGACGCTTGAATGGCCTTGCGAATGATCTCTTTCGCCTCGGCGGGGTGGCTATCGAACCAGTCGCCAAGTTTGTCGCCGACCGCTTTCTGGACGAATGACTTGGCCTCGGTGTTACCCAGCTTGGTTTTCGTTTGGCCCTCGAACTGCGGCTCGGCGAGTTTGACCGAGATTACCGCGGTCAATCCTTCACGGACGTCTTCTCCCGACAGGTTCTCGTCTTTCTCCTTGAGAATTCCCTTGTCCCTCGCGTACTTGTTGATCAGGGTTGTCAATGCGGCACGGAATCCCTCTTCGTGGGTTCCACCCTCGTGGGTGTTAATCGTGTTGGCGTAGGTGTGAATGCTTTCGGAGTAAGCGTTCGTCCATTGCATCGCCAGTTCAAGCGAAATGGTGCGCGCCTTGTCTTCCGACTCGAGTCCGATGATTTCGGGGTGAATGACCTCAATCTTTTTCGCAGAGTTGAGATATTCGACATAGTCCATGAGGCCGCGCTCGTAGCAGAACGAATCGTGGCGGTCCTCGGCTCGTTCGTCGGTGAGATCGATTCGAAGACCCTTATTGAGGAACGCCATTTGCTGGAATCGAGTTCGGAGTGTCTCGTAATCGAAGTCGGTCGTCTCAAAGATTTCGGCGTTCGGCCAGAACGTGATCGTCGTTCCCGTCACATCGGTGGCTTCACCTTTTTTGAGGGGCTTGACCGGGACTCCGTCATGGAATGTTTGCGTATAAACATTTCCCTGTCGGCTGACGGCGACATCCAGCCTGCTCGACAGGGCGTTAACGACAGATGAGCCGACTCCGTGAAGTCCACCAGAAACGGCGTAACCGCCGCCGCCGAATTTTCCACCGGCATGGAGGATCGTAAGCACAACCTCGACGGTCGACTTTCCTTCTGTGGGGTGCATGTCGACCGGAATACCGCGGCCGTTATCGATGCAGCGAACGGCACCATCCGGAAGGATCGTGATCTGGATGAGCGAACAGTGGCCGGCGAGAGCTTCATCCACGGAATTGTCGACGATTTCGTAGACAAGGTGGTGCAAACCGCGCTCTCCGGTCGACCCGATATACATCCCAGGACGCTTGCGGACGGCTTCGAGACCCTCGAGAACTTGGATGTTCTCGGCCCCGTAATTATCGGGGTTTGCCTTCGGTTTTGACTCGGCCATTAGAACTCCTCTGCGGCACCCCGTGAGGCCCATCCTGTGGCTTTCATTCTACCCCGAAAAGTGTCTCAAAAACGGGAAATTCGCGCCTGTGCGCGCCTTTTTCGCACGCTCTGCCAAATGTCGTCGCTTATCCGTAAGTATCGCGGGGACCGCGCCATTTCACGCTACGAGGACCCCTAATTTTGTTGGGGACACCCGGTCCAACCACAGAGATTTTCTCGAGGCCTGAATCCGGAAACCGTGAGAGCACTTCGGCAAGAATTTCATGACGCATCAACCGAAGGTTCGTCGCCCAAGCAGAAGAGTCGCATCGGACGGTGATCAGGTCCTCGTCAATCTCGGGAACGGTGTGTCCGGCAACATCAATTCCCACAATTTCCTCCCATTGGTCGATCACGGATTCGCGCGATAAGAAGGGGGCCCAACCTCGTTCAGTGATCGTCCGGGAAACGATCGACACGATCAACCTCGGGTCTCGGCCCTTTTCGAACGGCAGAGATCCTTTCCGCACGACCGGAACCTCAGTCTGACGACGTTTGCGCCCAGAGAAGATCTCGACCAGGTGTTCGAAGAACCGGATCGCCTCACTCGAGTTGACGGGAGAATCAGGCATCTATCCTCCCGTCAAGGACAGTGTGTTGCCGGCCGACGAGCGATGACGGGATTGTTGCGACGTCGGCAGCGGTGATGATGAGGTGCTCGATACCCGCCAAATGTTTGCCGAGCCGGTCGCGTCGTCCCGCGTCCAGTTCAGAGAAGACATCATCAAGAACAACCACCGGGTCGCCCGCGATGGAACTCTGTCGAATCATGTCGACCTGGGCTAGGCGCAACGACAGGGCACACGACCATGCCTCGCCCTGGCTTGAGTGGGTTCGTGCTGGCAGTTCATTGAGGACGACCACCATGTCATCGCGGTGAGGACCACAAAGCGTCGCGCCGCGGTCGATCTCGTCACGTTGTTTCACGTGAAACAACGTCCGCAGCGCGGCGGCAATGCCATCGTTCGGCGTGTTGGTCGGAATCGACTCGGACAGGGCGACGGAAGCGGAGTCCGATGTCGATGCGATCGCCCGGTAATGCTCGCTGAGGCGTGGGGACAATTCAGCGATAACCCGTCTCCGCGCAACCATAATCCGAGTTGCGAGATCGATGAGGTTTTCGGTCCAGGTGTCGAGTGTTCCGGTTGATGCGGCTGGGTTTGTGCGAAGAGATTTGAGAAGGGTGTTGCGCTGTCGCAGAACGCGGTCGTAATCGATGATGTCGCCGGCGAGGGACGGCGAGGACTCCGCGACGACGTCGTTGAGAAACGTTCGCCGGTGCTCGGGTTCACCACGAACCAGATCCATGTCCTCCGGAGCAAACAGGACGAACGGTAAAAGTCGAGCCAGGTCTCGTCGTTTCGTGGCCGTGCCGTTCACGCGGATGGTGTTTGCGCCCGAACCGGTAACCCGAAGATCAATCGACAACTGTCGAGTGTTGTGTTGCACAACCATGCGAATGATTGCCTCGGACTCGCCGCTCTTCACGAGAATCGCGTCGCTTGCCGTCCGGTGGGAGTGGCCCAGGGCTGAATAAGCCAGGGCCTCGACGAAGTTAGTTTTTCCTTGACCGTTGGGTCCTACCAGAATCGTCGGCGAACTCTCAAACTCAAGTGACTGGTGTTCGTAGTTCCGCCAACCAATCAGCTCGGCGGAGATGATTCTCATGGTCTAGCGGTTGAGGAGGTTCGGCTGCATGAGGTAACGGTAAGCCTGTTCGATTGACTCGGCGTCTTTGGACGAATGAGCGGTAAACAACACCGGCCCGGCCTTGAGTGGGTCGGACGATGGAGTGAAGCCAAGCCGCACGAATTCGCTGTGTGCTCCTACAACTCCGTCAATCACGAGGCGCGGCTTGAGCCAAACGAAAACGTCGTCACCGACGAGGTGAGCATCAACCGTCTCTTGCGCGCTCGCCGTCTCGGCTGCGCTGGTTTCCAGCAACACGCCGTCTTTCGAGAAGGTGTATTTGATCGCGCCGTCCCTTTCAAGGACAAGCGAAACGCGCCGGGTGGCATCGATGAGGTCGGACGACAAGACAATTGCATAAGCCGCGCCGCCGCCTTTTTCGTCAAGCAACCCGCGCACTTTGGGAAAGGACCCTTTGGCTAGCGATGACGTTACGACTCGATTCCCGGCGGAAATTGCTACAAGTTCTCGGTCTCCGCCGGCAAGCAGGGACATGGTGACCGTTTGCTCGGTCTGGAACATCTTTCCAGCCTCAATGAGGACTCTGGCGGGGACGAGGATTTGTGTTGGCTCAGTTATCCCGGTCGCAGCCCACTTCACATCCCTCGACGCGATTCTGTAACGGTCGGTCGCTGTGAAAGAAATTGTCTGAGGCGAAAGTTCCACCGAAATATTCATGATCGCTGGTTGACCGTCATCCTTGAGTGCGGCAACTCCGACTTGCGCTATGGCCTCTGCTAGTTGCTCACCATCGAAACTTCCTATTGCCGCCGGCACTTCGGGGAGGTTCGGATATTCATTGAGCGGCATCACGGACATGTTAAATTTGGCGGTCCCGGAGGAGACAATCAGCTTGGTTTCCTGGAGAGCCACACTGACCGTGTCGCCAGGAAGCCGAGTAACAATGTCGGCAAGTAGTTTTCCGGAAACCAACACCGATCCACTCGTGTCCACATCGCCCGCAATAGTAGTCCGTGTCGAAACGTCGTGATCAAACGACGCGAAGGTTATACCGGCGTCGCTCGCATCGATACGGACCCCTGCGAGAGTTGGGTTAGTGTTCTTGGCCGTGAGCAGCTTTGTCACAAAAATGACGGCCTGTGACAGGACATCCTTGTTGGATTGAAATTTCACTACGAGCCTCTCGAGATATGTTCGGTCTCTCATTGTGTCACATACCGGTGACGGGCAAAATACTGTCTGGTTATCGATCTACCTGTCTTTCCTTAAGTACATTAATCGTCTTAACACCGGTGGATATGTGGATAACTCGTGGCCCAGCCCTATCCTTGGCTGAACTACAACGGTGAAAGTTGTCAGCAAACTGTTGGCGTTTTTCTGCGTACACAACAACAACAATCCGAGGGAAAAAGTTATCCCAAGAAATAAAAACGTTGTTGGGGATTAATTGGACTTTTACACACCCCTGTTGACCGAGCGCTGCACAACTAGCGCGAAGACTGCTTGATGATGTGGGTCAGGTCGGTCACTTGGTTATAAACCGACCGACGTTCTTTCATCAACTCTGCGATTTTGTTGTTGGCATACATCACCGTGGTGTGGTCTCGACCAATGAGCTGGCCAATCTTCGGGAGGGACAGCGACGTCAGCTCGCGGCACAGGTACATGGCGATTTGTCGAGCCTGAGCGATTGCCGCAGCCCGGGAGTTCCCATAGAGTTCGTCGAGCGATAATTCAAAGTATCGAGCGACCTGCTCGATGATGTCCGTCGGCGAGACATCCCCCTCCTCGAGTGTGATCAGATCCTTGAGAATGGTTTGGACCAGCGGAAGGTCAATTGGCACCCGGTTGAGGCTCGCAAAGGCAGTGACTCGAATCAAGGTTCCTTCGAGCTCACGGATGTTGGTGGCCACCTTCGTCGCAATGTATTCGAGAACGTCATCGCTGATACCGAGATTTTCCGCCGTGACTTTTTTCCGCAGAATCGCAATGCGGGTCTCGAGGTCGGGAACTTGGATATCGGTGATCAGGCCCCACCCGAACCGGCTTCGCATGCGTTCCTCGAACCCAACCAGTTGCTTGGGCGGTACGTCGCTCGTGATCACGACCTGTTTGCCGTGCTCATGCAGGGTGTTGAACGTATGGAAGAACGTATCTTGAGTCGCGTCCTTGCCACCCAGGAATTGGATATCGTCGATCAGCAATAGGTCGACCTCGCGATATCGACGATTGAAATTGTGCATCTGGCCCAGGGCAAGCGCGTTGATGTAATCATTCGTGAATTCTTCGGACGAAACGTAGGAAACCTTGATGTTCGGGAAGAGCCCTTCCGCGTAATGGCTAATTGCGTGAAGCAGGTGCGTCTTGCCGAGCCCGGAACCGCCGTAGACAAAAAGTGGGTTGTAGGCCTTGGCGGGTGATTCCGCCACGGCCAACGCCGCGGCATGGGCGAATCGATTCGACGGCCCGATCACGAAGTTGTCAAAGGTGTACTTCGGGTTGAGACGAATTTCGACAGCGTTGCCGCGAGTCGCCGCCACCACAGGCACCGCCGACAGGGGAACGTCGAAAGACTCAGCATCGTCCCCGTCACGAAGGCCAGGGTTTACCACTATCGAAAAGTTCGAGATGGTTTGTGCCTCGGTTGAGAATTTCCCCAGTCCGGCAAGAATTTCTTCTCTGGCGCGTTGATCGATCATGTCTCGCGCAAAGTCGGAGTCAACCTCTAAATACAGCGTCTCGTGAAGGATTCCCTGCGGCACTGCGGATTCGACAACAGCCAAGATTCTGGGCGACACATCGACGCCACGAGAAACCTCGTGGACGACGTTGCGCCATAGGTTTTCGAGAGGGTTGTCGTTGTTCGGCATCTACTTTTCCGGCTTGTGGATAAGTCACCATATTAGCCACAAATTTCGGAACGCAACCGGGCGTGCAATTAATGTGGAAAACCAACCTTCGCCCGGTTTGACTACCCCCGAAATGTGCCCTATTCTTTTGTGGTTGCGCTTCCGTGCGCAATTGAACAACCTGAATGTGTCGGCCACTGGCCGAGGAGAAGAAATGTCGAAGCGTACTTATCAGCCCAACAACCGCCGCCGTGCGAAGGTTCACGGTTTCCGTTTGCGCATGCGCACACGCGCCGGTCGCGCGATTCTTGCCGCTCGTCGTCGCAAGGGCCGCAGCGAAATCACTGTGTGATCTTTCACGGTGCTTCCTCGCCACAACCGCATCGTTGAGCCCGGCGATTTTCGTCAGGTTGTTCGACGCGGGGACAAGCAGGTAACCGCGCACCTCATCGTGTATCGACGCCCATCCGAACTCAATCGGGTGGGCGTTATTGTTACCGCAAAGTGTGGGAACGCGGTGGTTCGGAACACCCTTCGCCGTCGAACCCGAGCCATCGCCCGAAAACTCATCGACCGCGGTCTGCTTACCGGAGACGTCATCGTTCGATTCCGATCGGACGGGTCGGTACCGAGCTTCATCGAGTTGAAATCAGAGATCGACCAGGCATCCACCTCGTGGGGTCGAGCCTGATGGGGTGGAAACTTTTTCTGCTCCCTCGAAATCTTGTGGTGGCCTTCATCAGAGGCTGGCGAGCCATTATCTCCCCCCTCTACGGAAACGTGTGTCGTTACTACCCGACGTGTTCGGCCTACGGGCTGGGAGTGGTTCAGCAGTTCGGTGTCGTTCGAGGCGGCGTAATGACCCTGTGGCGCATCGTGCGATGCAATCCGTGGGCGCGTGGTGGAATAGACGAGATACCTGCCAGAATGGACGGTAACTTCCCCCTGTCGCGTTCGGGATTCGTAATCCCGAAAAAGAAAGAAAAATGATGCCCGATATTCTTGGAATAATCCTCTGGCCCTTTCGTTGGGCAATCGAAGCGCTGCTGATCGGTTTCCACTGGGTGCTCACCCAAGTGGGCATGGACCCAAGCGACGGCTGGACCTGGGTCCTTTCCATCACCGGCCTTGTCCTCGTCGTGCGCGCCGCGCTGATTCCGCTCTTCGTCCGCCAGATCAAGAGCCAACGCAAGATGCTCGAAGTCGCCCCCGATCTCAAGCGAATCCAGGACAAGTACAAAGGCAAGCGCGATCAGTTTTCTCGTGAGGCGATGACCCGCGAGACGATGGCGCTGTACGGCAAGCACGGCACGTCACCCTTCGCCTCGTGCCTCCCCCTCCTCTTTCAAATGCCGGTCTTCTTCGGCCTCTTCACGACCCTGAACAACGCGGCACTCGGAATTCCCGGAATCGGGTTCATGAACCTCGGTCTCGCAGAGAATTTTGGTGCAGCAACAATCTTCGGCACCGCACCGCTTCACGCCGCGATGTCAACGGCCGAGGGCGACTGGACGGTCATCTGGACCGCTGGAGTAATGGTTGTCCTGATGACGGCGTCTCAGTTCATCACGCAAAAACAAATCATGTCCAAGAACATCTCGCAGGCGATGAAGGAAAGCCCGACCTACAAGCAGCAGCAGATTCTCTTGTACATCCTCCCGCTCGTTTTCCTCTTCTCAGGGTTCGCATTCCCCCTCGGTGTCATGATGTATTGGCTCGTGTCGAATTTCTGGACGATGGGTCAGCAGTTCGTCGTCATCCGCAACATGCCAACTCCCGGGTCCGAGGCGTTCCACGCGTGGGAGGCCCGCCAGGAAAAGAAGAACATCCGCAAGGGAATCGTCATCGAAGCGGAACCGATCGAAGAAGTGAAGCCGGCACAACGCCAGCAGCCCATGGGCAAGAACCGCGCAAAGCGCGGAAAGGGAAAGAAATAATGTCGGACATTAAAGACGCGGCAGACATTGCTGCCGATTACATCGAGGTACTTCTCGATATTGCTGATCTCGATGGTGACCTCGAAATCACCAATTCGAACGGCCGTGACTACGTTTCGGTTGTGGCGACCGACAGCGACCACCTCAAGGTCCTGACCAAGGGCGACACCGTGTCCGCACTACAAGAGTTGACCCGGCTTGCCGTGCACACAAAGACGGGCGAGTTCTCGCGGCTCATTCTTGACATCGCTGGTTCACGCGACGCGCGATCCAAGGAGCTTGAGCGCCTGGTCGAACGAGCGATCGAGCGGATCGAGGGCGGCGCTCAGTCCGCCGCACTGCCCCCGATGTCCTCGTATGAACGCAAGTTGGTACACGACTTCGTGAGCGACCGAGAATTTGCTTCGCATTCCGAGGGCGAAGGCGCCGACCGCCACACCGTGATTAGCCGCGCATAGTTTCACGTGAAACATTCCGAGATTGAAGCGGAACCTTCTGTTGCGGCACAGCTGTGTGGCGCGGGGATTGAACGAGTCCGTGCGTTTGCGCTCGACCTTGGCACCCGCGGCGAGGCGCTCGGGCTAATCGGCCCGGACGAAGCGCGCCGTCTTTGGTCCCGACACATCCTGAACTGCGCTCTTCTCGTGCCTGAGATACCGCCATCGGGCGTATCGGGCCGCCGCACCGCCGTAGCCGACGTGGGGAGTGGGGCCGGGTTGCCTGGTCTTGTTATCGCGATGATTCGTCCGGATGTTGATGTCACGCTGATCGAGCCGCTCGAGCGCCGAACCAGATGGCTTGACGAACAAGTCACGAACTTTGCCTTAACCAATGTCACGGTGTTCACAGGCCGAGCGGAAGACTTCACACCGCGACGATCTTTTGACGTCGTCACCGCGCGCGCGGTCAAGTCATTGAAAGGACTCATCCCGATTGTGACGCCGCTGGTTGTCCGCGGCGGACGGCTCGCCCTCCTCAAGGGCCAGCGTCTTGAGAGCGAGATTGCTGAGGCAACCACCGTATTTGCGCGCCACAATATCTCTGCGCCAGAATCCCGTGTCCTGGGTGAAGGTACAGTGGACGAGCCGACCAGATTGTTCACCGCTATTGTTGAATAGCCGATTGGGCATCTCGATGTTTCACGTGAAACATCTCCGCGCAGGGGAATCCCCGCGCAGGCAACAACTCCAGGAAAGGTGCGTGCGTGATGTCTGACGAAGACGCGAGTCCGCTCGCCACAGAATTGATGGACCTCACCCGTCGCCGCGAAGCATTGGCCCGGCGCGTGGCACCCCTCCCCGCAAAGACGAGGATTGTGGCCCTGTCGAACCAGAAGGGTGGGGTCGGAAAAACCACAACCGCCGTCAACATCGCGGCAGCCCTCGCGCGGCTGGGCGCCCGCGTCATTGTCATTGATTTGGACCCCCAGGGAAACGCGTCGACGGCCCTTGGAATTGACCACCACGCCAAGATTCCCGGAATTTATGAAGTCCTCGTCGGTTCGGCATCAATCCAATCAGTGCTGCAACAGAGCCCCAGCAACCCGAACCTGTGGTGCGTTCCAGCCACGATCAACCTGGCGGGCGCCGAGATCGAACTGGTTCCGGCATCGGCACGCGAGACGCGACTGAAGCGCGCGCTGGAAGAGTACTTGTCTTCCGGTGCCGATATACCGCACTACATTTTCATTGATTGCCCGCCGTCGCTTGGCCTCTTGACGGTCAACGCATTGACCGCGGCAACGGAAGTGTTCGTCCCGATTCAAGCCGAGTATTACGCGCTGGAGGGCGTCACGATGCTGTGGGACAACATTGCGATGGTCCAGCAGTTCCTCAATCCTCGCGTGAGCATTTCCGGAGTCCTCTTGACGATGTACGACCACCGGACCAACCTGTCGAGGGAAGTAGCCGACGAAGTCCGCCGCCACTTTCCCGACATTGTTTTCAAAGTGGTTATTCCTCGATCGGTTCGAGTTTCCGAAGCACCGAGTTTTCAACAGACTGTAATTGACTATGACCACGATTCGATTGGATCTATCGCATATCGCGAAGCGGCCGTCGAATTTGCTGAGCGAGGAGTGTACTGAGATGGCTGAGAGGCGAACTGGATTGGGCCGCGGGATTGGCGCCTTGATTCCCACCGGAGGCGCAAACGTTTCGGACCGAGGCGTGGACGTCTTCTTCCCGCAAAACGACTCCGGTTCCAACCGAGAAGTTCCCGGCGCACGATTTCAACTGATTAATCCGAACAATGTTGTCCCGAACGCGGCCCAGCCGCGAACCGATTTCCGGCCAGAGGAACTCGCCGAACTCGAACACTCGATTCGTGAATTCGGTGTTCTACAACCCATCGTTGTTCGCCCGCTGAGCGGAACCGGAGACAACGCTACATACGAACTCGTCATGGGGGAGCGACGCCTCCGCGCGTCGAAGGCCGTGGGTCTCACCGAGATCCCTGCGGTCATACGTGACACAAAAGACGCCGACATGTTGCGCGACGCACTCCTCGAAAACCTGCACCGAGCGAACCTCAATGCACTCGAAGAGGCGTCGGCCTACCAACAGTTGCTGTCTGATTTCGGGATCACCCAGGACGAACTCGCGAAGCGAATCGGGCGCTCACGTCCGCAAGTCACCAACACCCTTCGGCTCCTCAAGTTGCCAATCAAGGTCCAGCAGCGGGTCGCCGCCGGAGTCATCTCGGCCGGTCACGCCCGCGCGATTCTGTCGGTGACGGACGCCGCCGCCCAAGAGAAACTAGCGACCAAGATCGTCAATGAAGAATTGTCCGTGCGTGCCGCCGAAGCGGTGGCGGCGACACTGGGCACCCCCAGCCCCAAACCCGACAAGGCAAAGCCGAAGCCGGGGAACCGACGAGACCACCTCGATGCCATTGCAAGCAAACTTGGTGACAAGCTCGACACTCGCGTCAAAATCGCCGTGGGCAGAACGCACGGCACCATCACGATTGACTTTGCGACCGTCGCGGACCTCAATCGAATTGCCGGCGAGCTCGGAGTTTCAGCGGACGACTGACAATCTGACCGCGGGACGTGCTGAACGAAAGAGTCGCGCCGGACGCGTCACACAGTGCGAATGAAAAACCTACGCGAGGAACTCGGCGAGATCCTGTTCGAGAGCGGGCCGCGGCTTTGCACCCACGACAGTTTTGACGACCTCTCCGCCCTTGAACACCTTCATGGCGGGGATGTTGAGGATGTTGTATGCGACAGCAAGGTCAGGGAATTCATCGACATTGAGCTTGACGATGTCGATTTTGTCCGCGTGGTCCTCGGCGATGGCGTCAAGAATCGGAGACACGGCACGGCACGGGCCACACCAGGGTGCCCAGAAGTCAACAATCACGGGCTTGTCGTTTTGCAGAACCTCGACGGCAAACGTCGCATCGGTTACATCGCGAGCACTCATGATTTTCTCCTCAGTAGATGAGCTAAGTCTAGCCGAGCACTAGTGTGCGCCGGACTCAATGAAATGCTGCGCGTCCATCGCGGCGACTGCACCTGAGCCGGCGGCGACAATCGCCTGGCGATAGGTCGGGTCGATCAAATCACCCGCGGCAAACACACCCGCCAGGTTCGTTCGCGACGAGCGCCCGTCAACGGAAACGTTCCCGGTATCGGTCAGAGTCACCTGATTCGCAACAAGGCTGGTTCGAGGGTCAGAGCCGATCGCAATGAAAAGTCCGTCGATGTCGAGCGTTTTCGCCGACCCGTCAGACATGGTCAACGAAAGCCCCGTCACGGTGTCCGCGCCAACGATTCCTGTCACGGCGGCGTTCGTGACAAATTCAATCTTTGGGTCGGCTTTCGCACGCGCCAACATCGCGGGTGACGCACGAAATTGGTCAGAGCGGTGGACGAGGTACACGGTGTCGGCAAACTTGGTCAGGAATGTCGCCTCCTCCATCGCCGAGTCTCCGCCACCGACGACGGCAACCGTGCGGTTTCGGAAAAACGCTCCGTCACAGGTCGCGCACCACGAGACGCCGAACCCGGACAAACGTTTTTCGTCGTCAAGACCGAGGTGACGGTATTGGCTACCCATCGACAAAATCACGGCCTTGGATTCAATCACCTCGCCACTGCCGAGCGTGATCTTTTTGACCGCACCATCGAGTTCGAGAACAGTTGCGTCGTCAAAGACCAATTCGGCTCCGAAGCGTTCGGCTTGCGCCTGCATGCCCATCATGAGGTCGGGGCCCATCACGCCTTCGGGGAACCCCGGATAGTTGTCGACGTCGGTCGTCTTCATGAGGTCGCCACCCATTTCGACGCTGGACGCAATGACGAGGGGTTTCAGGTCAGCCCGCGCCGCATAAATTGCGGCGGTGTATCCGGCCGGACCGGACCCGATAATGACAAGATCGCGCACAGTGTTCCTTCCGACAAAAGTCGTAACTCGAGTTTATGGTCGCTTATTCCTCGTGCGACGCAGGGGCGCGATCAAATCGTGGGCCGAAGTGTCTCGCAATATCAACAGTACGGAGAGATACACGACACCCATTGCACCGGCGATAACGACGGCCCACAACACCGAAAGTTCTATCGAGGCGGACGCGACGGGCAACGCTTCGCGGACGATGAATCCGACACCAATCGCTGGGATGAGCGCGATGACAAAACGGGCGAACGCCGTCCCCAAGGCTTGTCCACCGAGGTGCCCTAATCGTCGACGAATAAAGATCACCATCAGGATTGCTTGGATGAATGTCGAGATGCTCATCGACACCGCAATTCCGTTGGCGATCTGGGAAACAGGCCCGGCGCCGGCAATCAGTGCTCCGACGGTGAAGACTGCCGATTGGGCAAGCTGAATGAAAAACGGTGTTCGCGTGTCTTCTAGCGCGTAGAAGATTCGCTGCAGGACAAACACGACTCCAAACGGCACAAGTCCGATCGCGAACAGTGCAATGACGTTCGCCATCCCGTTTGCTGCTTCGCCCGCGAACACGCTCGCGACGAAGGTTGCCGTCAACCACAACAGTCCCGCACTGATGACCATGAACAACGAGATTCGCGACAACGACTCCCGAATGTCCGACCCGAGCCGATCCCAGCGCTTGTCCCGAACGTCAGTGCTCATTCGGGTGAAGTACGCAGTCCCCAGGGACACGGTGATCACCGAGTGTGGAAGCATGAAAACGAGCCAACCGAATCGAAGAACCGCGAGACCCGGCTCGTCGTATGCCGTTGCCAACGACGCAATATTGCTTTGGACAATCCCGGCGAGCTGAGTCACCACGATCATTCCGAATGTCCACGCCGCCAACTTCGTGGTTGTTCCGAGCCCGACACCGCGAAAGCGGAAGTCCGGCCGAAAGCGAATCGACGCACGACCGAGGAAGCCGAACAGCGCGAGTGCCTGAAAAACAACACCTAGCGTGGCGGTACCGGCAAGTATCGCGACTTCGGTGGCATCCCAGTCCGACGCGACGGAAACGTCGCCCGTGAAAAACTGACCAAACCACAACATTCCCGCAATTGCGACGACGTTATTGAGGGCGGGCGACCAGGTGAACGGACCGAAGACCCCTTTCGCATTGAGAACTTCCCCGACCAAGCTGTAGGCGGCGTAAAAGAAGACCTGGGGCAGACACCACCACGCGAACGCGGTCGCAAGCGCCAATTCCTCGGGCCCGAACCCGTAACCACCACCGTCGGTCGTGTGCTGGGTATACAAGCGAACGAGGAATGGTGCGGCGGCCACCGCAACCACGGTGACGACCAAGACAACCGACATCCCCAGTGTCAGCAGGCGGTTGATGTACTTCTCGCCGCCATCCTTGTGAAGTTGCGCGTTGACGATTTGCGGGACGAACACGGCACTGAGAACTCCGCCGGCAACAATGGCGTACACATTGTTGGGGAGTTGGTTCGCCAACGCGAATGCATCGGCGCCGGAACCGATCAAGCCGACCGTGCGAGCAAGAACCACCGCGCTAATGAATCCGAGGATTCGCGACACGATTGTTCCCGACGCGAGCAGCATCGACGACCGGCCGATTCGATTTGTCATGAGCGCCGACGCCGATCACGGACTGTGCGGGCAATTCCGATGCCCATGATGGACGCAACAATCGCGACAAATGTGACGAGAGTAATGCCCTCCCACTGCGCTTGCACGTCGATTTCGACAAACACCGGTTCGCTTACGGCGATTCCGCTCGTGGTTGTCAACGTTGCCCGAAGAGACGTTTTTCCGTTAGCAACAGAGACCATGGGAACGGTGACTCTCGCGCTGGATCCCGACGGGATGGTGATCGTCTG
This sequence comes from Microbacteriaceae bacterium, assembly GCA_021741825.1. GTDB lineage: Bacteria > Actinomycetota > Actinomycetes > Actinomycetales > Microbacteriaceae > MWH-TA3. The sequence continues at coordinate 39,862 of JAIOXB010000002.1, forward strand.
GCTGGGCTTCGTGATGCTCACAATTCCCGAGACCGCATTGACGCTTGCGATGACCGTGATGTCGGTGACCGACGAGTTGGTGATGGTGAGTGGTAATTCAGCAGAATCGGCGAGGACAGTGAAATCACTGCCGAGAGAGAACGTCACAAACTCTTCATATGTTTGAGCGGTTCGCACGTATCCGCGCGCCGCAGCCGGAAAGCCGTCGGTGGCGACTAGTCCAGCGACGACACAGAGCCGGCGCAGACGCGGGACGGTGATCGCGTGTGGATCCAGCGCCATCTCTGCGACCTGTCGGTCCAGACGGTGTTGAGCCATCAGCAACCGAATTGCGGATGCGGGAACCCCGTGGAACGCGGCCGCTGTGTCTTTTGTCACCACGGCGGGGACGAAGCGACTACTGCGCACCGAACCTTTGTACAGAGCGTTGAGGAACACAATCGCGCGGTCCACATCGACGGCGGCGGTGTCTCGAGGTAGCACGACCGCGAGCGGGTCGCTCGTCGAGCCGCGGAGTTGGGCAGCAGCGGCGACCGGGTCCGTTTCGGATCCAATTGAGACCGCTTGCGCAATCGCGGCGCTTGCGCTGGCCGAATAGGAGTTCGTCACGTCGGGAAAGGTCTTGTCGTCGGCAATGAGGTTCGCAAACCCCAACTTCTCGGCGATTCGCAGGCTTCGCGCACTCCCGGCGTGACCGGTTGGCCAGCCGATGATTTCGATCGCGGGAATTCCCGAGATATCACTGAGCTGGATCGTTGACACACGGTAACTCGGGCTGGCAGCGGCGATCACAAACGGATCGGCGTTTCCCCACGGCAGGTAAATCGGCTCAGAGCGCCGCACCGAGTCAAGCCACGCCGAAACGGTGCTCGGCGTATCCTCGCCAAGCGCCGCGATGCTGGCAATGATTCGAGAGTCGATCGCGATTGTGGCGCCGTTCGAAACAGCGGCGGACGTCAGCCGAGCCCAGGATCCACCAGGAGAAGTGCGCTGCGTCAATTCTTCAGACGAGACGAGGTCGGTCGATGAACCAGAAGCGACGATGGGAACGAGCACCGAAAACGTAGGTCGCGAGACGGCGTCCGCGGGAACCGCACCGAAACCGAAAAGAGTAGCGATTGCCGCGACGGCGAGGCTGACGCGAGCGCGACGAATCCCAACTGTTTCCACGGCCGACATAGCGGTAAGTCTAGACTGATGCGATATGGAGAGCGTGGCGGAGGCCATGGCGAGATTGACGGCCCTCGCCGGCAGCGGAACCGTTTCGACGTTGACCGCCGCTTTTGTCGAAGCCGGATTCGAGCTCGCGCTCGTCGGCGGGCCGGTGCGCGATGCCTTTCTGGGGCGAGAGATCACAGACCTCGATTTCACCACGAATGCGACCCCCGACCAGATCCTGAGCGTTGTCGGTCCGATTTCGACCACGACGTGGGACATTGGCCGCGACTTTGGGACGATTGGCGCACTCGTCCGTGGCGAGCAGGTCGAGATTACGACCTATCGAAGCGACACCTACGACCGAGAGACTCGCAAGCCCATCGTGGCCTTCGGCACTCGAATTGACGATGACCTGTTGCGCCGTGACTTCACGGTCAATGCCATGGCGCTCTCGCTTCCCGATTTGGCGCTGGTTGACCCGAGCGGTGGATTCGACGACCTGGTTGCGAAACAACTGAGGACACCGGGCACACCCGAACAGTCATTTGCCGATGATCCCCTGCGGATGATGCGCGCCGCTCGTTTTGTCGCCCAATTGCAGTTTGCGCTTGTCCCCGAGGTTGTGACGGCGATGACGACGCTCGCGGACTCGATTGTGATGATTAGCGCAGAACGCGTTCGAGACGAATTCATCAAACTCATTGGCGCGGCTGACCCGGTTCTCGGCATTCGAACGCTCGTCGATACGGGGATTCTTGACCGGGTGTTACCAGAGATACCCGTGCTCATCCGAGAACATGACGAACACGGCCGCCACAAGGATGTCTACGAACACTCGCTCATGGTTCTGACAAAGTCGATCGCCATAGAGAGACAGCGATTCCCCGACTCCTCGCCGGACACCATCGGTCGCTTGGCGGCGCTGTTGCACGACATCGGCAAGCCATCGACGCGATCGTTCGACAACACGAAGATCGTGACCTTTTATGGGCATGACGTGGCCGGGGCGCGGCTTGCAAAGAGGAGGCTGCAGGCGCTGCGATTCGATAACGACACGATCGCCCGCGTGTGCAACCTCATTCGCCTGCACTTGCGCTTTTTCGGATACAGCGAAGGAGCGTGGACTGACTCTGCGGTTCGCCGTTATGTCAGGGACGCGGGCGAAGAACTCGAGCGCCTACACATCCTCGTGCGCAGCGATGTGACGACTCGAAACGACAAGAAACTCGCACTCATGGATGCGGCGTATACCGACCTCGAAGCGCGGATAGCTGAAATCCGTGAACGTGAGGAAATCGATTCGATTCGTCCCGATCTCGACGGCGACCAGATCATGTCGATTCTCGATGTGCTGCCCGGTCGCGTTGTCGGTGAGGCGCGCGCGTTCCTGATGGAACTGCGTTTGGACGAGGGTCCGCTCGGCGCGGAGGAGGCGGAAAAGCGCCTTCGAACGTGGGCCGCGGGACGCGAATTGTCCTAAGCGCTTCTTTCGGCTATTCTTGGACGGTTGCCCACAGGGCGACACGCACTAGATGCACAACCCTCCTGCTACAGAAATTCTGTAGCCGCTGAGTCCAGAGGAGGTGGGTTACGTCATGCATCCCTACGAAATAATGGTGATTCTCGACCCCGAGGTCGATGAGCGCACCGTTCAACCGACGCTCGAGAAGTTCCTGAGCGTCATCACCAACGGTGGAGGTTCCGTCGATAACGTCGACATTTGGGGCCGCCGTCGTTTGTCCTATGAAATCCAAAAGAAGAGCGAAGGCATTTACGCCGTCATCAACTTCACCGCAGACCCCGCGACCACGCAGGAACTCGAGCGCCAGCTTCGACTCAACGAGTCGATCATGCGCACCAAGGTTCTCCGTGCGGACGAGTCCGTTGCCCGAATTGCCTCGCAGGCGATTGAGGCCGCTGAAGCCGCAACGCTCGCCGAAGCGACTGCAGAGTAACCACCATGGCTAACGACACAGTCATCACGGTTGTCGGCAACCTCACCGCCGACCCTGAACTTCGCTACACGCAGAACGGTGTTGCCGTAGCGAACTTCACGATCGCTTCGACTCCTCGAACGTTCGACCGCGCGAGCAACGAATGGAAAGACGGCGAAGCACTGTTCCTCCGTGCGAGTGTCTGGCGTGAATTCGCTGAACACGTCGCGTCGTCTCTGTCGAAGGGCTCGCGCGTCGTCGCGACCGGCCGACTTCGCCAGCGCTCGTTCGAAACGAAGGAAGGCGAAAAGCGAACCTCAATCGAACTCGAAGTTGACGAGATTGGCCCATCGCTTCGATACGCAACCGCAGCCGTCACGCGCGCACCCGGTTCGGCCGCAACCGCGGGCGGCAACACCGAGTGGTCTGCTCCAGCCGGCGGCAACGATTGGGCAGCTCCGGCTGCCCCCGCAGCCGGCGGAGATCCCTGGGGCGCGGGCTCTGCCGAGCCCTCCACCGATGACGCTCCGTTCTAACTAACTCTTCACGAAAAGGAAAGACCATGGCAGGAAAGGCAACCGGCGACCGCCGCAAGCCGCGCGTGGGCAAGGGCGCTAAGGCGCTTCCCCCCGCACGCGCGATCAAGATCGACGTCATCGATTACAAAGACGTCGCAACACTTCGCAAGTTCATCTCGGAGCGCGGAAAGATCCGTTCGCGCCGAATCACGGGCGCCTCGGTCCAGGAACAGCGTCTCATTGCGCGTGCGGTAAAGAACGCCCGCGAAATGGCGCTTCTCCCCTATGCCGGCGCTGGCCGTTAAGGAGAACGACAATGGCAAAACTCATTCTCACCCACGAGGTCACTGGCCTCGGATCAGCCGGTGACGTCGTGGACGTCAAAAACGGCTACGCCCGCAACTATCTCGTTCCCCAGGGTTTCGCAATTCATTGGACCCGCGGTGGCGAAAAGCAGGTGACGGACATCAAGCAGGCTCGCGCGACTCGCGCACTCGCCTCGCTCGACGAAGCACAGGCTCTCAAGTCAAAACTCGAAAGCGCCACAATCACGGTCAAGGCGTCGGCGGGTTCCGAAGGTCGTTTGTTCGGTTCGGTCAAGACGTCGGACATCGCGGCTGCGGTCGCGGAATCCGGACTCGGTGATATCGACAAGCGCACTATCGAGTTGTCCACTCCGATCAAGTCGACGGGCGCATTCGCTGCGACTGTCCGCCTCCACGACGGTGTATCCGCGACGCTCGCCCTCAAGGTGATCGCTCGCAAGTAGCTCCGCTATCTCATCGTTCAGCGCCCGTTTTCGGAAACGAAAGCGGGCGCTGAACGTTTTTGTGGGCGGTGAGCGTGTGTGGAAAAGCTAAAGGTTCAACCTAAACTCTAAACAACCTTGCACACAGCCCGAAAAAAATAAAATACGCGGTCAGAGCCAATTTTTCGAATTTGCGAGCGTCATTTATCCACAGTTATACCCAACCAATCCACAGCACACCACGGCGTGGTAAACAGGTTGCCCACAGGTCTATCCACAGGCAGGTTTGCGCCGTTGTGACGAAAAACGTAGCGTTCACAGTGTTCGTGTGGCGTGGCGCAGTCCGATGTCCGTCGTCACGCGCATACTAGAGAACCCGCTCGAATAGTTGACTCAGGAGGTGATCATCGATGGCCGGACCACAGCTCGAATTGGTGCCAGAAGGCACCGGTGACACCCGTGTTCCACCGAACGACCAGGCCGCCGAGATGAGCACGCTCGGCGGGATGTTGTTGTCAAGCGACGCGATTGCCGACGTTCTCGAACTCGTTAAGGCCGAGGACTTCTACTTCCCCAAACACGAAATCATTTTCAACGCGATCAACACCGTCTTCGCGCGACAGGAACCGACCGACGTCATCATGATCACCGAACAGTTGACTCGCGACGGCAATCTCAACAAAATCGGCGGCGCGAGTTACCTCCACACTCTCGAATCATCGGTTCCGACCGCCGCGAACGCGACGTACTACGCGAGCATCGTCGCGGACAAAGCAATTCTGCGGAAACTCGTGCAGTCGGGAACTCGAATCACGCAACTCGGCTACGCCGCCGAGGGTGACCCGAGCGAACTTGTCAACGATGCTCAGGTTGAAATCTTCGCGATTGGCCGCTCAGCCGCGGCCCAAGACGCGGTCGTTCTTCGTGACGCGATCAAGATCGCCGTCAACGAAATGGAGGACCAAGCAAAGTCGGCCAAAGAGGGACTCGACATCCCCACCGGATTCCGTGAACTCGACGATGTCACCAACGGACTTCAACCTGGACAACTCATTCTCATCGCTGCCCGACCCGGGCTGGGTAAATCCACGCTCGCGCTTGACTTCGCCCGTTCCGCCGCGCTTCGATCGCACGTCCCCACCGTTTTCTTTTCGCTGGAAATGAGCGCAACCGAAATCTCGCAGCGCTTGATGTCTGCCGAAACGAGCGTTCCGCTCAGCGCGATCCGCAAATCGAAGGATCTGCAATCAGAAGGCTGGAAGCGAATCAACACACTCCAGCCCAAGCTCGATGACATTCCGCTGTACATCGACGACAGCCCCAACCTGACGCTGTCAGAAATCCGAGCGAAGTGCCGTCGTCTCAAGTCCCAATACGGCATCAAACTCGTCATTATCGACTACCTCCAACTCATGACGAGCGGCAAAAAGGTCGAAAACCGGCAGCAAGAAGTGTCCGAGTTCTCGCGGTCGCTCAAACTGTTGGCGAAAGAACTCGGGGTACCGATTGTCGCGCTCTCGCAGCTCAACCGCGGTCCGGAAAGCTCGCCGGACAAAAAGCCACAGCTATCGCACCTTCGAGAGTCGGGGTCGCTCGAGCAAGACGCCGATATCGTGCTGCTCTTGCACCGTGAGCGATTTGCCGAACAAGGCGAAAACCGAAACGATGCCGAGATCCACATTGCCAAGCACCGCAACGGAGAGATGCGCGTCTTGCAGGTGTTGTTTGAAGGCCACTATTCGCGATTCAGCGATTTGGCAAAGATGTAGTCGGGAAAACCTCAATTCGTTATCCCGTATTCTTGAACCATGGCAGATGCAGGTAAACCGTTCGAGATTGTCTCTAAGACCCTTGTCGTCATCCAACCGTTCGCCCGATCCGTCGCCGCTCTGATTGCGGGCGTCGCCATCACGCTCACCGAGGATCACTCGACGTATCTTGGCCTCGGCTGGCTTGCGTTTGTCGCCGTGGTCTCGCTGACGACAGGCGGGGGGACGGCCACCGTGATGAATCGATTCGCGTGGTGGTCGACGCTTGTCGTCACCGCGTTGGCTCTTCTGGGGCTTGCCGCCGGCACAATGTCGCCCACGACTGCGCTGTCGCTGACAATCGCGCTCGTCGCCTTCGAGACCTCTCGAGCATTCACTCGAGATGATCGGATCTGGCTCTGGTCGACGGGCATTTTGGCTCTGGGCCTCTCAATTCTCTACTTCAACATTGATGCCGGTGACAGGACGGCCACCGGATTGACGGGCGGTTGGGCAATCGTCGCGGGTATCTTTGGACTGATAGGTGCAATCGATTCGAGCGTGAAAGCTCGGAAGTCGGGGCGAAAGCCCCCAGCACAAAACTCAACGAAGATGACCACCCCAGCAACGACGACAGCGAAGGCGAAATCACGTGGCACGAAGCGATAAAACCCGACCGGCCGAACTCGTCGGACTCGCCTCCGGGGCGGGACTGTTCTTGGGCGGCATCGTCCTCATGGTGACCCGAGATTTCGCTCTTGCGGCAATCGCCGGCGGAGGCGGGTTCGTCGTCACAATTATCAGTCTCGCGATGATGGTCCTCGCGATGAGTCCGCAGTTTCCAAAGTCGAACAACAACCCTCACGATTAGTCGAGGAAATCGACCAGTTTCGAGGCGAGTCCAACATAGGTCGCCGGCGTCAGCTCCAACAGGCGCGCTTTCCCCGCTTCCGACATGTCGAGTCCTTCGATGAATGTCCGGAGGCCCTTCTCGGTCAACCGCTTTCCCCGCGTGAGTTCTTTCAGAAGTTCATAGGGGTTGTCGATTGTCGTTGTCCCCGCTGCGCGCTCGGCCCGCAGCACCGTTTGTATCGCCTCACCGAGCACCTCCAGGTTGGCAGCCAGATCGTTGAGCAGCGCGTCGCGATCGACGCTGATTTCGTCCAATCCCGCGTTGATGTTCGAAATGGCGAGCAGCGAGTGACCTAGCGCGACGCCGAGGTTTCGCTGTGTGGTCGAATCGGTGAGGTCGCGTTGAAGCCTGGACGTCACGAGTGTTGCGCCAAGAGCGTCGCCCAACGCCGACGCAATCTCGAGGTTCGCCTCGGCGTTCTCGAAGCGGATGGGGTTGACCTTGTGAGGCATCGTCGATGAACCCGTCGCGCCTTTCACCGGGATCTGGGTAATGAACCCTTGTGAAATGTAGGTCCACACGTCCGTGCAGAGGTTGTGCAGCACTCGGTTGACGTGGCTAATCCGAGCGAGAAGCGCAGCCTGGCGATCATGTGATTCGATTTGCGTGGTCAACGGGTTCCACTCGAGGCCAAGGGATTCGACGAACTCCCTCGACACACGAATCCAGTCGACTTCGGGGGCTGCCACGACGTGAGCGGAGAAGGTTCCGGTCGCTCCGGAGAACTTGCCGGAAAGTCGCACCGCATCGATATCGGCGAGGAGTTGGGTGAGTCGGTGGGCAAAGACGGCAATCTCTTTGCCAAACGTGGTCGGGGTTGCGGCCTGCCCGTGAGTTCGAGACAACATGGGGGTGTCTCGTTCCGAAGTAGCCAGAGCGGTCAATTTCGCGACCAACACGTCCGTTGCCGGGCGCCACACCTCGCGCACCGCCGCACCGAGGGTTATCCCGTAGGCCAGATTGTTGATGTCTTCGCTCGTGCACGCGAAATGCGTCAATTCGGCGATGCGAGAAAGCCCGAGGCGCTCGAGGCGTTCTCGGACGAGGTATTCGACCGCTTTGACGTCGTGCCGCGTGGTCGCCTCGAATTCCGCAATTCGAGCGACATCAGAGTCACCGAAGTTTGTCGCGACATCGCGCAGAGCGAATCGTTCGTCGGCACTCAGTTCCGCGCCAAAAATGCCCTCGTCCGCGAGTCGAATCAGCCACTCGATTTCGACGTGAACCCGCGCACGGTTGAGTCCTGCTTCGGACAGATGTTGACCAATCTCGGCGACCGCACCGTGGTAGCGGCCATCCAAAGGACTGAGCGGCTGGGGCGAAAGGGTCATAACTCTATTCTCGCAGTTTTATCCCCACGAGACGTGTGCGCACCACCCTTCCACGAGCACCCCGTTGCGACGCTCTCCGGCTGTAACTGCCGTCACACTGTGATGGTGATATCCCTCGATCTGATCAGCGCAACAGACATCCTGGGCGGCGCAATCGCTGATCTCGAACGCTCAATCGCGCGCACCGGCTGGGTTGGGCCGGCCCGAATCGCCTATGACGACGTAGCCACAGAATTTCGGACGCGGTTGGTAGCCCTCGTGATTCAGACGCGGTCACTCGGTTGATCCCGCCGATTTCCGTCCAGTCGAACACTTTTCGCTACACACTCGATGCGCTTCTCGCCCGTTCGGACGATCTGAGACGAGTTGCAGCCGCGGTTGCGCACGCCGCAGCTACCGTGGGCGTGTCCGGTCGTCTTACTTTCGCGCCCGAGCGACTCGTCCTCCAGCTCGAAATCGAGCGAGTCGCCCGAGACATTTCCGCACTTCACGCGGACCTTGACGGCGTCATCGCCACAATCGAACCCTCCGAATGGGCCCGTTCCGCACTGGCCAACGTTTCGCCGTGGTCGTTGCTGCGACCCGTCAGTGATTGGGTTGTGAACCGCGCACCCTGGCAATCGGGGCTAGCTCCGTGGGTGCCCGTCACCCTGACGCGGCAAAGCGACAACAGTGGCGCTCCTCGCGATTTTGCCGAACGCTTCGCCCGCATCCCCACGGGTTCCGAACATGTCCGTGTCGACCGTTTTGACACCCCAACCGGACCTCGTTTCGAGGTGTATCTCGCCGGAACCGACTTCGCCGCAGGACCCGACAATCCGTGGTGGTGCGGCTCGAACACCGAGTTGCTCGCGTCGGGGGTGTCGCGATCGATGTCCGCGACGGAATCCGCACTTCGTCACGCGGGCGTCACCGGCTCGACACCCATCGTCCTCACGGGACACTCTCAGGGCGGAGCCATTGCGCTGGCTCTCGCGGATTCGGGCCGGTACACGGTGGAGGCCGTTTTCACGGCGGGGACACCCGCGGGTCTCGTCGAGTCACCGATGAATGTGCCCATTGTGCATGTCGTGCACCCAGAAGACCCCGTTCCCGCTCTGGGCGGAACGATCCGCGGGTCAGCCGGCACGACGTGGATCGTGCACCCCGAACCGCGCGCAACGGGCACCGAGGCGCATCTCACTCACAATTATCAACACTCCCTCGGCAGGATTGACGCCCTGAAGGACCCGCAGTTGATTAAACTCGAGGACCGACTTCGGATCGACGAACGAGGAACCGCGATGTGGTTTCGCGGCGCTCTTACCGAGTGATCGACACCGGGCTCATGAAGGGGCGAAGAGCGATACCAATCAGCCAGTTGCAGAGCGACATCACGAGTGCACCGATGACTCCCCACGAAAAGTCGTCGATCACAAGACCGAAGCCCATGTACTGGGTCGCCTGCGAAACGAGCGTCAGCAGGCCGGCATTGACGAGGAGGGCAACCAGTCCCAGTGTCAGCAGGTACAGCGGGAACGCCACGATTCGAATGAAATTGCCGATAACAGCGTTGACAATTCCAAACACCGCGGCCACTGCCGCATAGGACAGAACGAGGTTGGCCTCGCCCGAGCCGAAAGGAATGAGGTGAATTCCCTCGACGAACGAGTCCGCAATCCACAGAGCGGCGGTGTTGATGATGAGTCCCAAAAGTAATCGAGTCATGTCAACAGCCTACGACTGACTGCGCCACGCGGGTCGAAACGGCTAGTCTGGTCTCATGCCGTATACAGAGGCAACTCTTCAACTGCTGTCGATCGACGGGACTCTTGTCGAAAGCGATCGGACGGCGGAATACCGTGCGCTCGTCGACAAACTGACCGACGTGCAACTTCAGAATTTCTACCGAGAAATGGTGGTCACGCGGCGATTCGACATTGAGTCGGGAAATCTGCAACGCCAGGGTCAGCTGGCCTTGTGGGTACCCAGCCTCGGCCAAGAAGCGGCGCAGGTGGGTTCGGCCTTCGCAACTCGGAAACAGGACACAATCTTTCCGACCTATCGCGAACACGCGGTCGCTCGAATTCGGGGGATCGACCCCGTCGCGATTTTGTCACTGCTTCGCGGGGTAACGAACGGTGGCTGGAACCCGAACGAATCGAGGTTCCGCCTGTACACACTCGTTCTCGCAACGCAGACCCTGCACGCCGCGGGCTATGCGATGGGAATCGCGCTGGAAGGCAAATCCGGAACAGGCAAACCCGATGTCGACGAAGCGACGCTCGTCTATTTTGGCGATGGCGCATCGAGCGAAGGGGACACGAACGAGGCACTCGTCTTTGCCCAGTCGTACCAGTCGCCCATCGTCTTTTTCCTGCAGAACAACCAGTACGCCATCTCGGTTCCCGTGTCGCGCCAGTCGCGCAGCCCCCTGTACAAGCGCGGCGAAGGTTTCGGAATCGAATCCTGTCAAATTGACGGTAACGATGTGCTCATTTCGTACGCCGTGACGAAGGTTGCGCTTGACGACACCCGAGCCGGCAAAGGACCCCGATTCATCGAGGCTCAGACCTATCGACTCGGTGCTCACACAACGAGCGACGACCCGACGAAGTACCGTGAACAAGCCGAAGAGGACCTGTGGAAGGAACGAGACCCGATTGCGCGGTTTGAGAAATTCCTGCGAGGCAAGGGCGAGTCGGACAAGTTCTTTGACGCCGTGAAGACCGAGGGCGAAGATCTCGCCGCGGACGTTCGCGCCAGAGTGCTCGCACTCAAACCGCCCCCCTCGGACGTCATGTTTGATCACGCTTACACGGACGAACACCCATTGGTGTCGGCACAAAAAGCGTGGCTGGCCGAGTACGAGGCGTCGTTCGGAGGTGACCGATGACTGAAAGTTTGTCGATGGCGAAGTCCATCAACCTCGGCCTCCAGCGTGCAATGCGCGAGAACGACAAGGTCATCCTCATGGGCGAAGACATCGGAACCCTCGGTGGAGTCTTCCGCGTAACCGAGGGGCTCAAGAACGAATTCGGCGAGAATCGCGTGTTGGACACGCCACTCGCGGAATCAGGAATTGTCGGAACGGCAATCGGACTCGCTATGCGCGGGTTCCGTCCGGTTTGTGAGATTCAGTTTGACGGCTTTGTGTTTCCCGCGTTCGACCAGATTATGTCGCAACTCGCAAAGCAAACCTCCCGACACCAGGGCGATCAGGCCTTCCCCATCGTTATCCGAATTCCCTACGGCGGACACATCGGTGCGGTCGAACACCACCAGGAAAGCCCCGAAGCGTATTTCGCTCACACGGCGGGACTTCGCGTCCTGTCCCCGGCGACGCCCAATGACGGCTACCACATGATTCAGCAGGCGATTCAGTCCAACGACCCCGTCATTTTCCTCGAACCCAAGGCCCGCTACTGGCCCAAGGGTGATGTCGATATCGACGGCCCGCCGACGGCGGCGCACCAGTCGCGTGTGGTTCGAACTGGAACCGACGCCACGGTTGTCGGACACGGCGCGATGGTCTCGATGCTGCTCGATGCGGCCGAGGTCGCCGCAGGCGAAGGAATCAGCCTCGAGGTCATCGATTTGCGTTCTTTGTCGCCCATCGATTACGACCCCATCGTCGCATCGGTGGAAAAGACGGGACGACTTGTGGTGGCGCAGGAAGCGCCCGGGAATGCGTCCGTTGGTTCTGAAATCGCGGCAACCGTCGCCGAACGGGCGTTCTACTTCTTGCAGTCCCCCGTTATGCGCGTCAGCGGATTTGATGTGCCGTTCCCGCCCGCCAACCTCGAGGGGACGTACCTTCCTGATGTTGACCGAATTCTCGACGCCGTCGATCGAGCGAGAGGGTACTGACCGTGGCCGCAGCAGATTTCCTACTTCCCGACGTTGGCGAGGGCTTGACCGAAGCCGAAATCGTCCAGTGGCGCGTGAAAAAGGGCGATGTCGTTGCGATCAACGACATTCTGGTCGAGATCGAAACGGCAAAGTCGCTCGTTGAATTGCCCAGCCCGTTTGCGGGGACCATCGTGGCCCTGCTTGCCGGCGAGGGGGATACCGTTCCCGTCGGCACGGCAATCATTCAAGTCGATTCCGCCACCGGCGTGCCCGCGACGCTCCACGCTGCTCCCGAACCAGTTGCCCCGCCCGCCGCGCCCGCAGCAAAGGCGAAGGGCAAAGCCAAAGCAGAACCCGCCGCCGAGCCGGTGCTTGTCGGCTACGGAAGTGCCGGCCAGGTGGCGTCACGGCGTGGTTCGCGCACGTCGACCAACGTGTCATCAGAGCCATCTCTCCCCGAAGCCGCCACCGAGCCTGTTGCTTATCCTCCCGCCGGCAGTTCCCCGGTGATGGCGAAGCCGCCCGTTCGCAAGCTCGCGAAGGAACTCGGTGTCGACATCTCGAAGGTTCTGGCGACGGGCGCTCGCGGTGAGGTGACTCGCGATGACGTCGTTCGCCAATCGCAGGTCAAGACCGTGTTCCGCAACGTCGAAACCCCGGAATGGCCG
>JAIOXB010000068.1 GCA_021741825.1 Microbacteriaceae bacterium
ATCGTCAGCAGAAGCAGTCATGTCCGTTAGTGGCGAGCCTCGGAATCGACTTCGACCCGCCTTGGTGTCGTCCCGAAGACCGGATTCGCGATCTTGCTTCTCGTCCATTTTTCGCCTCCATCTAACATTTGTCCCGCGACAGTCTAACCGAGTTAACTTCGTTTTTTACGCCTGTTGCGGAGCCCAGAAAAGATTTCCAGAACCACTCCGGCGGCCGCAATCGCGACATAAATTGTAAAGTAGACGTCCACGGACCACCAGAGGGAACCGGTGAACGTATCCGTGTCTACTTCGAAAGTCCCGCTCGCCAACATTGCGGCGAAGATGGTGGTAAGAACTACCAACAACACAGGCGGAACAGAGCGCAAGGTAGCCACAACGTCAGACGCAGCTGCGTGTGGACGATGTTTCACGAACCACACAACGGACCCGATTGTAGATAAAACAACCCCCATAAGAATTGTGGCGAGCAAAACCGGTACAACGAGGATGACAAAAAGAATCAGGTTAGCGCTGTTGTAGACATAGAAGTTACTCGGTCCTGCCATCTCTTGGATGATCCAACCTGAAAGGGGAAACAGCGCTGCAATGTAAAAAAGCAACGCACCAATCCGTTGCGTCGGGATCCGTCCAAAAGGAAGTGGCGTAAAGACCGACGTGCCACCGGCTTGATTTGGAACCTTGGCCTCATCAACCATGCTGACTTCGACCAACAGCTCCTGGCGCTAAAGCGCTACGCCCGAGCATCGCTCTCGACATCGACGACGAGCTCGTCCGGCAGGTGGTCGGGTGCGCTCGGCATGACGTTGTTGAAGTCGGGCATCGAGTCGAGCGAGACGGCCTCGTCGAAACCGGAGTCAAGCGAAACGGCCTGGTCGAAACCGACATCGACCGGTGCACCATACAGCAGCGTCGTAAGGTCCTGGTAGTCGAAGCGCCCGTTGAGCTGGTCGCTGGCGGACATGCGCGCGCCGACCTCTAGATAGATGTCGGCCTGCGAGACGTTGTAGAAGTCGGCGAGGGTGCGGATGATTTCGCTCGAGGGCTCGGTGCGACCGCGCTCGAGTTCGGAGAGGTGTGCGACCGAGATGCGGGCGCCTTTGGTGACGTCGCCGAGGGTCATCGCTTTGGACGTGCGGATGTCACGCATGACACCGCCGAGTTGTTCGCGTATCAACATGGTGAGCAACTCCTTCCGTTCGGGTTTTTATCGTACAACCCACCTAACCCAAATAACGTGCGTTATATTCCGTTCTTAGCGAATTCTCAAGAATCGCGAGGGCCGCGTCGACGGTCGCCCACCGGATTTCATCCCGAGTTCCTTCGAAATGGTGTTCCTCCACAGAATCACCGCGGTCGGATGCGACGGCAACAAAAACTGTTCCGACCGCGATACCGTCTTGCGGATCGGGTCCGGCCACTCCCGTTGTCGCCAGGCCAACGGTCGACCCGAACTTCGCGCGAACCTTCGCGGCCATCTGCACGGCAACCGCGGCATCAACCGCTCCGCGCTCGGCCAGTAGCCCTGCATCGACACCCAGAACCGACGCCTTGACGTCGGTCGAGTAAACCATCGCTCCCCCGACGACGACCCGCGAGGCGCCGGCGGGATTGACCAGCGTCGACAAGACGAGACCGCCCGTCAGAGATTCGGCAACCGCAACCGTCTCGCCGGAATTGGCAAGCGCATCGATCAGAGCGGCGACTCGTGCCGCGGTGGCGTTATCCACCAGGCTCAACCGCGAATCGCCTTCCACACATATTCGATTCCGGTCCACACCGTCAGCGCGACGGCCGCAACCATCAGGAACCCGTTGAACCAGTTCATCCAATCGCCGAGCAACGCGGGGAAAGGTGCCAGCGCGAAAGACACCGCGATTGCTTGTGCTGTCGTCTTGACCTTGCCTCCCCACGACGCGGCGTGAATCTCGCGGTGCGCAATCAGCATTCGGTACAGGGTGATGCCAAACTCGCGAACGAGCACCAGGATCGTCACCCACCAGGGCAACTCCCCCACCATCGACAACACGACGAGGCCGGCGCCGATCAAGACCTTGTCGGCGATCGGGTCCAACAGGACTCCGAGGCTCGTCCCCAGATTTCGAGAACGGGCCAAGTAGCCGTCGATACCGTCGGACGCGGTGCCGAACACGAACAGCGCGAGAGCGAGCCATCGCAGCGGACCGTTCGGGTCGATCAGAACGAGCCACACGAACAACGGTGCGCAGAGGATTCGCGCCACCGTGACGAGGTTCGCGATGTTCCACGGAGCGACGGGGGCGTCACCCGCGCGCACGACGCGTCGGGGTTCTGCCACGTTTACTCCCTACCGGTGAGGTTCCAGGCGTCCTCGTCGGATTCGCCGTCTTCCTCAGAATACCCCTCTGCGGCCGTGGCGAGTGGGTCGTCATACCGAGGGTCAAGCGTGGGGATGGGAGCAGTCGCCCCGATGTCTTCGCCCGCGACTCCGAGGTCGCCAAAGGCTTGGTGATCGACAGCGGATTTTGGTGCGGGAACGGCGTCACTCGCAGCGGCGGCAACTGCAGCGACGGCGGCAACCGACGCAACAGCAACCGGCGCAGCGGGAGCATCGTCGCCGCGCAACGTCGCGAGCACCGATCCGAGCTGGTCGGCGGACACGAGCACCTCGCGCGCCTTGGACCCTTCGCTCGGGCCGACGATGTCACGCGATTCCATGAGGTCCATCAAGCGCCCCGCCTTGGCGAAACCGACGCGCAGTTTGCGCTGCAGCATTGAGGTCGATCCGAACTGGCTCGACACAACAAGTTCGACCGCCTGCAACAGAACATCGAGGTCATCACCGATGTCGGCATCGACCTGCTTCTTGCTCGACGCCGCGGCGACGTCCTCGCGGTACTCGGGGTCGGCTTGCTTCTTGACGTGGTCGACGACGGCCTGGATCTCTTCCTCGGACACCCATGCGCCCTGGACGCGAATCGCTTTCGCCGCGCCCATTGGCAGGAACAGTCCGTCACCCTGACCGATCAACTTCTCGGCGCCCTGCTGGTCGAGAATCACGCGCGAGTCGGTCATCGACGAAACAGCGAACGCGAGGCGCGACGGCACGTTGGCCTTGATGAGTCCGGTCACAACATCGACGGATGGGCGCTGGGTCGCAAGGACAAGGTGGATTCCCGATGCGCGAGCGAGTTGGGTGATGCGCACGATGGCGTCCTCGACGTCACGCGGCGCGACCATCATGAGGTCGGCGAGCTCGTCGACGACGACGAGAAGATATGGATATTCACGAAGGACGCGTTCGCTGCCCACCGGAACTTTGGCCGTGCCCTCGGCGACAGCTCGGTTGTAGTCGTCGATGTGCTTGAACCCGAACGAGTGCAGGTCGTCGTAGCGCATGTCCATCTCTTTGACGACCCACTGCAGCGCCTCGGCCGCCTTCTTGGCGTTCGTGATGATGGGCGTGATGAGGTGCGGGACGCCCTGGTACGTCGACAGCTCGACGCGCTTGGGGTCGATAAGAACCATGCGGACTTCGGCCGGCGTTGCCTTCATCAGCAGCGACGTGATCATCGAGTTGACGAACGACGACTTACCGGCTCCCGTCGCGCCCGCGACAAGAAGGTGTGGCATCTTGGCGAGGTTCGCGATGACGAACTGGCCCTCGACGTCTTTTCCGACGCCGATCGACATCGGGTGGCGCGCAGCAATGGCGGCCGGCGAACGCAGCACGTCACCGAGAGTGACGATGTCACGATCAGTGTTGGGGATCTCGATTCCGATGGCGGACTTACCCGGGATTGGCGTGAGGAACGTGACCTCGTTCGACGCGACCGCGTATTCGATGTTGCGTGACAGGGCGGTGACCCTCTCGACCTTGACGCCCTGCGCGAGTTCAACCTCGTAACGAGTGACGGACGGACCGCGCGTGAAACCGGTGACGGTCGCATCGACACCGAACTGCGTGAGAACATCGGTGATCGCCGCGATGGCCTTGTCGTTGACGGGCGACGAACCCTTGGGCGGCGCACCCTTGACGAGGATCGTGTCTTTGGGCAACGAATAGGGTCGGCCTTTGCGAACCGGAGTCGAGCGCGGGTGATCACCCGTCGCCACGTTGTCGAGCGGGGCCGTCGATTTGGTCACCGGAATCTTGGCGGTCACCACATCGTCAGCGGTAGCCCCCGCGGTGGGACCCGTCCCGTTGAACTGACGTGCCGCTTCTTCCGCGGCAAACATGTCCTTGATGAGGTCGGTCGCCGACGCATCTGATTCGACCGGGGTGTCGAACGGCTTCGGCTTGGCGTTCTTGCGAATCGTCCACCAGGGCCGTCCGTCACCGAGGTCGCTGTGGCTCGTCACGCTCGACAGGTCGCCGGTCGGAATGGTTCCCGTCGAGGTGGTGGCCGCTCGGGGTGCGTGCACGAAGAGATATTCGCCGAGGTCGCGAACGCGCTCGAGAACCCGAGTCGGCGACGTCCTGGTGACGATCAACGCGGACACGAGGATCAAAATCGAGAAGAGCGGAATGCTAACCCACGCGGTCGCGGCGGTCGTCAACCAGTTCGCGACGAGCCACCCCATGACTCCACCCGCGGCGGCGATCCCGGGAATTCCTCCAGACGGTTGCGGCATTCCCCCCGCGACGTGCGCGATCGCCGAGCACGACAGTACGAACAGTCCGAGTCCGACGGCGATGCGGCGGTTGTCGGCGTCGATGGTCGGGTGGCGAAAAAGCCAGGCGGCGAACAGCACGAGCACAACCGGAAGCCCGAACGCAATTCGCCCGAACAACCCGCCAACCGTCGATTCTTCGACAAGACGAACCCACTCGACCGTTGGAACGAACCATTCGACCGTGGCGCCGATGCCAGCCAGGATGAGAAGGAAGAACGGGAGCCCGTCTCGGCGTTCGTCCTTTTCGACCTTGTCCGAGAGGAACAAGCGGAAGGTCGCGCCGGCCGCGTGGGCGAGGCCCATCCAGATGACGACGAAAAAGTTAGGGCCGGCGGGACGAACGGGGCGCGCAGTTGCTCGCGGAAGCGGACGAGTGGGTGCCGCTTTCCGCCCGTTACTCGGTTTCGAGCGCGACGGTCCAGCCATGGTTTGAGGCTACCCGCGAGCACCCTGAAAACACGGGTGCGACACCCGTTCTGACCGGATTGGCGGGGGGGGCACCGGTGAGTTACGCCTCG
>JAIOXB010000069.1 GCA_021741825.1 Microbacteriaceae bacterium
GGCATCGGTGTCGACCGTGTCGATTTCGCGCTGAACCGCGTTGGCGGCCCGAACGGTCCTGACCGCAGAAATTGCGCGTTCGACCGATGCGGTGAGGTCGCCGACTCGGTCCTGCGCAATTCGCGAATACACCCGAATCCGGCGTGACAAAACGATGACGATGATGATGGACGCGATCACCACGGCGAACGTGAGACCGAAGAGCACGCTGTCGATGATGAGCATCGCAATGATGGCGCCGACGAATGTCACCGAGCCACCGATTGCCTCGACGAGACCCTGAGTTAGAACCGCGCGCAACATGGTCGAGTCGGCACCGACTCGAGAGACGAGGTCGCCCGTGCGTCGGGCGTCGGACTGACTGATGGGCAGGTTGAGGAGTCTCGCGACGAGGTGGCGACGTGATGACAAGACAACGCTCTCGCCGGTGCGCTGCAACAGATAGTGGCGGATGCTCGAGAGCAAAGCCCCGCCGACGACCAGGACAATGAGGCCGGGAACAAGCCACCCGAGTTCAGTTCCGGCCTGCACCGTCGAGATGACTTGCGCGACTATGAGCGGTTGGCCGAGAGATGCGCCGGCCCCGAGCAGGCTCAAGAGGACGACAACAATCAAAATCCGTTTGTGTTCGAGCAGGTACGGAACCAGTTGGGAAAAGGTCGCCTTGGGACCGCTTTCATCGGTGGGCCCGCCACCGCGACGAAATCCGCCGAAACGAGGAGAAGACATGACCGTCCTTTTCGTGGGTTGTGGGGAGTGCGTTGCATCAATTGGCCTCGACCAGAAGTGAGACGCCCCTCTCTACTAGACTAAGTCTTTGTGTCTGAACCCGTGATTCGCGCTGAAAACATCGTCAAGAAATATGGCGATTTCGTTGCCGTAGACGGAATCTCGTTCGAGGTACAGCGCGGGGAATCCTTCGGGCTTCTGGGACCCAACGGTGCCGGCAAGTCGACCACGATGAAAATGATTGCCGCCGTCTCGACGCGCACGTCGGGGAACCTCGAGGTCCTCGGAATGGACCCCAACACCGACGGTCCCGCGATCCGTTCACAACTCGGTGTCGTTCCCCAGGAAGACAACCTTGACCAGGAATTACGCGTTCGCGAGAACCTGATCACCTATGGTCGATTTTTTGGAATGTCCCACGCCGCTGTCGCGAAACGTGCCGATGAATTGCTCGAGTTCGCCCAGTTGACGGACCGCGCGAAATCCAAGGTCGAGCCGCTTTCTGGCGGCATGAAGCGTCGTCTGACCATCGCCCGTTCCCTCATGAACGACCCCCAGATGCTGCTCCTCGACGAGCCGACAACGGGACTCGACCCGCAAGCGCGCCACATTCTGTGGGACCGTTTGTTTCGCCTCAAAGAACAGGGCACGACGCTCGTGCTCACGACGCACTATATGGACGAAGCGGAACAGCTGAGTGATCGCATCATCGTTGTCGACAAGGGCGCCATCATGGCCGAGGGCTCACCTGCTCAGCTGATTCGCCAGTATTCGAGCAAAGAGGTTCTCGAGGTTCGCTACGGGTCGGACAAGAACAAGACCGTCGCGAAATCGATAGCCGACATCGGCGAACGTCAGGAAATCCTGCCCGATCGAATCTTGATTTACAGCGATAACGGTGAACGCGATCTTGCCGTCATCACGAACCGTGGCCATCACCCGACGACGAGCCTCGTCCGTCGTTCTTCGTTGGAGGATGTGTTCCTTCGCCTGACCGGCCGGACCCTCGTCGAATGAAAAACGTCGCCGACATCAAGGCGGACGCCGAGAAACCGCGCCGCTGGGGTTGGTGGTACGTCGCAGAGCTTCGGCTGCGCGAGATGCGCGGGTACGTCAGCTACGTTGTCACGTCTTCCTTCGGGAACCCGCTCATGTATCTGCTCGCCCTGGGAATCGGGTTGGCGAACCTCATCCCGCAGGGGATAGAGGGCGTCCCGTTTCTCGTTTTTGTCGCTCCCGCTCTTCTCATGTCGACGATCTTGACTGTTGGTGCGGAAGAAGGCATGTACCCCGTACTCAGCGGATTCAAATGGCACAAGGTTTTCTTCGCCATTCACGCGACACCCATCACGCCGGGACAAATCGTTGGTGGGTTTCTCGTTCATCTGACGATTCGTTTCGCCTTCACCGCTGGTGTCTTCTTCGGTTTCCTTGTCGCGTTCGGGGCGGTTCCGTTTGCGTCGGGATGGCTCATGATTCCTATCGCCATCCTCGGGGCGTTCTCCATCCTCACGCCACTGGGTGCCTACGCGGCGAGACTCGAGGACGACACGGGACAATTCGCGCTGATTCAACGACTCGTCGTCATGCCCATGTTCTTGTTCTCGGGGACCT
The DNA here is from genome assembly GCA_021741825.1 of Microbacteriaceae bacterium. Taxonomy (GTDB): domain Bacteria; phylum Actinomycetota; class Actinomycetes; order Actinomycetales; family Microbacteriaceae; genus MWH-TA3. Next base: position 2,344 of record JAIOXB010000069.1, read on the forward strand.
TCTTCCCGCTCTCGGATGTTCCCGACTGGCTCGAATGGGTCGGGTGGGTTTCACCGCTCTGGCACGCAACTCAACTGGGCAGAACCGTCAGTTACGGCGCAATCGAGCCCATCTGGTTGTCCGCGACCCACCTGCTGATTCTGGTCGCGTACGCGGTCATCGGGGGATACTTTATGCACCGGTCGTTCGTCGCGAGGTTGACGCGATGACCGCCGAGGTTCGCGTTAGCGCCGCCATCGCGCCCAAGCGGCGTTTCGGCGGGATGTCCGGCGGCAACGCTCGCGCGGTGATCGAACGCGGACTTCGGGCGACGATGTCCAACAATTACCTCGTCATCCTCAGCGGCTTTTTCGAGCCCGTGTTCTACCTGTTCTCGATGGGCATCGGACTGGGCGGAATCATCGGCGCAATTGATGTTGATGGAGCTTCGGTGCCGTACGGGGCCTACATCGCCCCCGCGCTGCTCGCGGTGTCCGCGATGAACGGTGCGATTTACGACTCGACGTGGAATGTTTTCTTCAAACTCAACTTCGGCAAGTTGTATCAGACGATGCTGCTGACGTCGCTGGGGCCGCTCGACGTCGCTATCGGCGAGATCACTCTCGCTCTGTTGCGCGGCGGCGTCTATGCGGTCGGATTCCTCATCGTGATGCAGACGATGGGGCTGGTCCTGTCGCCACTGGCAATTCTGGCAATTCCCGCGGTCATCCTGATCGCGGCCGGCTTCGCCTCGATTGGTATGGCATTCACGTCGTACCTCAAGACGTTCCAGCAGATGGACTGGCTGCCGATGGTCATGCTGCCCATGTTCCTGTTCTCGGCAACGTTCTTCCCCATCACGGTGTACCCCGAAGCGATTCAGATTATGGTGCAATGCTTCCCGCTCTGGCACGGAGTCGAACTGATACGCATGCTCACAACCGGTGTCGTGACGTCGATGATCTGGGTGCACATCGGGTATTACCTGGTCATGCTCGGTGTCGGTGTCGTTGTCGTTTCGCGTCGACTACGCGCACTATTTCTTGGCTGAACTTCCGAGTCGCCGCTTCGCGGCGGACATGAGTCGCTGGAGAGCGGGGCGAGGGGGTTCCTTGACCAGCACCGAGAGCAGGTAATCGAGGTCGTCGGTGTCTGTGTTTTCAACCAGGTAACCCACACCGAGTCGATCGAGGCTTGCAACGGCGTCATTCCGATTGCTGATTCTGTCAATCGGGAGACGTTCGTCTTGACGAGATACTCGAGGCTTCCACGCAGGATTGGGGCGAAGATCGGGGAGTAGCGGCATCGCGGTCCGAAGGAATTTCCAGAGATGCGTGGGGGTGCCCAGAGCAACAACGTCGGAATACGTCAGTGAAACGAACGGTTTACCCGACTCGGTGACGATTCGGCGGAACGTGTCAATCTGGGTCGAATAACGGCGAGCGAACGTGAGGAAAAACTCCTCGTCGTACGTGACCTCGAACTGGGTAGTCCCGGCGTTCACCCACGTCTGCGATTTTTCGACGAGCGCGCGTGACACCCAAGCCGAGAAGGGGTTTCGACGCAACACGACCACCCCAATCGCGTTGTCGACGAGGATTCGTCGAGCGTTGTCGTCACGCAGATGTTGGCCCAATACCTTCACCACGAACAGGTTGACGCCCTCGATCTTCTCGCGAAAAGCGAGCGTCGCGAGGGGGTCCTCTAGTGCAGCGTCAGCCAACGCGGCGTGCGACCCGTAGGGTTCGAGCGATTCGTCGACAAAGTCGGCCATTTGTGATTCCGGTTCGCGGCTGAAGAATTCAGCGAGCGACGCGACACCCTTCAGTCCGCGCAGGAGGTCAAGCAGAAGCGTGCTGCCGGAGCGCGAATGCGCAAGTATCAAGAGAAACGGTGCCGCCATCGGAGTCCTAATGTCGAGGTCGGAACAGTCTATCCGCGGCGCAGGTTTCGAAGCACGACCGCAGTTGCGAGCGCGGCTGAAGCGGCCTCTGCTCCTTTGTCCTCCCGTGAACCCGGCAATCCTGCACGATCGAGGCCCTGTTGCTCGTCATCGAGAGTGAGGACGCCGAAACCAACGGGCTTGCCTTCATCCAGCGCGACTCGGGTCAATCCGTCCGTCGCGGCGTTCGACACGAAGTCGAAGTGAGGTGTTCCGCCTCGAATGATGACTCCGAGACACACAACCGCGTCAGCGCCGGCTCGCAGTGCTGTTTGGGCAACAAGGGGAAGTTCGAAGGCGCCGGGGACACGAATCACGCTGTGTGTTGCGCCGGAGGCATCGAGAACTCGAATGGCGCCAGCGATGAGACCGTCGGTGATGTCGTCGTGCCACGAGCCGGCGATGACGGTCACGGTCAAACCGCGTCCGTCGGCGATGATGTCAGGAGAGCCGTGACCAGCCACGTTCTTATTCGCCGTCCTTTACGGTGACCGGCGAATTGACGAGAGCGCCGGGCAACTGGTGGCCCATGCGGTCACGCTTCGCGCCGAGGTAACCGATGTTGACGTCTCCGACGCCGACGACGAGCGGAACGAGTTCCGTCACCTCAATACCGTGCTCGATGAGTTGACGGCGCTTTTCCGGATTGTTGGACAGAAGCCGAACGGACGAGATTCCGAGATCTTTCAAAATCGCGGCGGCGACGCCGTAGTCACGAGCATCGGCGGGAAGACCGAGCGCGAGGTTGGCGTCCAGGGTGTCGAGACCGTCCTCTTGCAGACGATAGGCCTTCAATTTGTTGGTCAACCCGATTCCGCGACCTTCGTGACCGCGCAGGTAGACGAC
>JAIOXB010000018.1 GCA_021741825.1 Microbacteriaceae bacterium
ATCTGGTCCACAAAATTTGAGTGCGTGATGACGCAACCTTTGGGAGCACCGGTGGAGCCCGAGGTGTACAGAATCGTCGCAATATCGGAACCCTTGGCGAGTTTTCGACGGCGCTCGATCTCTTTGTCCGCGATGTCGACACCTGATTTGGCCAGTTTTTCCAGATCGCCAAGGTCAAGTCGCCACGACGCCCCAATTCTGGGCACGTCGGCACGAATCTCGTCGAATCGGGCGAACATTTCCGTGGTTTCGGTAATCATCGATGTCGCACCAGAGTCAGAGAGGACGTAGGCGATTTGACTGGGGGAGGAGGTTTCGTAAACGGGGACCAAAATCGCGCCAGCGTAGGCAATCGCCATGTCGATGAGTGACCATTCGAATCGGACCTTGCACATGATTCCCACTTTGTCGCCCGGCTTCAGACCAGCGGCGACGAATCCCTTTGCGAGCGCAATTACGCGGGCGCGAAAGTCTGCGGTCGTGACGGTATCCCAGCCGCCGTCTTCACGAGGAATAGAGAATAATTCATGCTGTGGTGTTTCCTGGAAACGATCTTCCAGCAGGTCGCTGACCGTTGCTTTGGGGTCATGTTTGACGATTGCAGCCATTGTGGTTTCGTTCACCGGGTCTCCTTCGACTCAGAAGTTTTGACAAGCCTATCCGTTGACCAGCATCCTGACTAGGTTTCGCCGACGACCATCTGGTGGCTAGGCTGAGCGCGTGTTCTATTGGATAGTGAAAAATCTGGTTCTCGGCCCGATTCTGCTTCGGGTTTTTCGGCCGTGGCTCAAAGGCGTCGAAAACGTTCCCGTTTCAGGAGCGGCGATCCTCGCGAGTAATCACCTGTCGTTCATCGATTCCGTTTTCCTTCCACTAGTCTTACGCCGACCCGTTGTCTTCCTCGCGAAGTCCGAGTACTTCACCGGTCGGGGTTTCAAGGGTTGGCTCGTGCGACAGTTCTTCTTGGCGTCAGGACAGCTTCCCATCGACCGATCCGGTGGCAAAGCGAGCGAGGACGCGTTGTTCACGGGGATCAATGTCCTTTCTGAAGGCAAACTTCTGGGGATTTATCCTGAAGGCACCCGCAGCCCCGATGGAAAGATTTACCGAGGCCGAACGGGAATCGCTCGCATGGCACTGGAGTCGGGAGTTCCCGTCATACCGGTTGCAATGATCGATACCGAAAAGGTCATGCCGATTGGTGTGAAGATGCCCAAGGTGCAACGCATCGGTGTTGTATTCGGCAGCCCGCTCGACTTCTCGCGATTTGCCGGATACGAAAACGATCGATTTGTGCTCCGCGCAATCACCGATGAAATCATGCATGAACTTGTCGGGCTTTCCAGTCAAGAGTATGTCGACGAATATGCGAGCACGCGACGGGCTCGGCAGCCCGTTTCCTAGAGTTGGGTAGGCTGGAGACCTTAACAGCGTGAGGACGATTGTGGCGGAACCGATTGTGAGCGTAGCCCCCGGTGTACTCGAAGGGCTTGACGCATGGCGTGATTTACCGATCAGTCAGCAACCCAGCTGGGGAGACGCCGAGGAACTGGCGCGTGTCACTTCGGAACTGTCGAAACTCCCTCCTCTCGTGTTCGCCGGAGAGGTTGATCAGCTCACCGACCGGCTCGCTCGTGTCGCGAGCGGCAAGGCGTTTTTGTTGCAGGGAGGCGACTGCGCGGAAACGTTCGACAGTGCGACTGCAGACAAAATCCGCAACCGGGTGAAGACGATTTTGCAAATGGCGGTGGTGTTGACGTACGGAGCGTCGATGCCAATCGTCAAAATGGGCCGCATGGCCGGGCAGTTCGCGAAACCCCGCACGAGCGACACCGAAACCCGTGACGGCGTGACCCTTCCCGCGTATCGCGGTGACATTGTCAATGGATACGAATTCACTCCAGAATCTCGAGCAGCTGACCCCAATCGAATCATGCGCGGCTACCACACCGCGGCCTCGACACTGAACCTGATCCGAGCCTTCACGCAAGGTGGATTTGCCGACCTGCGCGAGGTTCACTCCTGGAACAAAGGTTTCGCCGAGAACCCCGCAAACAAGCGTTACGAGACGGTGGCGAAAGATATCGATCGCGCTATCAAGTTCATGGCGGCGGCGGGCGCCGATTTCGATTCGCTCAAGCGTGTTGAGTTTTACGCGTCACACGAGGGTTTGTTGATGGACTACGAGCGTCCGATGACTCGGATCGACTCGCGCACCGGGCACCCATACAACACCTCTGCGCACTTTCTGTGGATTGGCGAGCGCACCCGTGATCTTGACGGCGCGCACATCGATTTCTTCTCGCGCATCTCAAACCCGATTGGTGTCAAGTTGGGGCCGTCTACGACGCCCGACATGGTTCGAAAGTTGATTGACATCCTGGACCCGAACCGAATCCCGGGGCGATTGACGTTCATTACGCGCATGGGAGCGGGTGTGATTCGCGACGCACTTCCGCCGCTGCTGGAAGCAGTCACGGCAACCGACGCTCTTCCGGTGTGGGTCACGGATCCGATGCACGGCAACGGAATCACAACCCCCAACGGGTACAAGACACGGCGTTTCGACGACGTTGTCGACGAGGTCACGGGATTCTTCGAGGCACACCGTGCCGTTGGCACATTCCCCGGCGGCATCCACGTCGAGCTGACCGGAGACGATGTCACGGAGTGTCTGGGTGGTTCGGAAATGATCGATGAAGCAACCCTCGCTTCCCGCTACGAATCGTTGTGTGATCCGCGCCTCAATCACAAACAATCGCTCGAACTCGCCTTCCTCGTCGCCGAGGAATTGGCCGTTGTCGCGTGACGACCGTCGCACCCGCACTCTTGTCCGGTCTCTTAATGGGGCTGTCTCTCATTGTGGCAATCGGCGCCCAGAACGCTTTCGTGTTGCGCCAAGGGTTGGCGGGAAAGTTCGTGTTTCCCGTCGCGCTGATCTCGGCAATTCTTGACGCGGCCCTGATCGTCCTTGGTGTCGCGGGACTCGGTGCGCTTCTCGAATCGGTTCCCTTCCTCCTGGGACTCATTCGATGGTTGGGGGCGGGTTACCTCGTGTGGTTCGGAATTTCGTCGTTGAGACAAGCCAATTCTGGTCAATCAATGGACGTCTCGGGACAGGGACCGGGCACTGTTCAAACCGCCGTCATTGCGACGGTCACCTTTTCTCTGCTCAACCCGCACGTCTATCTCGATACCGTGGTGTTCCTCGGAGCTCTCGCGGCGCAGTTCGGAGACAACCGCTGGTGGTTCGCACTGGGCGCATCCGTGGCCAGCATTACATGGTTCTTTGGGCTGGCCTACGGCGCAAAAGCGCTCTCGCCTTATGTGAAGAATCCGCGATTCTGGCGCGTCTTGGACACTGTAATTGCACTCATCATGTTCGCATTAGCTTTGGGGCTCATCCTGATGCCGCTCGGTGAGTGAGCCTAGATCTTCCCCTGGAGCGTGATGGTCGCACCCCTGGGCACTTCGGCACCTTCGGCGGGGTCCGTGGACCCGGCCTCGGCCCAGCTTTGATCCCAGAGTTTCTTCGGTATCTCTGTAACCACCGTGACGACAAAGCCGAGGTCTTCGAGCAATTGTTTCGCCGCGGCTATCGTCATCCCTGAGACGCCGGGCATCGTGACAAGTTCGGGACCCTTCGAGACGACGAGCGAGACCGAGCCACCAGGGTGAATCACCCCGCCAGCGGCGGTGACCGAAATGACCCTGCCCGCCGCAACCGTCGACGAGAACTCTTGGGTGGTTCGGCCATTCACCGTGAGATCGGCGGATTCGAGAGCGACAGTGGCGTCCTCGACCGTCATGCCTTTGACGTTCGGAACTTTGCCCGCCGATTCAGTGAGGAGGACGGAGTCACCCGAATACAGCGTGTCGCCGACAGTGATCGCAGACCCATCAGCGTGTGATGCCGAAATGACCTCACCCGCGGGGATGGATTTGTGGAACTCTTTCGTCGTGTCGACAACCCCGATTCCCAATTTCGCGAGTTGCGCGGAAAAGGCGACGGTGGTGATGTTGGTGAAGTCGGGGAACGCGATGGGTTCGGGTCCCAGCGAGACGACGAGGTGGACTTCGGTTCCCTTGGGCATACCCGACGTGATTTCGGGTGACGTCGTCACGACCAAGCCTTCGGCAATGTCGGGATGATATTCCTCTGAAACGGGGTCAACGATTGAGAAACCAGCGGTTGTCAACGCGATTGTTGCGTCGTCGACGGACATGCCCGCAACAGCGGCACTCGCGGTCAGCGACCCGGGGCCGAACTGGAACCACCACACCGAGCCACCACCACCCACAACCACCAGCAGTGCAATGAGGAACGCGGCGAGACGAAATCCACGTCGCCGTCCTCGCGCTGGAGCAACGCCTGCAGTGTCACGTGATTGAGCAATTGGTGCACCAGCGGTAATGGTGGGAAGCTCGCGTTGGGTTTCGCGGGAATCTTCAACTTCGGCTGACGCCCGGGCGGAGTCAATCACGCGAGTTGCTGCCGGATCGTCGTCTCCGCGTGGCGACAACGCAAGTGTCAGGGCATCGAGCATCACACGAGCATCCTTGGGCCGATCCGACGGATCCTTTTGAGTCGCCCATTGGATGACGTCGTCCACAGCGCGGCTCACGGCGGGGTTCGTTTCCGTCACAAACGGCATCGGCTGTTGGGCATGCTGAACGGCAATCTGCATCGGCGAATCGCCCGTGAACGGCTGTTTGCCCGCGAGCATCTCGTACAACATGATGCCAACCGAATAGAGGTCGCTGCGATTGTCCGCCTGACTGCGCGTGAGCAATTCGGGCGCGATATAGGCAACGGTACCGAGCAGAGATTTCCCCGTGTCCGTCGCGTTGTTGACGGGACGCGCAAGTCCAAAGTCACCAATCTTGATTCGGCCATCGTTGACCAGAATGACGTTCTCTGGCTTGACATCGCGGTGCAAAATGCCTTCACGATGTGCCACGGAAAGTCCCTGAAGCACTGCTTGGGCAATGTCGAGAGATTGCTCGACGGTCAGGGTTCCGTAATCATTGAGCAAATCGCGAAGTGTCATCCCCGGGAGGTACTCCATAACGAGATACAGGGTGTCGTCGACGTGCCCTTGATCAAAAACCGACATGATGTTGGGGTGCGCAAGTCGGGCGGTATGCCGCGCCTCGCGGATGAACTTTGCCGCGTAGTCGCCGTCGTCGGTCAAATGATCGTGCATGACTTTGATGGCGACCTGCCGCTCAAGACGGGTGTCCTCGGCGAGATAAACCTTGGCCATCCCGCCGCGCGCTATGCGAGATTCAATCCGATATCGACCATCGAGCACGGTTCCGACGAGTCGGTCGTTCGATTCAGCGGTCATATGTTCCAGTGTATGTCGGGGTCACGTCATCACGGCGTTAGCGTTCGTTTCGAATCAGGTGAGTTCGAACAGCCAATTCCACGCGCTGACCTCCCACTTGGCATATGCCTCGGGGAACGCGCTTATCTGAACGGCTTGCGCGGCGTCGGTGAGTGACATTCGCTGCCAACCCGCAACGTCGAGTAGCCCAGTCGTTGCCCCCGGCGTGGTCGATGAGGGACCGCCGTAAAACGCCCGAGCAGAGTAGCGAGGGTCCCGAATTTGGCTCACTGTTCCCCAGCCCGACGACGGCCGTTGTTGAAAGAGTCCGACGGAGTCCCGGTCCCCGTAGTCGAGGTTTCGCAAATGTGATTCTTGAGCGGCCGTGGCGAGAGCGATGACGATTCCGTAGTTGGGGACCCCGAGTTCGCGCCCGACCTGAATAATGATTCGCGCGTTCGTTGCCATTTCGGTCGATAACGCGGTGACGACCCCACCGTCGGCAACTCGACCTAGATCGTCGGCGCGAATGCCAGACTCGAGCAACGGGCTCTCGGCGAGAAGCGGCAGATTTCCCTTTGATTCGTCAATCTGCTTTCGCTGTTGTTTGCTGACGACGAGCTCTTGACCTTCGTGAACCGACGTCTGCCACGAGAGACCGTTGAGGGCGAGGAGGGCGGCTGTTGGTATGCCATGCATTTCGGCAATAGTTTTGAGGCTTTCACCCGCCAACACCACGTGAGTCGACTCACCGAGAACACTGGTCGCATCCATCAGTTCTTGTGGTGTCGGCTCGGGGGGAGCGGGCGGCTGTTGTGTCGGATCGAGTTCGGTGACGGTTGTTGCGCCTGCCACCCACGATGCCGTTGCGGCGGCAATGATGGGAATTGCGCTCGCCGCAACGGTCAGAATTCTCGTCCGTCGGGACCTTCGCGATTCGCCTGAAAACTGGGGAGCGAGGCCTTCGAAGATAGGAGACGACGAGTCTGACGGAGTGTTGTCGCCCATTTCGATCCCCCTCTCCCTTTCATTGTCGGGGGAGGGAGGCTTAAATCGAGTTAGGTGTCGTTGGTGTGTCTTGTCACACGCTTCGAACGGTGATGGCCTCGACGAGGGAACCGAGTTCTTTGGCGACGGACGGATCGACACCCATCTCGGCGAGCGCTCGAAGTGACCGTTCACGCGACTGCGCGATGAGGTCCTCTGTTTGGACGACCGCCCCGGTCGCATGGAGGGTTGAGCGCAGCATTTCAATCTGTCCCGGTTCGAGACCGGGGTCGCCGACTAGTTCATCGAGGACCGTGAGCGTCGACGCATCCGCGTTCTGCCTCGCAAGTGCGAGCATGACCGTTCGTTTGCCTTCGCGAAGGTCATCACCTGCCGGCTTGCCAGTTGTCGCTTCATCACCGAAAACACCGAGCATGTCATCCCGCAGTTGGAACGCGAAGCCGAGTGGAAGCGCGAACCCTCGAAGTGCCGAGATGAGTGCCGGCGATGCACCACCGAGGATGGCACCGAGAATCAGCGGCGCTTCGACGCTGTATTTTGCCGACTTGTAAATGACGACGCGCTGCGCTCGGTCGACCGATTCCTCGTGTGGGATGGTCCGCCACGCGACAGTGTCGTGATTGTCAAGAAATTGGCCGGCGGTAACGTCGGATCGCATTGTTCGAAGCTCGTCTCGGTAGGCGCGGCCGATGCTGGAATCCAGCCCGATTGCAGCCCCGAGGAATTGGTCGTCCGCCCACGACAACAAAAGATCTCCGAGCAGTATCGCGCTGGATGCGCCATAGGTTGTCGCTGATCCAGAGAACCGACCATCGAGGTGAATCCGTTCGAATTGGCGGTGCGCGGTGGTGACTCCACGCCTGGTGTCGCTGTTGTCGATGATGTCGTCGTGGACGAGAGCGGCGGCGTGAAAAAGTTCCAGGCCTGTCGCAAGGTCAACGACCCGGTGTTGATCGGGGTGTTCGTCTGGGTCCACCGACACATCGCCGAACGTAACGGCCGCACGCCATCCCCAATACGCAAGGCGAGCGCGGAATCGTTTCCCCCCGTGAAGGAACGATTCGGATACGCTAGTGAGTGTGTCGGCGTCCGGCGCAATCTCTGGGATTTCACGATGTGACCGTGCGACAATGTCTCGTAGATTTGTGGCAACGCGGTCAATGAAAGATATTGGGGAACTCACGGTTCCACCCTAGCGAAGCACGCTTTACACTGTTACTAAGTGAAGGAGTGAAGATGGCCTTTTCCGATGAAGAACGTCGAGTGCTGGAAGAGATGGAACGACAGCTCTCTGGTACCAATGCTGATGTTGTGAACCCGTCACCCCGACGTTCGAACCCCACGCTGGTCACGATCGGCGTCCTCGTTCTTGTCGCGGGAGTTGGCGTATTGCTCGCTGGCGTGGTCCTTCAACTTCCGTTGGTCGGCGTCGCTGGCTTTGGTGTGATGATGGTCGGCGCGATGTTGACGGTGAATCGCAGCGGTGAGGTTCGGCCCGCAGCAAAGCCGCGTTCGGCTTCCAAGCTTGCCGATCGTTGGGAACGGCGCCTCGACGGCGAAATCTAACAACTAGCACTCTCATCAAACCCGGCTCCGGCCGGGTTTTTTGTTGCGCCGATTTCCCACAAGCGCGACACGATTGGGGAATTTTTTACCCAAAGTGGAGCAAAATGGGGTAAAGTGGAGTAAAGTGGGGTAAATCGAATCAAACAAAGCAATTCGAGAAATCGAATCAAACAAAGCAATTCGAAAAATCGCGCAATAGGTATAACGAGGGGAGGCAGGGATGTTGCTCGGAACGTATGAACCGAAGCTCGACGACAAGGGACGCGTCATCCTGCCTGCAAAGTTTCGCGAGGAACTCGCGGGCGGCATCGTCCTCACTCGCGGTCAAGAGCGGTGCATCTACGTGTTCCCCCGCACAACGTTCCAAGCCCTTCTCGAATCCGCTTCGTCGGCACCCATCTCGAGCAAAGTCGCCCGCGACTATTCGCGTCTGCTGCTGTCGGGTGGAAGCGATGAGACCCCCGACAAACAAAACCGCGTCATGATTCCCGGGCAACTTCGCGAATACGCCGGACTCGGTCGCGACCTCGTCGTAATCGGCGTGGGAAGCCGCGCGGAAATCTGGGCCGCCGATGCGTGGTCGACCTATTACGCCGAGAAAGAACAGGCCTACAGCGACACCGAGGAGGAGGTGATTCCGGGACTCTTCTAGCCGCGATGATGCGACTCCCCGCCGCCCCTGAAGTACTTCCCCACGGCAGGTAGCGGAAGGGAATCAGATCATCGCGATTACCGGAAACATTATGACCACTCCAACACACACCCCCGTTCTGCTCGATGAGTGCCTCGATGTTCTCGAGCCAGTCCTGAGCGGCACCGGTGCCGTTGTTATCGACGGAACACTCGGGCTCGGAGGTCACAGTGAAGCGATTCTGCGTCGTTTCCCCGATGCGACCGTGGTCGGCATCGATCGAGACACCGTTGCCCTTCGACTTGCGAGCGAAAGACTTGCTAGCTTCGGGTCACGATTCATTGGGGTTCACACGACGTATGACCACATTGCTGATGCTCTCGCGACCACCGAGCGCTCAACGGCGAATGGCATTCTGCTTGACCTGGGAATTTCGTCGATGCAGATTGACGAGTCAGAACGTGGCTTCGCCTATGCAATGGACGCGCCACTCGACATGCGAATGGATCAGTCAACCGGAGATACCGCCGCCGACATCCTTCGCGACTATGACGAGGGTGACCTCATCCGCATCTTCCGAGAATTTGGCGAAGAGAAGTTAGCCCCTCGCTATGCCCGCGCAATCGTTGCCGAACGACGCGAGAACCCGATTCTTCGCAGCGAACACCTCGTTCGTATCTTGAACGACGCCACGCCCTACGCGCTCAAGAACGCGGGCCACCCCGCGAAGCGGGTTTTCCAGGCGTTGCGCATCGAAGTGAACGGCGAGCTTTCCATCCTCCGCGGTGCCATTGACAACGCTCTGTCAGCGCTCGCCGTCGGAGGACGACTTCTGGTCTTGTCGTATCACTCGCTCGAGGATCGCATCGTCAAGGTCGCGTTTGCCGCGGCCAGCACCTCGTCCGCGCCACACTCTCTTCCGGTCGTCCCGCTCGCTCTTCGCGCAGGGTATCGATTGGTTTTTTCCGGAGCACGCAAGGCCAGCGCTGAAGAGATTGCGCGGAACTCCCGCGCCGCTTCCGTCAAGTTTCGGGCTATCGAACGATTGGACACCGCCGCATGAGCACCATGACACACCCCCTCTACGCAGCGCCTTACGCAACTCGGCGCCCCATGACCTCTGCGATGCCCCACACCACACTCCGCCCGCGTCCCGTTTCGCCCGTGCGAGCCGTGCCGGCAATCTCGACCACCGCAAAGGTTCGTGCAATTTTCACGGCCCGTAATGTGACTGTCATTGTCGTGTCCATTGTGTTGTTGGTTGTCGCGCGACTCGTGCTTTCCGTGGCAATCGATGCGAACGCCTATGCCATCGCGGCGCAGGCTAAAGAAAGCCAGAACTTGGGACGCGATGCCCAAATGATTCAAGAACAACTCAATATTCTCAATTCCCCACAACACCTTTCGACGGTGGCCCACGGACTCGGAATGATTACAAATTCACGTCCTGCATATCTTCGAATCAGCGACGGGAAGGTGTGGGGTAATCCGAACGTCGTCGGGCGCGGTTCGATCGACCGGACCGATATCGCCAATTCCCTGGCGTCGAGCCTCATCCCTAAGTCAACAGCCCGTGGCGTGGCATCGGTAGAGAAAGTAACCGTTGGGGCAGACTCGGTGAAGACGTCCACGACCGTGTCATCGACGTCGGGAATCCCTGCGCCAAACACCCACTAAACCTGACCGAGGAGGAGCGGACGGAATGCATCGTTCCTCGGATTTTTCACGGCGAGTGGGTCTACTTCTTGGTGCGGTATTTGTCGTGGCGGTTCTCTTTGTCGGCCGTCTCATCATCATTCAGGTTGTCGACGCGGAAACGCTTAACGCTGAAGCCGAGACGCATCGAACCGTATCCCGCGTCCTCTACGGGGTTCGCGGGGATGTTGTTGACGCGAACGGCATTGTGTTGGCGTCAACCGTCGACCGTTACGACATCACCGCGTCCCCTCGTTACGTGGTCGATTTTGTTCGGGACAATGCGCCGGTCACCGTGGAGCAGGCTCTCACAGAGATTGCAGAGCTCACGGGTTCAAAGGTTTCGGAATTGCGCGCGGCGGTAACGAAGGATCCGACAGCCGACTTCACCTACCTCGCTAAGGGCGTGACAATTACCGTCTTGAGGCAAGTTCAGGCGCTGGGCGTGCCATGGGTTTACTACGACCTTCGTCCAACGAGAACCTACCCACGCGGTGCTGTCGCCGGCAACTTGGTTGGGTTCATGGGAACGGACGGAGCACTCGCGGGAATCGAACTCGCCAAGGATTCGTGTTTGGCGGCAACCGATGGTGTGTTGACGTACGCCAAGGGTCGTGACGGAATTCGAATTCCGGGATCGACGGTCGGGCAAACCCTGCCCCTCGACGGTGGGACGATTCATCTCACCATCGATTCCGATCTTCAGTGGTTTGCGCAGAAGGTGATTAGCTCTCGCAGTAAAGAACTGGGCGCAGAATGGGCTAACGCGCTCATTGTTCGGATCGAGGATGGCCACATCATGGCGGCAGCCGATTGGCCCAGCGTCGATCCCAACAACGTCGACGGGTCAAAAGTCGATGACATGGGTGCGCGACTGTTCTCGTCGCCTTATGAACCCGGATCCGTGGTGAAGCCATTGACTGCTGCGGCCATGATTGACCAAGGCCTGCTGACGCCAGTCAGTCGGTTCACCGTGCCGGGGCGTTTCGACCTGGCCAACGGGAAGTACTTCGTCGACGCGTTCGGGCATGGAACAGAGCGCTGGACAACGACGGGCATTCTTGTCAACTCATCGAACATCGGGATGAATGTCATGGCCGAGAAACTCTCCAAAAAGGCGCGCTACGACATGCTTAGTTCATTTGGCATCGGCCAGAAGACCGCGGTGAATTTCCTTGGTGAAGACTCGGGCTACATCGCGACACCAGACATCGTCGACGATGTGACCCAACACACCGAACTTTTTGGTCAAGGGATTACGACGACGACTGCCCAAATTGCGAGCATCTACCAAACACTCGGTAACAACGGATTACGACAACCGTTGACGCTGGTCTCTGGCTGTTCACGGGGAGACGGAACGGTCACTGATCAACCTCAAGCAGAGGGTGTTCAGGTGGTGTCTGCGGAAGCTGCGGACCAAACCGTCTCGATGATGGAAACCGTTGCGCTGGATGGCTGGTTGAGAACACTGGTTGAAGTGGAGGGCTATCGGATCGCGGTCAAGTCTGGAACGGCAGAGGTCGCCCGAAACGGGGTTTACACCGATGATCGCATCATCTCGGTGGCCGGTGTCGCGCCAGCCGAAAACCCCAAGTTCGCCATTGTTGTCGTGTTCGGCATGCCGAAGCTCGAACGAACATCGCTCGCGGTGGCCACCTCGTTTGCTACGCTCATGGGGCAGACGCTCAAGTACTATCGCATCCCGCCTTCCAGTGGGAAAGCAGAAAAACTCCCGATCGAATGGTGAAGGAAATCGACGCGTGACCGGAAACCTCCCACCCGTGATTCGACCGGAACACGTCAGTCCACGCTCACTTGACATCTTGGTCTCTGAACTGGGTCTTCAATCGATTGGCAATCTTCGCGGTGTCGAGGTATCTGGCTTGACGGTGATGACCAGGGAAGTGACCGCAGGAGACATTTTTGTTGCCGTCCGCGGCGCTAACCGACACGGAGCGGAATTCGCCGCAGACGCCCGAGCCAACGGAGCGGTCGCAATACTCACCGACACTGACGGTGCAGCAATCGCAGCAGAGTGCGGATTGCCCCTCGTCATTGTCGAATCACCCCGTGCGTCTCTCGGAGAGATTGCTCGATGGGTCTATCGAACCGCCGACGACGCCCCACAGTATTTCGGAATCACGGGCACGAATGGAAAGACCTCGACGTCGTATCTGCTTGAAGGGGCACTGCGGCAATTGGGCATCACGACGGGCCTGTCAACAACGGCAGAGCGCCATATTGCCGATGAAAGCTTTGTCTCGCGTCTCACGACCCCCGAGGCAAGTGAACTACACGCCCTCATCGCGCGAATGAAGGAAGTAGCCGTGCGCGCGGTGGTCATTGAAGTGTCGGCACAGGCGTTGACTCACAACCGCGTCTCTGGAATCACGTTTGACGTCGTTGGTTTCACGAACCTCTCTCATGATCACCTCGACGATTATTCGGACATGGACGAGTACTTCAGGGCGAAGCGTGCGTTGTTCCAACCCGATGTAGCTCGCCGCGGTGTTGTGTCTCTCGATACGGTCTGGGGGCAGCGAATCGTTGATGAATCACACATTCCCGTTACCACTGTTTCGTCGACGGGTGACCCGTCGGCGTATTGGCACGTCGAGGTGACGGAGGACGATCCGGCATTCACGGCGTTTACCTTGACATCAGAGGACGGCGTGTCAATTTCGACGCGTGAGCCCGTGATCGGTCGGCACATGGCGGCAAACGCGGGTCTTGCGCTGGTCATGCTGATTGAGGCGGGATACGAACCCGACGCAATCGCCGCGGCGTTAGAGCGCGACGGCGGGATTCAGGCCTATCTGCCGGGACGAACGGAAAAGGTGTCGGGCGACCGCGGCCCAAATGTATACGTCGATTTCGGACACTCACCCGACGCATTCGAGCACACTCTGGAGGCTGTTCGACGCTTCACGCCGGGGCGAACCATCATGGTTTTCGGTGCAGACGGAGACCGCGACGCCTCGAAGAGATTCGACATGGCACGAGTTGCGGCAGAGGGGTGTGACATCCTCGTCATCACCGATCATCACCCTCGATTTGAAGACCCCGCGTCGATTCGTGAGCAACTACTCGTTGCCGCCCGATCGGTCGCCAATGGCCCGGAGATTTTCGAAGAATCACCGCCGGAAAATGCCATTCGCCGTGCGGTTTCTCTCGCCCGTGAGGGGGACTCGATTTTGTGGGCGGGACCTGGACACCAGGATTATCGGGACATTCGAGGTGAGCGGACGCGTTATTCCGCCCGTGAACTCGCCCGGTCCGCCTTGACCGAAGCCGGTTGGCCACTGTGATTATGTCCGAACTCTCGGATGGGACGCTACTGCTCGACGCCCACACCGAAACCAGCTTTGAGGGCGTTCGCGCCGCACAGCGAAAACTCGCGGAACTTCGAGTCGATGGTTTTGACACCGTTCACGTGGCGGGTCTGATCGAGGGGGACGATGTTGCCGATCAACTGGACACCCTCGGGATCATGAGCGTGCGACTCAACGTGCATCACCTGATTGTGGTGGGCGAGAGCGCCAGAAGGATGCACCAGACTGCCGAGCAAGAAGGTTCCTGGGGTGGAGAGTCAATCCCCGTTTTCGGTGTCGAGCACGCCTACGATGAAGTGGTGAGTCTGCGGGGTCCTCGAGTGGCGATTTTGGTCACCGGAGGAGTGGACGCAGATCTGGGAGACGTTGTGGAACGACTAAGGGAGGACCGGCCATGAGGTCAGTGCTCTTTGGCGCCAGTTTCGCCCTCGCGTTCTCGCTGTTCATGACTCCCGCGTTCATTCGGTTGTTCGAACGCCTCGGCTGGGGTCAATTCATTCGCGATGACGGGCCTCAAAGCCACCACACCAAACGCGGGACGCCCACGATGGGCGGCATTGTCATCATTCTCGGTGCGGTCGTCGGGTACGCCCTCGGGCACCTTGTTGAACAGGATGCGCCGACGCTGAGCGGCCTCCTCGTCATTTTCATGATGACCGGAATGGGAATTGTCGGATTCATCGACGATTTCACCAAGACCAGAAAGCAGCGCAGCCTGGGTCTCGGGGGTTGGGCGAAAGTTTTCGGACAGGCACTCGTCGCTACGGTGTTCGCTCTGCTCGCCATCAGTTTTCCCGACGAGAACGGAATCACTCCCGCCTCGATGGCAATCAGTGCGGTGAGGGACATCCCGTGGCTCGACTTCGCCGTCTTCGGCGGAATCATCGGGGTCGTGCTCTACGTGCTGTGGACGAACCTCATCGTCATTTCCACCGCGAACGGTGTGAACGTCGCCGACGGACTCGACGGGTTGGCCTCGGGGAGCGCGATTCTGGCCATCACGTCATACGTCATCATCGGATTTTGGCAATTCAACCAATCGTGTTTCAGCTCGGCGTTGGATCCCGAAGTCGCCTATAAGTGCTACGAAGCTCGCGACTCACTGGATTTGGTCGCCATCGCCGCCGCCATCGCTGCCAGTACGGTCGGGTTCCTCTGGTGGAACACGACACCCGCACAAATCTTTATGGGCGACACCGGGTCCCTCGGTCTCGGGGGCGCACTCGCCGCTCTCGCAATCCTGACCCGAACCGAACTTCTCATAATCCTCATCGGGTCGCTTTTCGTGATCGTGGCGGGCTCGGTCATCATTCAGCGCGCATACTTCAAGGCGACAAAGGGTAAACGCATCTTTCTCATGAGTCCTCTTCATCACCACTTCGAATTGAAGGGCTGGGCCGAGATCACCGTCGTCGTTCGTTTTTGGCTCATCGCCGCACTGGGTGTCGGCTTGGGTGTCGGCCTGTTCTATCTCGAATGGGCGAGCCAGTAATGTCACGCCTCTCCGGCCTGACGAGTTGGAACGCTGATTGGAAGGGCTTCAAGGTCCTTGTGGTGGGACTGGGGGTGACCGGTTTTTCCGTCGCCGACACGCTGTGGGAACTCGGGTGCGAAGCCTTCGTCGTGACGGCCGAGGCGTCCGACAAACACGTCGCGATTCTGGATGTCATCGGGGTCGAATACGCAATCACTGCAGACGAGAACGAGATGGTCAGGCGCGCTGCAGCGTTTGCGCCGGACATCATCGTCGTCAGCCCGGGCATTCCACCACGACACTCAATTGTGGCCTGGGCCCACACAGAGTCGATCCAGATCTGGAGCGACATCGAACTCGCGTGGCGGGTCCGTGACAAGGTGCTGACCGCAGAGTGGATCCTCATCACGGGGACCAACGGCAAAACAACCACGACACAATTGACAACCCATTTTTTGACCACCGCGGGTTTCCGTGCGGCGGCGGTCGGCAACATCGGTGTTCCCGTGTTGGATGCCGTCCGCGACCCCACGGGTTTTGATTTCCTCGTTATTGAAATCTCGAGCTTTCAATTGCACTGGCTGCCCGCCGTCGGCGAAGGCGCGGTTCGGCCCATAGTCAGCGCGTGCCTCAACATCGCCGAGGACCATCTTGATTGGCACGGCTCGGTCGAGGCGTACCGTGCGGCGAAGGGCGCGGTCTATCGCAATACGCGTAAGTCGGTGTTCTACAGCCGAATCGACCCGGTTACCGAGGCTCTCGTGCGTGACGCGAACGTCGAAGAGGGTTGCGAGGCAATCGGATTCGGTCTTGTCACCCCCGACACGGGCGAATTGGGAACAATTGACGGCTTGCTCGTCGACCGAGCGTTTGTGGCAGATCGGCGAAACAACG
>JAIOXB010000019.1 GCA_021741825.1 Microbacteriaceae bacterium
CGTCAAATCCTTCAACATCCGCGCTGCTGTCCTCTTCGGCGTATCCGAGCTTCTTCGCCATCGCGAGTGGGTCCTCCATCGATTCGCCCAGAGTGTCAATGCGATCGAGGATGAAGTTGGTCGTCCCGTTGACGATTCCGAGGATTCGCGTCACCCGGTCACCGGCGAGCGAATCGCGCAGCGGACGGATGATCGGAATCGCGCCGGCAACGGCCGCTTCATAGTAGACCTGCGCACCAACCTGGGAGGCGGCCTCAAAAATCTCGGTGCTGTGATGCGCAAGCAGAGCCTTGTTGGCGGTAACAATGTCAGCACCCGCGTTGATCGCGTCGAGAATCAGGGTGCGAGCCGGTTCGACACCACCCATGAGTTCGATCACGATGTCGGCCTGACGAACGAGCGTGGCGGCGTCGGTAGTGATGAGGTGCGCGGGGATGTCCGCCGCACGTTTCGACTTCGGGTCGCGAACAGCTACGCCGATCAATTCGATTCCAGCCCCGATTCGCGCGGCGAGTTCGTCGCCGTGATTCAGAATCTGGTCCGCCACCTGCGCGCCAACGCTTCCCGCGCCGAGAAGCGCGATTCGAAGGTTTCGATATTCAATCAATGGGTTTTCCTTATCGCGCGCGGACGTTCAGGCATCACGTCAGTTTAGCGACTCGCGCGTGAGAATCAGGCTGTCCTCGGCGGCAACCCACGCCAACATCGCGCATTTCACTCGAGCGACAAACTTCGAGACACCCGACAGTGCCGCAAGGTCTCCGTAGTCTTCTTCAGACAGTGCGATCGTTCCGCGCGACCTCATCGCGTCGCGGAAGCCCTCGGCGAAGCGTTCGAATTCTGCGACGGACATTCCCGTCGCTTCGGACGTCATGAGCGACGCCGACGCTTGCGAAATCGAGCAGCCTTTCCCCTCCCATTCAAATGCCCTAATAGTGGAGCCGTCGTCCGATAGTCGAACCGTGAGCGTCAGTTCATCACCGCACGTCGGGTTGTACTGGTGAGAGGGGAACCCGCCCGGCTGCAGTCCGTATCCCGCGCGACGCTTGTTGTGGTCGAGGATGATTTGTTGATACAGGTCGTCGAGTTCCATCAGCCCTCCCCGAAGTATTCCCGCACATCGGCGAGTGCCGCGACGGCAAGAGCGACGTCGTCGGACGTCGAGTACATGCCGAGCGAAAAACGGGTCGACGAGTCAACGCCCAATCGCTTGTGCAGAGGCTGGGCGCAGTGGTGTCCCACTCGTGCCGCGATTCCGCGCGAGTCAAGGTACTGACCGACGTCGTGGGGGTGAACGCCCTCGACGGTGAAACTCACGAGTCCGACGCGGTGCACACCGTGGTCGGTCCCCAAGATTCGAACGTTCGGAATGTCGACGACACCGGCAAACATGTCAGCACCGAGCGCTTCTTCGTGAGCGGCGATTGCGTCGACTCCAATCGACTCGACATAACGCAGCGATTCCGCCCAGCCGATTGCCTGGGTGAGTCGCGGCGTGCCCGGCTCGAACTTCGCGGGGGCGGGCAAGTAATCGGACGAGTCAAAGTCGACCCGCGTGATCATGGCACCGCCCGTCAGAACAACCGGCATCTCGGCGAGGATTTCCGTCGTCCCCCACAGCGCGCCGATTCCGGTTGGCCCATACATTTTGTGAGCCGAGAACACGACGAAATCAGCACCGTATGAGTTGACATCGAGGCGTCCGTGCGCGGCGGACTGGCACGCGTCGACGACGACAATTGCGCCGGCCGCTCGGCCGAGGTCAGCGATGGCGCGCACGGGATTCGTGATTCCGAGCACGTTGGACACGGAGGACACCGCGACGATTCGCGTTCGATCGGACATCACCGATTGCACGGCCTCGGCGGTCAGTTCTCCGCTATCGGTAACCGCGGCAACCCGAATGACCGCACCGGTCTGCCGGGCGACCTCTTGCCACGGAATGAGATTCGCGTGGTGTTCTGCTTCGGTCACCACGATTTCGTCGCCGGCCGCGAGAGCGAATCGCGCGGGCGAACCGACGGCGGACGCCAATTGAACGGCGAGGGCGACGAGGTTGATCGATTCGGTCGCATTGGACGTGAAGACGAGTTGGTTCGGTCGAGCGCCGACGAACGCGGCAATCGATGCGCGCGCATCGTCGTAGGCCTCGGTCGCTTCGGCGGCGAGCGAGTGCGCGCCTCGATTGACCGCGGCGGTGTGTCGAAGTGCGAATTCGGATTCGAGGTCGACCGCAATTCGCGGTCGGAGGCTCGTCGCCGCCGTGTCGAGATAAACGAGTGGATGCCCGCTCACGGTTTCCGACAATTGGGGAAACTCCGCGCGAATCGCGGCACTCTGTTCTGGCGTGAACTGGCTCACATTCGCTCCGGTGCGCTGACGCCCAGCAGGTCGAGGCCGTTGCGCAAAACCTGTCCGGCGGAATCGTTGAGCCACAGTCGAGTGCGGTGTGCATCGTCAACCTCGTCGTCACCGAGCGGCGTCACACGGCAGTTGTCGTACCAGCGGTGATAGAAGGCCGCGAGTTCTTCGAGGTATCGGGCGACGCGGTGTGGTTCGCGCAGAGTTGCCGACTGTGCAACCACGCGCGGGAAATCGGCAAGTGCGTTCGCGAGGTCGGCCTCGGTCTGGTGGTCGAGTAGCTCGGCGCGGAACACCGATCGGTCGACTCCGGCGGTGACGGCGTTTCGCGCGACCGCACAGGTTCGAGCGTGCGCATACTGCACATAGAACACGGGGTTGTCGTTCGACTTCTTGGTCAAAAGTTCCGGGTCAAGCGACAACGGCGAATCCGCCGGGTACCGCGCGAGCGAATAGCGCAGTGCGTCGGTGCCGAGCCATTCGCGCAAGTCGTCGAGCTCAATGATGTTCCCCGCGCGCTTGGACAACTTGGCACCGTTGATACTGACGAGCTGCCCAATCAGGACCTCGATGTCGTTGTCGGGGTCATCGCCGGCCGAACCGGCAAGCGCTTTCAAGCGGTGCACATACCCGTGGTGGTCGGCCCCCAGTAGGTAAATCTTGTGCTGGTAACCGCGGTCACCCTTGGACAAGTAATACGCGGCGTCGGCGGCGAAATACGTATAGATTCCGTTACCCCGGCGAATCACACGGTCTTTGTCGTCACCGAAGTCGGTCGTGCGAACCCAGACCGCGTCATCTTCGTCGTAGACGTGACCCTGTGCTCGAAGTCGTTCGATGGCTTTTTCGATGAGCGAGTCGTCGCCACCCGCGTGCAGCGTGCGTTCGCTGAACCAGACATCGAATTCGACGTTGAACCGCGCGAGCGAATCCTTGATTTCCTGCACTTGCAATTCATAACCGATGTCCCGGGCGATCACGATGGCCTCGTCGCGCGGAAGGTCGCCGAGGTCTGGGCGTTGCGCCAATGCCGACGTGCCCAGTTCTTGGACGTACTCCCCCGGATAGCCGTTCTCGGGGGTCGGTTCACCGAGCGCTGCCGCAAGAACTGATTCGCCAAAGACGTCCATCTGTGCCCCGGCGTCATTGATGTAGAACTCACTCGCGACCGATGCGCCGGACGCCCGCAGAACCCGACCAATCGAATCGCCCAGCCCAGCCCAGCGGGTGTGGCCGATGTGCAGCGGCCCGGTGGGGTTGGCCGAAACGAATTCAAGGTTGATGGACTGCCCGGCGAGGGTGTCGTTGTGACCGAAGGTGTTCCCCGCGGTAATGATTGTTCGAGCGATTTCGCCGGCTGCCGAGGCATCCAGAGTGATGTTGAGGAAGCCGGGACCCGCGATGTCAACGGCCTTGATGCCCGCAATCGCCGAGAGGGCGGCGTGAAGTTCGGAAGCGACATCGCGCGGGTTCATGTCAACGCGCTTAGCGACCTTCAGCGCGATCGAGGTCGCCCAATCCCCGTGATCGCGGTTCTTGGGGCGCTCGAGCGCCACATCCGAATCGACGATGCTCGCCGCGATTGCTTCATCGCGAGCGCCGATGACCGTGCGCGTCGCCTCGGCAATGGCGGTGCTCAGCGCGTCGGGGTTCATACGTCCATCTTAAGTCGCTCATCAGGTGAGTTCAGGGGTACCCCCTACAGGATTCGAACCTGCGACCTTCTACGCCGGAGGTAGACGCTCTATCCACTGAGCTAAAGGGGCTTGTGAGACCAGCGTACTACTGCGCGGAGTGCCGCTCGAGGAACTCGAACACCGCTCGATCGTCTACTCCGGGGAAACTTCCGCGGTGAAGTGGCGTGAGCACGTGAGAGTGCATCGCCGCGCTCGTCCACGTGTTGCCCGACCATTTCGCGGTAAGCTCTTCGGCCGGCAGTACGCAACAGGTCGGGTCGGGGCAGGTCGACACCTTGCGATCGGCGGTGTCGCGTCCGCGAAACCACTTCGAGTCCGCGAACGGCACTCCCACGGTGATCGAAAAACTGCCGTCGACACCGGATCCCGTTTGGGACGATTCCCAGAACGTGCCGTCGGGGGTGTCGGTGTACTGGTGGTATTCGGTGGTGCGATTGACCCGTTCGAGTGCAACGCGTGCGCTCCACTGCCGACAGAGCCGCTGTCCTTCAACCGCCCCGGTGACGTCTGTCGGGATCGGCAGTCCGTCGTTTTCGTAGGCCTTATAGACCGCGCCCTCGTCGCCAACCCGCAAGAAGTGGACCGGAATGTCGAGGTGGCTCGTTGCGAGGTTCGTAAACCGCATCGACGCGAACTCGTGGGTCACCCCGAACGCATCACGGAAATCCTCCACGGCGATGTTGCGATCGGCCTTTGCTTTGGTCAGGAATTCGACGGCTTGGCGTCCCGGCATGATGGCAGCCGCCGCCACATAGTTGATCTCGAGGCGTTGTTGCAAGAACTCCGCATAGCTCGAAGGAACACTGTGCCCCAGGACTCGGTGGGCAATCGACTGAATCGCCATCGACCGCAGACCGTGACCACCGGGAATCGACGCCGGCGGCAGGTATACGTGTCCGTTCGCCCAATCGGTGATGCTGCGCGCGGATTCCGGCAGGTCGTCCACATAAATGATCTCGAGTCCAAAACGTTCCGCCATCTGGCTCATCTCGCGGTGCGTTAGAGCGCCCGTGGTGTGTCCAACCTGGTCCGATAGGTCTTGCCCAATCTCCTCGAGGTCGGGACGGTAATTGTTGATGTCCCGCATGGCGTGCCGAAGTTCGGTGTTGGCGCGACGGGCTTCCTCCGGGGTTGCGATCGCGGTCGTCTCGCGTCGCACGATTTCGCGATGCAGTCCCAAGAGCGCGTCGAGGGTCTCGTCACTCATGGTCTTTCCGACACGAGTCGACGGAATCCCCAGTCGCGTCGCGAGCGCCGAGTGTTGCAGTTCGTCGAGCTCGAGTTCTTTCGCACTGCGTTCGTCCGGTGCGCCGGTCTCGAGAAGTGTCGCAACGCTGACCCCGAGTGCCGCGGCGATCGAGGTGACGAGCCCGATCTTGGGCTCACGCTTGCCATTTTCGATAATCGACAATTGGCTTCCGGAAAGTCCGACCTTGTCGCTCAGAGCATCGAGCGTCAGATTCGCGCGCTGGCGGAAGTGCCGGATTCGCCGGCCCAGTGTGGGGGACGTGTTCATGGTGCCAGAATACGCCAAAAGTTTCATAAAACGCAAGAAATCAATTTCTTTCGTCGCAAATTGTCAGTGTGTTGGCATTTTTAGGAGAATTCTTTACCTATGCCCTCGACATCAACCCCCACAGAGTCCCCCGTGACGGAAACTGCGCCTGTGCCGCCGACGACTCGGGCAGACCTTCGCGATTGGGTGTCCGAGATCGCTCGCGTCACAAAGCCCGAACGAATTCAGTGGGTTGACGGTTCGCTCGGCGAGCGCCAAGAACTCATCGCCGAGATGATTGCGTCCAAGACGCTCATCCCGCTGGATGGCGAGCTTCGCCCGAATTCTTTCCTCGCCCGCAGCAACCCCGACGACGTGGCTCGCGTCGAGGGACGCACCTATATCTGCTCGCGGTCCGAACGTGATGCGGGTCCGACGAACAATTGGGTCGACCCCGACGAGATGCGTTCGACGCTCTCGGGGCTTTTCGCCGAATCGATGCGCGGCCGAACCCTGTACGTCATTCCGTTCCTAATGGGCCCGGTCGGATCGCCCGTCACTCGCGTCGGAGTAGAGATTACCGATTCGCCGTATGTGGTCGTCTCGATGGGAATGATGACACGCATGGGACGGGTCGCGTTGGACGTCATCGAAGACGGTGCTCCGTGGGTCAAGGCCGTTCACACCGTCGGCGCACCTCTCGCGCAGGGCGAGAAGGATGTCCCCTGGCCGTGCAACGAGACCAAATACATCAGCCACTTCCCCGAAGACCGCGAAATTTGGTCGTTCGGATCGGCCTACGGCGGAAACGCTCTCTTGGGCAAGAAATCCTTCGCCCTGCGAATCGCGTCGGCGATGGCGCGCGACGAGGGTTGGCTCGCCGAACACATGATGCTCGTGCGAATCACGTCTCCGGAAGGACAGGTCGCGCACATTGCGGCGGCGTTCCCCAGCGCATGCGGGAAAACCAACTTCGCCATGATGCAGCCCACCCTGCCGGGTTGGCAGGTCGAAACCCTCGGTGACGACATCGTGTGGATGTGGATTGACGAGAACGGATTGTTGCGCGCACTCAACCCCGAGGCCGGATTCTTTGGTGTCGCACCGGGAACCAGTGATGCGACCAACCCCGTCGCGATACAGACGCTGTGGGGCAACACCATCTTCACGAACGTCGCACTGACCGACGACGGCGACGTGTGGTGGGAGGGCCTCACCAAGGAAAAGCCCGCGCACCTCACCGACTGGACCGGACAGGGCTGGACGCCCGAGTCGAAGACCCCGGCAGCACACCCCAATTCACGGTTCACCGTCGCAATTGACCAGTGCCCGACCGCCGCGAGCGAGTGGGCTGACCCGCGCGGAGTTGTCGTCGACGCAATCGTCTTCGGCGGTCGCCGATCGGACACCATGCCCCTCGTCACGGAAGCCCGCTCGTGGACTCACGGGGTTTACCTCGGCGCCACGATGGCGTCGGAGCGCACCGCCGCTGCCGAAGGAACCCTCGGTGAACTCCGACGCGACCCCTTCGCCATGGCACCCTTCACCGGGTACAACGTGGGCGACCACTGGGCACACTGGCTGTCCATCGGCGAGCGCCTCCGCGTTTCCGGACGTTTTCCCCGAATCTTCCACGTGAACTGGTTCCGCCGCGATGACGAAGGCCGATTCATGTGGCCGGGCTTCGGCGACAACATTCGGGTCGTCAAATGGATGATGGATCGCATGCGCGGAGAGATCGGCGGAGTGGACAGCCCCGTCGGCACCCTTCCGAAGCTCGGCGACCTCGACTTGCGCGACCTCGACATGGATGTGTCCGCTGCGAGCGAAATCTTGTCGGTCGACGCAAACGAAATCGAACGCGATGCCCGCGACGTACAAACTCTGTTGACCCTCGTCGGTGACACCGTCCCGCCAGCCCTCTGGACCGAGAATTCCGCGACGATCGACCTGTGTCGGTGACGTTTTTTCGTAACCAAATCGTCACAGAACCTTCGTCGGAAGGGCGACCGCGGGCGGGTAGATTCGGGAGTATGACGTCGCGATCGAAATTCCGAGCGGTAGGGGTCATTGCGCCCTTCGCCGTTTTCGCGTTTCTCATGACAGGCTGCGCCCCCAGCGTCACCCCCACGACAGAGCCGACCGCGAGCGAGACTACTCAGCCGACCGTCGAACCGACCGAGGCCCCCGAACCCACAGAGTTCTTCTCGATGCCCGACGACTGCACCGGCATTTTGCCCGCCAAACAGGTCAACAAGTTTGCCGCGGACGGCATCATCCTGTTGGCTGGCCCCGGCGGGAAGTACGGCAACGAACTCATCACCGAACCGACGCCGGAAATGGACGCAGGTGGAATCTCGTGTTACTTCGGGGTTGACAACGAAGACCCCACTCTCTTGACTGTCGTCGCCCTCGTCTCTGCTGCGCCGTTGGACGCGACCACCCGCGCGCAAATCGTTGACGACCTCACCTCTCAGGGACTCGCGCAGTCAACGGACGAACGCGGAGACGTCACACTCGGAGTTATTGGTGTCAGCGGTGGGCAAACCACGGCGACCTACAACGTGCTCGCCGTCGATTCGTGGATTTCCGTGCTGTCGGCGGAAGGCGGCGAAGACGCGTTCCTGGAAATTGTCAGCCTCGCCAAGGCCGTTCACAGCGCGAACTACAACTAGGTCGTGAACAAGGACCTCCTCGCGGGCGTCCACCCCAGTTGGCTCCCCGCGTTCGGTCGTGCGGCTGACGCGCTCGATGACATCGCCCATCGACTCGAGGCGGAACGCGCCACCGGCATAACCCACGCACCAGACCGCACCGACATCTTCCGTGTATTTGGCGTTCCGATTGAGTCCGTTCGAGTCGTCATCGTCGGCCAAGACCCCTACCCGACGCCCGGGCACGCGGTCGGGCTCGCGTTTTCAACGAACCGAAACGTTCGCCCACTTCCCCGAAGTCTCGCGAACATCTATGCCGAACTGCGGGACGACCTCGGGGTTGAGCCCGCGGAACACGGCGACCTTTCGCGATGGGCCGATCAGGGTGTTTTGCTTCTCAACACGTCGTTGACAGTCCGCCAGGGCGAATCCGGTTCGCACCGATCGTGGCCGTGGAAAGACGTGACGGGTGCGGTGCTCCGGGCACTCGCCGAACGCGGCGGACCCCTCGTCGCCGTGTTGTGGGGGCGCGACGCTCAGTGGGCGGTTCCGCTGTTGAACGGAGTCGAACTGATCGAGTCTGCCCACCCCTCGCCCCTTTCCGCACGCCGAGGCTTTTTCGGCTCGCGTCCGTTCTCGCAGGTCAACGACCTACTCGTCGCCCAGGGCGCCCCGCCGATCGACTGGCGCATTTAGACTTTCGGAATGAATGGAGTGACGTTCCGACCAGCCACCAACGCTGACGCGCTCGCACTCCTCGGCATTTACAACCACTACATCGAAACCTCGAACGTCACGTTTGACCTCGACGTGTGGTCGACAGACGACATGGCTCACAAGATCGAAACGGTCTCAGCACTCGGGATGCCGTTCATCGTCGCCGAGCGGGACGGCGAACTCGTCGGCTACGCGTACCTGTCAACGTTCCGCGAGAAGGCGGCGTATGACACGACCATGGAGAACACGCTGTACCTGCGCCCAGACGCGCGCGGCGCGGGAATTGGCGGCACGATGCTGGAAGAGCTCTGTCGCCTCGGAGCAATCGCCGGCGTTCGCGAGGTCGTTGCCGTCATTGCCAACACACCGGACGCGGTCCCGTCGATTCGACTTCACGACAAGGCGGGCTTTGCGCGCGTGGGCGAAATGCACAACGTCGGGCGCAAATTCGACGAGTGGATCGGTGTTGTCATGATGCAGAAGTCTCTCGCGCGCGAATAATCCTTCGGTTACGCAATGTTTCGCCGGGGGTAGTGCTGGCTTCGCGCGCTCCCTACTGTGAAGGGAACCCAACCGAAGGAGCCCACATGTCGTGGAAGTTTGAAACCCAGCAGATTCACGCGGGCGCAGCGCCGGATCCCGTCACGAATGCTCGTGCCGTCCCCGTGTATCGCACCACCGCGTACGTCTTCAACGACTCGGACCACGCAAAGAACCTCTTTGCGCTCGCCGAGTTCGGAAACATTTACACCCGCATCATGAACCCGACCCAGGATGTCGCCGAACAGCGAATCACGGCTCTCGAGGGCGGAACCGCATCGCTCTTGGTTGCGTCGGGTTCAGCCGCCACGACCTACGCGGTTCTCAACATCGCGGGTGCTGGCGACCACATCGTCTCGTCGTCGAGCATCTACGGCGGAACCTACAACCTCTTCCATTACACCCTCGCAAAGCTCGGTATCGAGGTGACCTTCGTCAACGACCAGGACAACCTCGACGAGTGGAAGGCCGCCGTTCGCCCCAACACCAAATTGTTCTTTGGTGAGACGATCGCGAACCCGCGCATCAACATCCTCGACATCGAGGGCGTCTCGAAGGTTGCGCACGATGCCGGTGTTCCCCTCATCGTCGACAACACCATCGCCACCCCGTACCTGATCCGTCCGTTCGAACACGGAGCCGACATCATCATTCACTCGGCCACCAAGTTCCTCGGTGGACACGGAACCGTCGTTGCTGGTGCAATCGTCGATGGCGGAAAGTTCGCCTGGTCGAAGAACGTCGAGAAGTTCCCCGGACTGACCGAGCCCGACCCGTCCTACAACGGTGCGTCGTTCACGACCGTTCTGGGTGACGGAATCGCCTACATCATCAAGGCGCGCGTTCAGTTGCTGCGCGACACCGGTGCGGCAGTATCGCCTGACAACGCGTGGGCGATTCTGCAGGGCATCGAGACGCTGTCGCTTCGCATGGAGCGCCACGTCGAGAACGCGAACGCGGTTGCGCGCTGGCTCGAGGGTCACGCCGATGTCGCCACCGTGTTCCACGCGGGACTCGAGTCGAGCCCGTGGTTCACGGCCGGCCAGAAGTACGCCCCCAAGGGTTCAGGAGCCGTCCTCTCGTTCGAACTCAAGGGCGGCGTGAAGGCCGGTCGTGCGCTCGTTGAGTCGACGAAGTTGTTCAGCCACGTCGCCAACATCGGTGACGTTCGCTCGCTCATCATCCACCCCGCGTCGACGACGCACTCGCAGCTCTCTCCCGAAGAACAACTCAGCGCCGGTGTCACACCCGGACTTGTGCGTCTCTCGGTCGGGCTCGAGCACATCGACGACATCATCGCTGACCTCGAGGCTGGATTCGCAGCCGCGCGCAAAGCCAAGTAGTTCTCCTCGTCGTGCGGGGTCGGATCGAGAGGTCCGACCCCGTAGGCGTTGGACGTGAGAGACTAGGCGAACCATGGATTGGCAGACGTCGGAAGAGACCGTTCCCTCGGCCTTTGTGACCGAGGGAACCGTTCGCGCCCTCGGAGCCCCGCCCATCACTGGCGCGTGGCGTGACGGCGACCACCCCGGAAATCGCCAATTCGCGCAATTGGGCGACCTCGTACTCGAATCGGGTTCGACCCTTCCGCGTGCGCGCCTCGCCTACGAGACGTGGGGAACGCCGAACGCCGACCTGTCGAACGCTGTTCTGATCATTCACTCGCTCACCGCGGATTCCCATGTCGTCGGATCCGCCGGTCCGGGACACGTCACCGACGGATGGTGGGGCGGTGTCGTCGGTGACGGGCTCGGGATCGACACGACGAAGTGGTTCGTCATCTGCCCCAACACTCTCGGTGGTTGCCAAGGCTCGACGGGACCGTCGACGGTGACCAGCGACGGACGCGAGTGGGGATCGCGATTCCCGTACCTCACCGTCCGAGACCAAACCCTCGCGTTGAAGAAGCTCGCCGGGCAACTCGGTATCGCTCGCTGGGCTGCCGTCATCGGCGGAAGCGCCGCCGGAATGAGCGCACTCGAGTACGCCGTCACCTACCCTGACGACGTCGAACGAGTTGGATTGCTGGCTACGTGCGGTGTCACCAGCGCCGATCAGATTTCGCTGAACTCTGTCCAAATCGAAGCGATTCGAATGGACCCGTGGTTTTCGGGCGGCGACTACTACGAGAACGAGGAAGGCCCCTATCGCGGTCTTTCGCTCGCGCGTCGTCTCGCGATGTTGTCGTATCGATCCCCGGCAGAATTCAACGACCGTTTCGATCGCGCGTGGCAGAGCGGCATCAGTCCTCTGGGTGAGGGCGGTCGATTTGCGGTCGAATCGTATTTGGATTTCCACGGGAACAAATTCACGCGGCGGTTCGACGCCAATTCGTACATCACTCTCGTCGAGTCAATGAGTTCTCACGACGTGACACGTGACCGCGGTTCACTTAAGGACGTTCTCGGAACCGTCACCGCGCGGTCTCTTGTTGTCGGGGTGGACTCGGACCGACTCTTTCCTCTCGAACAGCAGGTCACACTGGCCGAATACCTGCCCAACCACCTCGGGGGTCGCGACGCGCACGTCATGTCGTCACCGTACGGGCACGACGCCTTCCTTATCGCCGATGCCGAGGTTGGCGAATTGATACGCCAACTTCTCGACTCGTAACTGCATCACGAGCACGACAAGAGTCGTGATGAGAAGTGCGACCTCGACGAGATTCCGAATGGTGATGAGCACGAGCGGGATGGTTCGAAGTTCGAGAAACGCGAAGTAGGCGTGCGGGTAAATCACGTGCGTCAGAGTCGCGATCGAGCCGATGAGGGCGACGAGCACTGTCGTTGACCGTTGACCGTTGACCAGCACAATCGCGACGAGCGGCACGGCGAACCACGCCACGAACTGCGGTGACCCCACTTTGTTCACCGAGACCAACAGTGCAACAATCGCGAGAAGCGCATAACCGAATGATGCCCCCGAGACCGCACCGACGGTCCGGCGATGTGACAACAACAGTGCGACGATGCCGAGGAGCAAGCACACCTGCACTGCGGTCAGCAGTCCGGCCACGAGCTCGGTGCCGCGCCCGTCGATCTCGAAGGTGTAGATGTCCGGTGAAAATGTGATGACGGAGGCGCCACCCGACCAGGCATCCCACAACCACGGAGTGGCTGCGACGGCCTCGACTTGGATTCCTCGGCCCTGTTGCTCGCCGAAAAAACTGAAGACGGACAGTCGGTCGCCAATCGCAATCCCCACTAGAGCAAATCCGATCGCCACGGTGATTGACGAGCGCGCAAGAGCCCCGAATCGGGGCGATCGAAGCGCCGCAACACCCAACGCAATCGGCCACACCTTGACCCACGTCGCAACGGCAATGAGTGTCCCCGCGGTTCGCGGAGCGCGGTCGATGATTGCAACGACAATAATCGCGAGTGCAACGGTGACCGCATCGATTCGGCCAAGGGCGATTGGCCCGAGCACAAGTTGAAATCCGAGCCAGACATACGTGGCGAGTTCGCTGCGCCGTGCCAACAACACCACAGCGATCGCATCAAGCGCGATTATCAGCGCGAACCATGCGCCGACCCCACCCGCCGCGACGGCGATTGGACCGAGCGCAAGATAAGGGTAAACACCGTCTGCCGAAAGACCCGGAAATCCGAAGCCCTCCAGCGCCATCGACCACCACGCAGGATAAGTGTTCTGAACATCTCCGAGCGGTTGGTTCGGCGCGAACAAGTTTTCGAGAATCAGGATGGCGTGAACAATCGAAAACGTCGCCCAGACCGCGAGCGTCCGCAGAGGGCTCATCGCGCGAGAAGATTACGAATGACAGCGGGAATCTGTGCGACGAGTTGTTCCAACAGGAACGGCCCACCGGCGGACGCGGCCTGGGCGGCGAGCGAGTGGATGACGACCGACGACGCCGCGATTCGAGCAAGCACTCGCTGATCGGCGGCGATATCTTTCGCGCGCGTCGCAATCATCGAACCGAGCACTCCGCCGAGTACATCACCCGCTCCGGCGATCGCTAACCACGGCGTCGCCAACGCCACCGAGAACTCGTCACCGAATTGATTGGCGATAAACGTCGTCGAACCCTTGAGGAGGACGGTGGCATTCCACTGAGAGGCAGCGAGCAGGGCATATTCGGCCGGTGCGCCTTCGACGGACTCGCGCGTTACCCCGAAAACCTTCGCCATCTCGCCGGCGTGGGGTGTTGCAAGGATGAGCCCGGCGTGGGGCAACAGGCTCAGTGCGCCGGCATCGACAACGGTGGGTTTCCCCTCGTCCATCGCGCGGCGCGCGCGGTTCATCGACTCCGTGTCGGTATCGGACATGCCGGAACCCACAACCCAGGCGGACACCGGTCCAGCACCGAGAACCGCCTCGGGGCGTCGAACGAGAAGCGGGCGGGTTGCCTCTTCGGGGCCGACGTAACGAACCATGCCGATTCCGGTCGACAGCGCGCCATCGACTCCCAGCAGCGCGGCACCGGGGTAGGCGGTCGATCCGGTCGCGAGCCCGACGACACCACGCGAGTATTTGTGGTCCTGTGCCGTGGGCGCGCGATACTCGAAAGCGGCTTCGCTCTCGGCAAACACTTCGACACCCATGTGACCAGCCTATTCCGCAGAGCGCGTGCCATAAACTATCACTCTGCCCGAAGGAGTCCGATGAGCATCCCCGCCCTTTTTCAACCGATGACGATTCGCGGTGTGACGTTTCGTAACCGAATCTGGCTGTCACCCCTGTGCGAGTATTCTGCGAAGACGGACGGCGTTCCGACCGACTGGCACATGGTGCATTTGGGATCATTCGCAATCGGGCGCGCGGGTCTGGTCATGGCCGAGGCGACGAGCATCAGTGCCGTGGGTCGCATTTCGCCTCACGACGTGGGTATCTGGAACGACGAGCAGGTTGTCGCGTGGAAGCGCATCACCGATTTCATTCACTCGCAGGGAGTTGTCGCGGGAGTTCAACTCGCGCACGCCGGTCGTAAAGGCTCGACCGCCCCTGGCTGGGGAGTCGACTACGAGGATTCGACCCCTGCCGACCAGGGTGGGTGGACGACCGTTGCGCCCAGCGCCGTGGCGTTCGGCGACTATGACGTCCCAGAGGAATTGGATGTCGCGGGAATCGACGCCGTGGTGGACGACTTTGTCCAGGCCGCTCGGCGCGCAATCTCGGCGGGTTTCGACCTGGTCGAAATCCACGCCGCGCACGGATACCTTGTGCACCAATTCCTGTCCCCCCTTGCGAATGAGCGAACCGACGACTACGGCGGGTCACTCGAGAACCGTGCACGTCTGATTCGCCGCGTCGTTCGGGCGGTCCGCGAGGAAATCGGCGATGCCGTCCCGCTGTTCGTGCGAGTAAGCGCGACGGACTGGGACGAGCGCGGCATCACCGTCACCGACGTGGCTACCATCGCAGAATGGCTTCACGACGATGGCGCTGACCTCATCGACACGTCAACGGGAGGGATTGCCCCCGGTATTTCGATTCCGACCGGGCCCGGTTACCAGGTCGAGTTCGCGGACACGATTCGCCGAACCGCCGAGATGCCAACCAACGCCGTCGGCCTCATCACTCTTCCCGAGCAAGCCAACGAGATTGTCGAATCGGGCAAAGCCGACGCCGTGATGCTCGGCCGTGAGCTCATGCGCGATCCGCACTTCGCACTTCGTGCCTCGACGGCACTCGGCTACTCGCTCCCGTACTGGCCTGACCAGTACCTGCGCGCCCAGCCCTAGCGACGACGAGTCGCGTCTTGGACTTCGCCGATGAGTTCCTCGATGATGTCCTCAAGAAACAACAGGCCGACCGTGGCACCGCTGCGATCGGACACGCGAGCCACGTGAGAGCCGGTGCGACGCAGCGTCGCGAGGGCGTCCTCGAGGTCGAGACCACGATACAACGACACGAGTAAACGAATCCGCTTCAGCGGGATCGGCT